>CP076355.1:670833-1001666 GCA_018798825.1 Ochrobactrum sp. BTU1 | reverse complement strand
TTGGGCGGACACCCTATCTGGGCGCGTTATCGCCATGGTCTGATGTGGACGATGTCATTGTCGAAAGGGCTTTAGCCAATGTGGATATGGGGCATCTGGCAAATCGGTATTGGCATACGCTTTCAGGCGGTGAACGTCAGCGCGTGCATATTGCTCGTGCGCTGGCGCAGGAGCCTCAGATTTTGCTTCTGGATGAGCCGACCAATCACCTCGACATTGGTCACCAGATTGGATTGCTCGATCTTGTAAGGCGTCAAGAGCTAACGGTTGTTGCTGCACTTCATGACCTCAACCATGCGGCGATGTTCTGTGATCGTATCGCGGTGATGAACAAGGGGCAGATTGTGGCGCTAGGTACTCCGCGCGAGGTACTAAGGGCCGAATGTATTCGCAGTGTTTTCGGTGTTGAAGTCGACGTCGAATATTACGGAGTACGGGGTTGCCATATTCGCTATCGCGCACCAGGGCACGAACAGCTGCAACTAAAGCAATCTGCATAAGATAAATTAGGGCATTTATAGCAAAAGTGCGAACCGGTTTTGCGTTCGGATAATGCGATAAAACAAAAAGACAGAGATGTTTCAATGATTAAGCGCAAGCATAAATAATTACTAATAAAAATTTGTATTAAAGTAGAGTTATCTAATTTAAATGATTTGTTGATGATCGTAAAAATGATCATATATTTTACTGTTTACTTAACTTTGTCACGCAAATTGGATCAATTTTGTTTCAAAACTTTTCCGTATCATTGACGGTTCTTTTAAATGGGGCATCTCGTGTTTAAATAAGTGTGAATGTATTGTTATTTCTGGCTCCAGATATGCAGGCCGAATTCGATTCGCATAATCTATTCGTGAAACGAAGACGGTTCATTTTGAATATAGAAATAATATATGCATTACGCACCGCTTAGTCAGTTTTAGAGCTGGGACGTGGAAAGGCTGTTTTAATATCAATTAGTTTGAGTATTATTCAGCGGCGACTTAGCTTTTTGACAAGTCGCCGCTTTTTTAACTACGGATACTGCGCACCCGTGACGGTCAAATAGACCGCGTAGAGCGATTTCGTCGCCGCAATGAAAAGTCGGTTGCGACGTGGGCCGCCAAAAGTGACATTTGCAACAGTTTGTGGCGTCTTGATCTTGCCGAGAAGCTGGCCTTCTGGCGAGAAGCAATGCACGCCGTCGCCTGCACTTGTCCAAAGATTGCCATCCGTATCGAAGCGGAAGCCATCTGGCAGGCCGTTCTCTATCGTGCAGAAAATATTACCACCCGTGACGCGCTTGCCGTCATCAACGATATCGAAGACCCGGATATGGCGGGGTGCCTTTTCGTCGTGGCTATAGGCGCTGTCGGCAACAAAGAGCTTTGTTTCATCGGGCGAAAAGGCGAGGCCATTTGGCTGCACAAAGTCTGTGATGACGGCAGTAAGATCACCGCTTTTAGGATCAAGTCGATAGACATTGCGCGTTGGCTGTTCGGGATCGGCTTTATAGCCTTCATAGTCTGCCAAGATTCCGTAGGTCGGATCGGTAAACCAAATGGTGCCGTCAGAGCGTACGATAACATCATTTGGTGCGTTGAGCTTCTTGCCCTGATAACTCTCTGCAAGCACGGTAATGCTGCCATCAACTTCCGTTCGCGTAACATGGCGCCCGCCATGTTCACAGGAAACGAGCCGTCCTTCACGGTCGCGCGTATTGCCATTGGCAAAATTTGAAGGCTGGCGGAACACAGAAACGCCGCCTTCCGGCACCCAGCGCAAAATACGCTGGTTGGGAATATCGCTCCAGAGCAGGCAGTTCAGATCACTAAACCAGACCGGGCCTTCAGCCCACCGACAATCGCTGTAAAGTTCATCAAGACCAGCGCTCGACACGAACATCTGTCTGAAGCGTTCATCGTGAATTTCGTAAATCGAATGATTTTGAGACAAGGAAATTACTCCGGGGAATGTTGCTTAGTGCGTGTCGCGCTTAATCGTATCCACCGCGTTCGCGCTCTCCGTTTGTTTTTGCGCATGTCACCCAAAACCGGTTTCCACTTTTGGGTGACATGCGTTAACGCTCAGGTCTGCGGCTGCTGGCAAGGAAAATCACAGCAATGATGGTGAGCCCCGTCAGGACCAAACGAACACCGGCACCAAAGCCATAGGTGTTGAGCATTGAGACTATGAGGAACATGAAGAGTGCGGCACCCCAAATACCGGGGATGTTGGAATCGCCACCTGCTACTGCCGTGCCACCAATGATTACGACTGCAATCGACATCAGAAGATATTCAGCGCCCATATTGAGTGCTGCACCACCAGAAAAGCAGGCAAGCAGGAAGCCACAGAGCGAAGCCAGAACTGCGCAGAGCAGATAGGTGACGAAGCGTGTGCCATCAACCGGAACCCCTGCCATACGTGCAGCAAAGGGGTTTTGCCCGATGGCTGAAATCCATCGACCATAAATGCTTTTCTTGAGTAGCGCCCAGCCTAACACCGACAAGAGCAGCGCCACGATTGCAACATTGGGAATGCCAAAGACAGAGGAGGTGGTAAACTGTGCCAGAACTTCAGGCGGCTTAACGCGCAGACCGCGATTGCTCCATATGGCGGTCGACTGGATAAGAAAGCTCATCGACAGGGTTGCGATGATTGGCGGGATCCGCAGCAGCTTGATCAGCGCATAATTGCAGATGCCAATGCCAAGGCCGATCAGAAGTGCAACAGCAAGCCCTGCCAACACCATGCTGTCTTGCGAGTCCATCAGCTTCAAAGCCAATGTTGCGGCAAGGGTCATGGTTGCAGGCACCGACAGATCAATATTGCCGGGACCAAGCGTGATAACGAACATCTGCCCGAGACCGACAATCACCGAGAACGATGCGAAGGTGAAAGCCGCGTGAGAAAGCCCTGCGGCACCCGCGCCACCCGTAAACAATACGGTGATGACCCAGACCGCAATGGTTGCGATGAACGACCATATCCATGGACGATTTGTGAGAACGGAGACAGCGCTCATTGCTTTTTCTCCCGGCGGTCGAGGCGATTGAGGAAGAGGCGAAGCGCCAGCACGAGAATGAGGATTCCGCCCTGCGCGCCAATCTGCCAGTCGGGTGAGATACGCATGAAGGAGAGGAATGAACCAGCAAGGGTAAGTGTCAGCGCCCCGATGACTGCTCCAATGGGAGAAATGCGACCGCCAACAAATTCACCACCACCAAGAATGACACCGGCAATGGAGAGCAGCGTATAGCGCAGCGCGATATTGGCATCTGCCGAGGTGGTCAGTCCCACGAGCGCAATCCCTGCAAGCACCGCAAAAAAAGCAGCAAGCGCATAGGTTCCCGCGCGGATTGCGGTAATCGACCAGCCAGCACGCTCAATGGAGCGGGCATTGCCGCCTGCGCCACGCATAAGCACACCGAAGGTTGTGCGCATGACGATGAAATGCGTGACAATAGCAATCAGAATGCTTGCAACGATTGCCATAGGTATAAATGGCGGCTTGGTCGTCATTATCCAGCGTGCCCAGTCAGGCGCCTGACCGCCGGGTGATGGCAAGAGCAGAACTGCAAAGCCACCCCAGACGAAACTCATGCCGAGTGTGACGACAATGGATGGCAGATTGCGCAGATGGATGATAGCACCCAGTGCAGCATAGGCTGCGATGGCTGCTGCAAGGATCAGAACGCCAATCACTGGAGCCGTGTTGAGATAGGTCGCAGCTACACAGACCACGAAGCTCACGAAGGTTCCCATCGAGAGGTCAAGATCATTGACCGCCATGATGAGCATCTGCGCGATTGTTGCGAGTGCAATCGGTACTGCGAGATTGAACAGCAGGTTAAGGCCGGTATAACTCATGGCACGCGGCTGCATGTAGAACACAGCAGCCAGCAGCAAAGCAAGCGAGAAAACCGGTGTAAGCAGGCGGAGAGATGAAGCGGAGAGACGCATTATTCGTGTCCTCCCTCAAAGGATGCAGCAAGCACGTTCTTTTCCGTGATTTCGTCGCCGACCAGTTCTGTCACGATTGCACCGTCGCGGAAGACATAGACACGATCACATAGTTCGATCTCGTCCATTTCGGTGGAATACCAGACAAAAGTACGGCCATTTTCTGCTTCATGGCGCAGGATTTCATAGACTTCTTGCTTGGTGCCAACATCCACGCCACGCATGGGGTCATCCATCAGAATGGCATTGGCAGTGGTGGCAAGTGCGCGGGCAAAAAGCACTTTCTGCTGATTGCCGCCTGAAAGCGAAAGAACGCGATTGCCCATATCTGGTGTGCGGATCTGGATCTTGTCTTTCCACTGTCCGCCAAGCTGGTCTTCGCGTGACTGATCGACAAGCTTCAGCGATGAGAGGCGATCAAGCGAACCAATGGTGAGATTGTGCAGAATGCTCCAGAGCGGAAACGTGCCGTTAAGGCTGCGATCGCCGGCCACGAAGGCGATTTCGCAATTGCGTGCGGGCAACCAGTTTGGTCGACGCGCATAATAGAGATCGAGTAGCATCTTGGTTTGACCATGACCGGCAAGCCCAGCGAGGCCGATAACTTCGCCCTTGAAAGCCTGAAACGTCTTGCTGTCATGGGGACGCTTTTTTGCAGAGAGAACAGCTATGCCTGTCGTGTCGGCTTTTGCCGCGCGGCGTGCCGCTTTTTCACGTTCGACACTGCCCATCGCTTCGACAAGGCTGCGGTTTGTGAAATCGCCTGCTGTGCGATTGGCGACAATCTTACCGTCCTTCATCACGACGATGCGGTCGGATGTTGAGAGGATTTCACCGAGCATATGCGAAATGAGGATCACCGAACCACCTGTGCCGACAAAGCGACGGACATAGGCCATCAGCTGTGCAGCAATGCCTGCATCGAGCGACGAGGTCGGTTCGTCGAGAATGACGAGCTTCGGCGGAGTGCCGGGGGCGGTAAAGTTGATGGCGATTTCAACCATCTGCCGTTCGGCAATGGACAACTCATCAACGGTTGCCGAGCAGTCGATCTTGTGACCCGGGAAAATCTCACTGAGCTTTTTTGCAATGAGATCAACAGCCTTGCCGCGCCAGTTCGCGCCCGTAAGGCCGCGCTGCATGATGCGGACATTTTCCGCAATTGTCAGATTGGGGAAGAGCGACAGCTCCTGAAAGACGCAGCGGATGCCGTGCTTGCGGGCAGTCGCCACGCCATGGCCTGCCTCACCGTGATAGGAGAGGGTGCCTTCATGCGGGGTAAGGCCGCCATTGATGACATTGACGATAGTGGATTTGCCCGCGCCATTATGGCCGACAAGTCCGACACATTCGCCTTCATGGATAACAAGTTCAGCGCCATCCAGTGCCTTAACCGCACCGAACTGCACGCGAATATTGCGTGCGGCGACGACCTCGCCTTTGTCGATTGAATGAGACATGCATCCGAACTGTATTGGAGATAAGGGAGGGGCGGGCATTGGAATGACCAATACCCGCCGCTTGGGAGAAACGAGTTATTTCGCTTCTGCGATGACCTTCTGTGCGTCTTCTAACGAATATTCGACATTCGCAACGCCACCCTTCTGGGTAGTGCCGAGATCCTTATCGAGCGATTCCTGGCTGACGCTCAGAAACGGAACGACGAGGTCTTTCTTGACTTCCTTGCCATCAAGAATCTGCTGTGCGACCCAGAAAGCGAGTGTTGAAACGCCCGGGGCGATAGAAACTGACATGGTTTCATAGCCGTTCGCATCTTTCTGCTGCTTCCACCACTGCAGTTCGTCTTCACGGTTGCCCATGATAATGATCGGCGTTTCGCGCTTTGCAGCGGCAAAGGCCTGTGCAGCACCATAACCGTCGCCGCCCTGCGTTACCACGGCGTCGATCTTCGGCAGGCTTGGCAGCACGCCTGCGACTGCGCGCTGTGCAACATCAGCAGCCCAGTCACCATGCACAGAGCCTACGATCTTGAAGTTCGGATGCTTCTTCACGCCTTCCTGAATACCTGCGTGCATTTCGTCATCAACGGAAACGCCTGCAAGACCTCGAATTTCAAGCAGATTTCCGCCTTCTGGCAGACGCTTTGCGAGATATTCAACCTGACCTTCGCCCATGGCCTTGAAGTCAACCGCAATACGCCATGCGCAAGGTTCGGTGACAATGCCGTCGAACGAAACGACGGTGATGCCTGCATCGCAGGCTTCTTTCACTGCGCCGTTAAGAGCGGTTGGCGATGCGGCATTGATGACGATGGCATCATAACCTTGCAAAATCATGTTCTGGATTTGCGCTGCCTGCTCGGTGGCCTGATTTTCAGCGGTGGTGAAAGCATCGGCCGCAGAAACTGCACCTGCGCTGACGGCTTCCTTCGTCACCTTGTCCCAGCTTTGTAGCATTGCCTGACGCCATGAGTTGCCGGCATAATTGTTGGAGAAGGCGATTTTTTTCGACGATGTGTCGGCAAATGCGCTACCGCTTGCCATCAATGTGGCGAGTGCGGCGGATGCCAAAAAATTTTTCCCAAGCTTCATTTCATTCCTCCCAGTTACAAATATCCGCCCCGCAGTGCGCAATAACACTCCGGATCGTTCGAATTTGAATATGGTGCGAAACCTCCCGCACCGCCGCTCCTCAACGGCACCAGCGTGCCCGTGACATTTCCTGTTGTCTTGCGAGCAATTTTCTGGTGAAGCGAGGATGAAATAAATGCGTTGCGCTGTGAAGGCTGATCGAAGCAACGATGCTGCGGGTTTGCGCAGCAAAATTGCGGGAACCCGCAAGACGCGCCAGTAGAGAAGCGGCGTATTATAAGTGCAAAGCAATCTGTCTTTGGGAGGAGATTCGCTTGCTGGAACTAGCACCTGCGCGCCTGCTTGACCGCTATCTGAATATTTCGAGATTGCTGGCAGGCCAGCTCGATTTCGATTCCATCATTCAGGCTGTTGCTGCCGAGATCAATCATATCCTGCCCTATGACCACCTCGATGTCTGTATCAAGATGATTGATGGCAAATTTCACATTGCCTATGAGAGCGGGATTGAGACGGCTTGGAGCCGCAACCCGCCCGCGCTGTTATCAGGAAGTCCGATCCGCACACTACTGTCCGGCGAGGTCGCCTATTTGCTTACGGACGATGCACGCACTGATCCG
Source organism: Ochrobactrum sp. BTU1 (assembly GCA_018798825.1). Taxonomy (NCBI): domain Bacteria; kingdom Pseudomonadati; phylum Pseudomonadota; class Alphaproteobacteria; order Hyphomicrobiales; family Brucellaceae; genus Ochrobactrum; species Ochrobactrum sp. BTU1. The sequence continues at coordinate 994,546 of CP076355.1, read as the reverse complement.
CGCTTTCATTTTGAGGGTGCGTTTTCGACGCCGATCATCGAGCATGATCTCAAAGCTCGCCTGCATGTACCGCTGAAAGCGCAGGGCAATATCATTGGCGCGTTGAGCTGTTCGAGTTTGCAAACAGGCAGTTATTCGACGCGTGACGTGGAAAATGCGCAATCGATTGCCGATCTACTGGCGCCATATTTCTTTGCCATCCGTGCCGCCGAACAGGCCAAGCGCTCGGCGATTGTCGAGACGGAAGCGCGGGCACGCGAAGAAGGTTTGCGCTTTGGCGCGCTCAAACTCACCGAGGCTCTGGAGATCGAGCGCCATCGTATCGGCATGGATTTGCACGATCAAACCTTGGCTGATCTCACGCGTCTCGCCCGCCATGTGGAGCGGCTGACGCGCGTGCCCGACCTTTCCGGTGAACAGCTTGAGCCGCTGTTCCGCGGTTTGCAGCATTGTATGCAGGACCTACGCCAAATCATTGAAGAAGCGAAACCTTCCGTGCTTCAGCTGTTCGGCTTTGCACAGGCGACCGAAAACCATCTTGACCGTTCGATCCGCGAAAGCGGCGCTGCGATTGAATGGTTTCTCGAGGATCAGAGCAACGGCATGACCGACAGGCTCGAAGAGACGGTCGCGACTTCGCTTTTCCGGATTGTGCAGGAAGCAATCAACAATGCGATCCGTCATGCTCTGGCTGGAGAAATCCGCGTTCGTCTCCGCGATAAGGGTGATCGGCTTCTCGTTGAAGTTATGGATGACGGCATTGGCATGGATCGTCAGGCGCAGCGTATCGGCCACGGCATCGATAATATGCGCACAAGAGCACGGCTCATTTCTGCGAGCTTTACCATCAGAAAGAACACGGACGGCAGTGGCACATGCGTAACGATCCACCTGCCGCCGAAAACGTATGAACCAATTGGAGGGTAAGATGCAGGTTCTGATCGTGGAGGATGATCCGTTGCATCGCACCTATCTGAGCGAAGCGATCCGTGCGGCATTGCCCGAATGCAGTGATGTCCTGGAAGCGGATAACGGCTCGACTGGTGAAAAGCTGGCTCGAATGCATCGTGCAGCGCATATTGTGATGGATTTGCAGATGAGTGGTCGTAACGGTATTGAAGCCGCACGCACCATCTGGAAGGAAAATCCGGAAACCCGCATTCTGTTCTGGTCGAATTACGCAGATGAAGCCTATGTGCGCGGTGTCTCGCGTATCGTGCCGGAAGGTGCAGCCTATGGCTATGTGCTGAAATCGGCTTCAGATGATAAATTGCGGCTGGCACTCCGCAGCATTTTTGTCGAAGCTCAATGCGTGATCGACCGCGAAGTGCGCGGCTTACAACAAAAAAGCCTCGGCCACGCCAGTGGGTTCAGTGAAAGTGAATATGAAATTCTGATCGATATAGCACTTGGGCTGACGGATCGTGTCATCGCTCGTCGGCGTAACCTGTCGCTCAGAAGCGTTCAGAACAGATTACAGCAACTTTATGAAAAGCTTGGTGTCTATCAGGAAAAGGGTGAGCCGGAGGAGGGGCGATTCAACCTCCGTGCTCGTGCTGTGACGGTTGCGTTTTTGCGCAAGCTGTTAAATTACAGTGCTTTGGAGCGCGCCGAAATTGATCTGAATGACTGGATTAGTCGACAGCCGCCTTCAGGCGACGCTGCTCCAGATCGAGGCCGAGTTCCTTCGCGCGAGCAATGATGGGTACAAAGCGGCGCTGTTTCTTTTCTGCGTGATTTGAAGCAATGTCCGCAATGCGGTGCTTGAGGAACGGGTTGAGGAAGCGCTCGCGAACGGTAGTAACATAGGATTCAGCCTGTCCGCCCAGACCAGCAGCGGCAAAGACCGGCAGAACTTCTTCGCGCCAAAGCGCTTCGAGTTCATTGCGGATCGTTTCGTCGTGCATTGCTTCCAGCACGATTTCATCCTTCGGACGATTACCGTTCAGCCATTGCTCAGCAATGAAAGTGTGGCCGAGATTAAGCAGATAGAGCTTGAGGCGCTCATAAAGCGCAAGATTGTCCGTCACGACGATATCGGGATGCCTACAGGGAAGGGTTAGCCCGTCTGTCTGTTCGATGGCCCAGATCGCATAGGGTTCCGCAATTGCACCGACCGGATCGATAGGTTCTGATACGATGCGGTCAACGAGGCTGTTGGCAAAAACACAATTGCTTTCAATCCATTGCGTGAAAGCTTTCGGCAGGCTCCAGCTTTCTGCGAGATCAAGCACAATCGAGAGCAGCTTGTAGCCATTGCGCGAGATCAGCTCGCACGGGAAAATCGACAGCGGCGCATCTGGATTGATCTGCCAGCGATGATGCAGCAGCACAAGTAGTTTGGCGGGAAAACTTTTAGGAAGGCGGTCGATTTCGCTCAGCAGGGAAACGTCGTCAGCAGCATCCAAATCAAAACCTTTGTCGCCAGTATTGGACAGGATCACCTGGACCCCTGCGCTCAGGGCCCGGATGGCTTTCCAGTCGGTATGAGCGGAATAGGCGGCACGCACGCTTTTCGCCTGATGTTTTTCATCAACGGGCTTGCCGTCACGCAATCCGCGAATGATGACCGGATAGCCTTCTCCACTGTTCAGAGCTGCGATACGGCGTGCGCTTTCAGGGTTGGATGTGGTCTGAACAATGGCAATTGTGCCGATCGCGTCATTTTTATCCAGCGCTTCCGAGATGAAAAAATCCGCATGTCCGAGCAGAAAACGGCTCGTTCCAAACTGTAGAATCGATGGCTGCGCAGTCATGCATTCCTCCCTTGAGCTGTTGTGAAATAGCTATGCCAGTGGGTAAAATTGGTCAAGCCACTCTTTAAAAGCAATCTAAAACAAGGTGCGACAAAACTGACGAATTAGCCAATATGTAGTAAAAACAATAAAATAGACCATATTGCACTTTGTGCGGCTTCAAAATATGGTAAGGCCAATTTGGGAGAGAGCATGAGCGAGCATCTTGGCTCCGTGGAACCACGGAGGCTTTATCAACAGATTGCCGACCGGGTCAGACTGCTGATCCGCGAAGGTCATTTTCCGGCTGGAAGCAGACTTCCTGCCGAGCGCGAACTTGCGCATCAGCTGGGCGTATCTCGCCCTTCTTTGCGTGAAGCACTGATCGCGCTTGAAATTGCAGGCAATGTCGAGATCCGCATGGGTTCGGGGATCTATGTTGCGGCTGAGGAAACACGGCTTCCAGCGCAGGGCGGCTCGATCGGCGAAAGCCCGCTCGAAATCATGCAGGCACGCTCATTGATCGAAGGCAGTGCCGTCATCATGGCTTGCGGACATATCAACACGGAAGCATTGGAACGCTTGCGCGGCAATCTTGATGCGATGCGCCTACAGATTGAAGCGGAACGTAAGCCGATTGAACTGGATCGCCAGTTTCATCTGATCATTTCCGAGCAATCGGGCAATTCGGTTGTTGCCCGCATCGTGCGTGATTTGTTTGACGAGCGGCATAGTCCACTGACCGCGCAAATGCGTACCCGATATGAGAATGCCGAAACATGGACATATGCTTTGGCAGAGCATGAGAAGATTTATGCTGCACTGGAGGCGAGGGATCCGCTTCTGGCGCAGGCAGCGATGCGCACGCATCTGGATACATCAAAGCAGCGATGGATGGAGAACGAGCCCAGATAGTAGGGCTCATGTTTAGCGCTGTTGCGATCTTGGGAGTGAGGTCAGAAAAATGAACGACAAGGCTGTTTCGGCTGTGACGCCGGTAATCCTTTTGCATCCGTCCGATGATGTGGCAGTTGCGCGTATTTCGGTTCGCGCAGGCGATCCGATCGGACTTGGTGACGTTATCGCGCGCGATCTGATCGGGCGCGGCCACAAGGTGGCTCTGCATGATATTCCCGCTGGCAAGGAAGTGCTCAAATATGGGCAGGTGATTGGCGTTGCCATTCAGGATATCGCGGTGGGTGAGCATGTACATCTGCACAATCTCGCAATGCTGCCATCCGAGCATGAACATCAGTTTTCGGTCGATATTGAAGAACGCGGTATGCTGCCGGAAGCGGAGCGCCGACAGTTCATGGGCTATGATCGCGGTTTCGGTGGCGTCGGTACGCGCAACTATATTGGCGTCATTTCATCGGTGAATTGCTCTGCTACCGTGTCTCGCTACATTGCGGATTATTTCAACCGTATGGGTGGTTTGGATGGTTTTGAAAATGTCGATGGCGTGGTGGCACTTACGCATGGCAGCGGCTGTGCGCTGAACACCAAGTCGGAAGGCTATCGTCTACTGACCCGTACCATTCAGGGCTATGCCAAGCATCCGAATTTCGGTGGTATTCTGCTGATCGGCCTTGGCTGCGAAACCAACCAGATCGCGCCAATCATGGAACATTATCGTATGGAAGAGGGTGCACGCCTGCGCACCATGACGATCCAGCAGCATGGCGGTACGCGCAAGACAATCGATCATGCGATTGCAGAGATCAAGGAAATGCTGCCGCTGGTGAATTCTGCAAAGCGTACGCCGCAGCCTTTGTCAAAGCTCAAGGTTGCACTCGAATGCGGTGGTTCTGACGGCTATTCAGGCATTTCCGCAAACCCGGCTCTGGGCTATGCATCCGATCTGATCGTGCGAAATGGCGGTACGACCGTTCTCTCTGAAACGCCCGAAATTTATGGCGCGGAACATCTTCTGACACGCCGTGCAGTCACACCGGCGGTTGCAGAAAAGCTGCTTCAGCGCATCGACTGGTGGCGCGATTACACAGCTCGCAATGGCGACGAGCTGAACAATAATCCATCGCACGGAAACAAGCTCGGTGGCCTGACTACTATTCTTGAAAAGTCGCTGGGCGCTGTTGCCAAGGGCGGCTCCATGCCTCTCAAGGCAGTTTACGAATTTGCTGAAACCGTAACCGAACAGGGTTTCACTTTCATGGATACGCCGGGCTACGACCCGGTCGCCGTGACCGGGCAGGTGGCGGGCGGTTGTAACGTCATCTGCTTTACCACAGGACGCGGATCGGTGTCGGGCTTTAAGCCTGCGCCCTGCATCAAGATCGCGACAAATTCCGAAATGTACGAACACATGAAGGAAGACATGGACTTCAATTGCGGTGGCATCGTCACTGGCGATGAAACAATTGAAGAGTCCGGCACGCGCATTTTCGAGCACATCATCGCGGTCGCTTCCGGTGAGCAGACGCTGAGTGAAATCTATGACTATGGCGATAACGAATTCGTACCGTGGCAGGTCGGCGCCGTAACCTGATCTGCCTCATGCAATCAAGATGACAGGAATACTCTGATGGTCAAAGCTCTGCGTATCGAGAGCGAGAACGTTACTCGTTTTGCTGAAACTCCGGAAGCGCCACTGTTGCCCAACCATGTCCGGGTGAGCGTGAAGCATGTCGGGCTTTGCGGCAGCGATCTGAATACGTTCAGGGGGCTTAACCCGCTGGTGGAACTGCCACGCATTCCCGGCCATGAAATCGGCGGTGAAATCATCGAGGTGGGTGAGGGCGTGAGCGCGACATATGCCAAAGGCAAACGCGTTATCGTGCTGCCTTACACCAATTGCGGCCAGTGTTCCTCTTGCCGCAAAGGGCGTCTGAACGCCTGTCGCTACAACAAGACGCTCGGCGTGCAACAGAATGGCGGGCTGGCAGAACAGATCGTGCTGCCAGCCGAAAAGCTGATCCTGAATGATACGCTCGCGCCACGTCATCTCGCATTGGTCGAGCCACTTTCAGTTGGTTTCCATGCGGTAGAACGTGGTCGCGTTCAGGCTGGCGATACGGTCGCGGTGCTTGGCTGTGGCATGATCGGCATGGGTGTGCTGATCGGTGCAGTTGCGCGGGGTGCCAAGGTTGTCGCCATTGATCCTAGTGCTGAAAAGCGCGAACTGGCGCTGAAATTTGGCGCTACGCATTCCTTGCCGGGCGGTGAAGGCGTGGTGGAATTCGTGCAGGAACTCACCAATGACGATGGTGTTGATATCGCTTTTGAAGCAGTCGGCCTGCCGATCACATTCACACAGGCGGTCGACCTCGCAGGCTTTGCTGGTCGTGTAGTCTATGTCGGCTATTCTAAGTCACCAGTGACCTATCAGACCCAGTTCTTCAATCTCAAAGAACTCGACATCATGGGTTCGCGCAATGCGACGCTCACCGACTTTGAAGCTGTCATCGCGCATCTTGAAAAGCTCGGAAACGATGCAGACCTGCTTATCTCGAAGGTGTTTCCTTTTGAAGAAGCAGAACAGGCGCTGCCCTATTGGGATGGCGACCGCAACGTTCTGAAAATCATCATTGAACGCAACTGAATCGAAGCAAATGCGTCACGTCAGGAAGGAAGACGTGGCGCGCTAGTGGAGGAAACCGGCCTCGTGGCCCTTGTTTGAAGACCCCAAAAGGGAGGAATATCATGAAAAAACTCGTTACCGGCATGATCGCCGCTGGCATGTTGCTGGCAGGAAGTGTGGCAGCCTTTGCTGCCAATGTGTCGATCAAAGTTGCCTATGAAAACAACCCGGGCGAGCCTTTTGATGAGGTGATGCATTACTGGAAAGACGATCTTGCCAAGCGCAGCAATGGTGAAATCACACTGGAGCTTTATCCCAGCTCGCAGCTCGGTTCTAAGAAGGATGTGACCGAGCAGGCCATGATGGGTCTTAATGTCGTGACGATTTCTGATGTGGGCTTTCTGGCAGAATACGACCCGGACCTCGGCGTGCTTTATGGGCCGTTCCTGACCGACGATCCGGCTCAGCTTTTCAAGGTTTATGACGGTCCTTGGTTTAAGGAAAAGAGCGAAGAGCTGAAGAAGAAGGGCATTCACATCGTAATGCCAAACTACCTTTACGGTATTCGCCAGATCATTTCCAAGAAGCCTATTCGCACGCCTGATGACCTCAAGGGCATGAAGATCCGCGTGCCGAATAACGTCATGCAGATCAAGACGTTTGAAGCTATGGGTGCTACACCGACCCCAATGCCGCTGGGGGAAACCTTCCCTGCGCTTGCGCAGGGCGTGATAGATGGTGTCGAGAATCCGATTTCGGTTCTTTATGGCCAGAAGTTCCAGGAAGAAGCCAAGTATCTGAGCAAGGTCGGTTACTTGACCAACGTGGCTCTGATCGTCGGTGGCGAAGCCTTTTTCTCGACGTTGCCTGAAGAGCAGCTCAAGATGATCCATGAGTCCGCATATGATGCCGGTCTCTACAGCCAGAAGCTGACGATCGAAAAAGACAACGAGATGATCGAGAAGATGAAGGAAGCCGGCGTCGAAGTAATCGAAGTTGACCGCGCTCCTTTCAAGGCCATGGCCGAGAAAGTCTACTCGCAGTTCCCGGAATGGTCTGACGGTCTCTATGACCAGATCAAAGCCGAATTGAACTAATCCCCTTCAATCCGGAAATTGCCATGCTGCAGATTGGGTCGTGACCCTCGCTGCGGCATGGCTCCGTCATGGAACAATTCCGATGAAATATTTTGAAAAACTGATTGATTGGCTGGCCGCAGCGCCGCTGTTCGTGCTGCTGGCGATGTTCAATGCAGCTGTCGTCATGCGTTACTGGATGCATCAGCCGCTGCAATGGACCGAAGAAATGGCCGGTCTTTTAATGATTTGGATTGTTATGCTCGGCAGCGTCGCCGCTGAGCGTAGCAACCAGCACCTCGCAATCCCGATGCTGGTGGACATGTTCTCGGACAAGGTCCGAGACGTCGTCAATGCGATCATCGGAATCTTCTCCGGCCTGTTTCTGCTCTATGTCTCTTATGCCGGTTACAAGCTGTCGGTTGCAGCACAGTTCAAAGTGACTGATGTGCTCCGTGTTTCCTATTTCTGGATCGATATCGCTGTACCAGTTGGCTTCGTGATTATCGCCGTTTACATGTTCGCTGGCGCTTTCAAAACCTTGCGCGCCGCTTTTGCGGGAGGCAAGGCATGAACCTGACCACCATCGTCCTTATCATGCTGGCGCTGATCGCGCTCAATATGCGCCTTTATGTGGCCATTCTGATTGCTGTATTTACATATTTCATCTTCTTCAACCAGATGCCGATTGCAATCGCTGTTCAGCGTTTCATCAGTCCGGCACAGAACACTTCGCTTTTGGCGATCCCGTTCTTCATCATGCTTGGCACTGTGATGTCACATACGGGTATTGCTGAACGTTTGATTAAGGTTGCCGATATTCTGGTTGGTCGAATGCGTGGTGGTATGGCGCTGACCAACATTATGGTTTCGACTCTTATGGGCGGTGTGAGCGCTTCCAATTTAGCTGATAGCGCCATGTTGACACGCATGATGGTGCCGGAAATGGTCAAACGTGGCTATGATAAGGCATTTTCCTGTGCCGTCACGGCAGCTGGCTCGCTGATCACTCCGATTATCCCTCCGGGTATTGCACTCATCATCTACGGTCTGATTGCTGACGTATCCATAGGCAAGATGTTTATGGCTGGTGTTATTCCGGGCCTTCTCGGTGCCGTTATTCTGATGATCGCGGCCTACATCACGTCAGTAAAGCGTGGCTATAAGCCAAGCCGTGAAACGCGTATGACCCGTTCGGAAGTCGCTTCGACGCTTGCATCGGCATGGCCAGCGGTGTTCCTACTGTTCGCTATTATCGGTGGTATCCGCATGAACATCTTCACGCCGACGGAAGCTGGTGCGGTAGCGGTGACGCTTGTTCTGATTATCGGCTTTGTGATCTATCGAGAAATGCGTGTTTCACACGTAGTTGACTCGCTTATCGAAACCGCCAAATCCACAGCCTCAGTCATGCTTGTGATCATGGCGTCGTCTGCGCTCGCTTGGGTGTTTTCGCTGGAACAGGCAGGCCAGTCGCTGATGCAGCTGATTTCGTCGTTCACCAGCAATCCTTATGCGTTCCTGCTTGCAGTCAACGTGATCCTGCTGCTGTTGGGTGCACTGATTGAAGGCACGGCACTGATGATTGTTCTGGTGCCACTCTTGATGCCAACCGTGAAAGCACTCGGCATTGATCCGGTCCATTTTGGCATTATCGTCATCGTAAATCTATCGATTGGCACACTGACACCGCCAGTGGGCACCGTTATGTTAATGGTGTGCAACATTGCCAAAGTCAGAGTGGGCGATTTTACTCGTCAGGCATTCAGCATGTATCTGGGTCTGTTTATTCTGCTGGCTCTAATTACCTATGTGCCGATCATTTCTACCTATCTTGCACACTAAGAAATAAAAGCGCGGGAATTTCCCGCGCTTTTACATTTCACCATGGGTTGTCAACTCGCGGCCAAATTGGCCGCAGCATTTTTTGGTAGTTTGTCACACGCGGATTGACCGGATAAGAACTCGGTGCATCCACATAGATGATTTCTGCGGCAATAGGCGCGAAGCCTGCATGAAAATGATTGGTCGATTTCACAACCAGAATGTCTTTCTGCATCGGGTCTATGCCGCAATTTGAAAAGATATCCGGCTCAAATGTCTGCGTGCGATTGGTGTTGAGAATGATGTCGATCTCAGTTCCAACGATGCGGACGACTGCCGAAGGTCCAAGGGTGACGCGACTGAGGCCAAAACTCTGCCACCCTTCCTGCAACACTTTCATCACCGTGACGCTCGCATCAATAGGTTCGCCAGCCTGCGGGCCGGATTTGCCACCAATGCGCAGATTGATGACTGCACCTTCGCCAGCAGCATGGCAGAACGTGACCGCCAACGTATCCCAGATTGTTGCAATGGCGGCGTTTTGAATGCCACGTTCGATCAAGCGTCGAAGAATATAAGTGCCATCTCCCGCAACACCACCGCCAGGATTATCCCACACATCGGCAATGACAGCAGGCTTAGATGGCTGAGCTGCATGGGCGGCAATTGCGCGATCAATGCCTTCGTCAACGTGATACATGGTCATCGGCGTTTGCTCGCGCATGGCGATGAGCTCACGGCCAAGTTTTTCGGCTAACGATTGCCCTTGGGCCGCATCATTGTCGCTGACGACGAGAATCCTTGTTCCCATTTCGGGGACGTCGGCTGCCATAAATCCGTGAATAACTGAGATGGATAGAATGCCGTCCTTGCCCTGCAAGTCTTTGATACGATCAATAAAGGATCGCATCGGTTCCTTGCTCGTCGGAAAAACGCCGATCATTCGGCAGTCAAATGTCGAGATGATCGGTTTGATCTTGCCCTTGAGGGTGTCCAGAGCGAGAGACACGACGTGCTCGCCACGTTCGTAAAAATCTGTGTGCGGAAATTCGAGGAACGCGGCGTAAATATTGAGATTCTCAACACGCTTTTGCGTCAGATGGCTATGTGGGTCAAACTCGCTGGCAACAAGAATATCCGGTCCAACGATTGCGCGGATGCGTTCAAGCAGATCACCTTCGCAGTCATCATAACCTTGGGCAACCATCGCGCCATGAAGACCAAGGACCACCGCATCCACGGGCATCGCTGCATTGAGCTGATCCAGAATTTCATCGCGCAGTTCTTCGAACGCTTGCTTTTGAAGTAAACCGCCAGGCTCAGCCCATGTGGCCGTGCCTTCAATGACAGTTAAGCCATCAATTGCAGCCCGTTTACGCAGAGCAACGATAGGCGATGAACACAGGGTCGGTGTGTCAGGATGTTTTCCGGGTGCTGCATAAAAAGCCATTTCAAACGACGCTCGGTCGGTTGGGACAGGCGAAAATGTATTGGTCTCAGTTGCAAGCGACGCTGTGAAAATGCGCATATGGTTTGCCCGGGCTATTTTTGCGGTGCGTAGGCGATGGCTTCAATCTCGATCTTGATATCGATCATCAAACGGGATTCGACCGTGGTGCGCGCCGGTGGATCTTTCGGGAAGTAAGTCGCGTAAACCGCATTCATACGTCCAAAATCGCGTGCATCTTCAAGCCAGATTGTCGTTTTGACGACATCTTCCATGTTTGCTCCGGCGAGGGCCAGAGCTGCCTTGATGTTTTCAAGAACCTGCTTGGTTTGGGCCTCGATATTGCCTTCTACGATCTTGCCGTCAGCTCCCATTGGCACCTGGCCGGAGATATAAACTGTGTCGCCAGCGCGCACAGCAGGGGAGAGCGGTACGTGGGACGCACCGAAAGCTTGTTTCTTTGACATGATGACTCCGTTTACTTTACAGCCCCGAGTGCCAGACCTTTGATCAGGTAGCGCTGCAGCCATATGAAGAGGATTGCGACCGGCAAGGTGGCTACGAGAGTAGCGGCCATGACATAGTGCCATTCAACCGTGTAGCGGCCTGCAACCAGCGAGAAGACCTGGATAGGAAGGGTGTAACTTCCCTGACTGCGCAGCATGGTGAGTGCGACGACGAACTCGTTCCATGCATTGATGAATGTGAAAATCGCTGTAACGGCGATAGCAGGCAGACAGAGCGGCAAGAACACTTTCACCAGTGTCTTGAAACGGCCAGCGCCTTCCATCCATGAGGCTTCTTCGAGATCTTTCGGAATCGTGTCGAAATAGCTCTGCAGCATCCAGACTGTGAAGGCGATATTGAAGGCCATATAGATTGCGCCTACGGCTGTAACGCTTTCAATCAATCCATAAGCTGCAAGCAACCGGAAAAGTCCGAGCACCAGCACGATTGGCGAGATCATCTGCGAAACAAGCAGGAACTGGCGGAACGCGCCATGGCCTGCAAAATGGAAGCGCGACATGGCATAAGCTGCTGGGATCGACACAATAATTGCACCGATGGAAGCGATGACCGAAACGTAGAAAGAGTTGAGAAGAGCTGTACCGAAGCCGGTTCGCACCCACATTTCGGAGAAGTTTGCCCAGCGGAATTCACTCGGCCACCACGTTGGAGACAGAACCTCTTGCGGCGGTTTTACTGCTGTCAGGAACATGACGGCAAATGGAAACAGCGTCAGCACGATCAATGGCGCGAGGATGATCCATGCGATGAATGTACGTTTTACTTTTGATGCGGTCATGCCCGTTCGCTCCGCATGGATAGCCGGATGTATATGGCCGTGAAAACAAGCAGGATGGCGAGCATGATCAGCGATACCGCCGAGGCTTCACCGAGTTTTCCGAGCCGGAAAGCCAGCTTATAGAGGTGAGTTACGAGAATATCGGTGGAGTTCGCCGGTCCGCCCTGTGTCATCACCCAGATGATCGGGAAGGAGTTGAACACATAGATCGTGTTGAGCACGATTGCGATATTCACGAATGGCTTGAGCAGTGGCAGCGTGATTTCACGAAACTGTTGCCAGAGGCTTGCACCTTCAAGCGACGAAGCTTCGTAAAGGTCTTCCGGGATAGACGACAGGCCGCCAAGGAAGATCGTGGTTGTAAACGGCACAGTTACCAGAATGCCGACGAGAATTTGCATCGGAAATGCGGTTGCAGCACTGGCAAGCCACTGGATGTTACTGTCGATCAGTCCCAGATTGCGCAAAGCCGAATTGAGCATTCCGCTTTCGCCGTTCAGCGCCCAGCGCCAGACGATTGCTGTCATCGTGAGCGAAACCGCCCACGGCAACATGACGATAACGCGCGCAACGGAACGACCGTAAAAATCCATATTGAGGATGATCGCAACCGGTACGGACACAACAAGTGCGCCACCGACCACAGCCACGGTCCAGACGGCAGTCCGCCACAATGCATTGAGAAAATCGGGTGATGCGAACAGGGCGGTAAAGTTTGCACCATCGTTGAAATCGCGCAATTGGCCAAAACGGTTCACATCATGGGTGGCGATCTCAAAGAGATGCACAACCGGCCAGAAGATCACTACCGCAGCCAGCAGCAGGCTTGGCAGGATCAGAAAATAGGGCAGGGTGCGATTTTGCATCGGCCAAAAATTCCACGGAAGAAAAAGGAACCCGGCAACAAAACAGCGCAAACTGTTTTAAGCTGACCTGTTGCCGGGTTGATGGGATTACTTCTTCAGGATTGCATCTGCCTTGGAGGCAGCTTCCTTCAGAACGGCTTCCGGTTCGCCTTGACCCAAATAGATACTCTGCATCGCATTTGATGTGATGTCGGCGATTTCTTCCCAGCCCGGAATGATCGGTGCAAAGCGCGCATCTGGAAGCAGAGCCGTGAAAGCAGCGAGATCGGCATTATTGACATAATAATCCATCTTCGCTTCCTCCTTATTTACAGGAAGAAAGCCCTCGCCCTGCGTGAACTTAGCACGCCATTCGGTCTGGAACAGGAAGTCGAGAACTTTCCAAGCCTCTTCCTTATTCTTGGAGTTCTGGAACAAGATGACAGAGTCTGTCACGCCATAGGTGCCGCGCGCGCCCGTTGGGCCGGCAGGGATTGCCGTCACTCCGTATTTCAGGTTTGGCGCTTCTTCCTTGATCTGGTTGGACAGGAACGGCGCAGTGATCATCATGCCGACCTTGCCCTGCTTGAAGAGGTTCTGAACATCTTCACGCGCATAGGAGGTAACGCCTGGCTGGGTGAGGCCCCCGTCGATCATCGATTTGTAAAGCTTTGCAGCTTCCAATGCGCCCGGTGTGCTCAGGCCTGAAGTTCCATCCTTGTTGAGGATTTCTGCACCCTGCGACCACATCGCATAATAGTAATAAACGTCGGTTTCGATTTCCTTGCCCTGAAGGCCGAAACCGTAATTTTCGCCGCCTAGCGCCTTGATTTTTTCAGCCGCAGCTTTGACTTCGTCCCAGTTTGCCGGAGGATTGGCGACCCCTGCTTTTTCAAGCAAATCCTTGTTGTAGTACATTGCACGCGCGGACGCTGCGATAGGAAGGCCATATGTTTTGCCTTCCAATACCGAAGGCGATAGGAACGTTTCGATGAAACGCCCTTTGAATGAATCGTCCATATAGCCGTCAAGCGGCTCGGCGATGCCCTGCTGAACGAAGTCGATCAGCCAGCGGGTGCCGATGATCGAAAGATCAGCATTGGTGCCTGCCGAGATATCGGTAGTCAGTTTCTGCAGAAGAACATCCCATGGCACAACCTCGAAATTGAGTGTGATGCCAGGATTTGCGGCTTCAAAAGCCTTCTTCACTTCTTCAAAATATGGGCCAGTCTTGGAGCTGTACTCCGCCACCGTCATACGCACTTCGCCAGCCTGTGCGGCTGAACCAATTGCCAGAATGCTCAACCCAGCCAAAAGGCCGGCCTTCCATTTATTAATAGACATTTTCCCGTTCCCTTGTTTGCCCATGCTTCATGTGAAGACGTCATAATTTTTGTTATTTTCTTACATTATCGGCAAATTTTGCGCTTTCAAGTAAAAAGTTTTGTTGCAAACTTACATTTTCACTTCTAGGCTAGTCAGAATAAGCAGGCGCGAAAAGTGCTGTATAAAGGGGAATGGAGTGGAGCATTCAGGCGAATTTGCCGGAAAATCCGTATTGATTACCGGCGCAGGCGGCGGCGTCGGCACAGCGCTCGTACAGCTATTTTCATCGCGTGGGGCGAGAATCATTGGCTGCGATACAAGCATTGACGTGATGCAGGCAGATGGTTTTGACAGTCGCCATGCATTTGATCTTCTGGACCGTAATGCGCTGGAAAATTCAGCAAATGACATTCTGGCTAGCGATGGCGTGCCGGATATCGTCATCAATAATGCTGGCTGGACGCGCTCGGAATCCTTCGAGGAGCTTGATCAGGCCGCCATCAACCGCGAAATCGATCTCAACCTGACCGGTGTCAGTGCAATTTCCACCGCAATCGCCAAGAAAATGGCGGCGCGGGGCCATGGCACATTCGTGTTCATCTCGTCCGTCAACGCGCTTTCACATTTCGGCAACCCCGCCTATGCAGCTGCAAAAGCAGGAATCAACGCCTTTGCGCGGGCGCTGGCAGTTGAATACGGGCAGAACGGCTTACGGGCCAATGTGGTTTGCCCCGGTTCAATTCATACGTCAGCCTGGGATCATCGCATAGCGAAAGACCCCGCCGTTTTTGACAAGCTCAAGCGACTTTATCCGCTTGGGCGAATTGTCAAAGTTAATGAGGTGGCAGAAGCGGTTGCCTTCCTCGCATCCGACAAAGCGTCGGGCATAACCGGCACAATATTGCCGGTCGATGCCGGACTTATGGCCGGCTGTCGTCCATTTATCGATGATATTCTTAACGGGAACTGAGTGATGAAAAATGTTTCCCTGCGTGGCATTACCAAATCTTTCGGACAGATGAATGTTCTTGATCGGGTTGATCTCGATATTGAGGATGGCGAGTTTCTAGTGCTCGTCGGCCCGTCTGGCTGTGGTAAATCCACGCTTCTGCGCATGGTCGCGGGGCTTGAGCCGATTTCGGGTGGTGATCTGATTATTGGCGGCCAGCGCGCCAATGATCTGCCGCCGCAAAAGCGCAACATCGCAATGGTGTTTCAGTCCTATGCGCTCTTTCCGCATATGACGGCACGCGAAAACATCGGCTTTGGTCCGCGTATTCGCGGCGAAGATGGTTCAACCACCGCAGCCAAAGTGGATAAGGCCGCGTCGATCCTCAATCTGCATTCCTATCTTGATCGTTATCCGCGCCAGCTTTCCGGCGGGCAGCGTCAGCGGGTCGCCATGGGACGTGCGATTGTGCGTGAGCCATCGGTTTTCCTTTTCGATGAGCCGCTTTCCAATCTCGATGCACAGCTGCGTGTTCAGATGCGTACCGAGATTAAGGCGCTGCATCATCGTCTGAAATCGACGGTCATCTATGTCACACACGATCAAATCGAAGCTATGACAATGGCGGACCGTATCGTTGTGATGAATCAAGGCAAGATTCAGCAGATTGGTGCGCCGCTCGATCTCTATGATCGTCCCGCTAACAAGTTTGTCGCAGGCTTTATCGGTTCTCCTTCCATGAGCTTTATTCCGGGTGAGCTGATCGAAGGTGGAAAATTCCGCACAAACGAGGGTGAAGAAATCGCCATACCCGGAAAATCTAATGCTGGGCGCAGCGTTGAATTGGGTGTGCGGCCTGAAAATTTCGTCATTGCGAGGGAAGCTGAGGGGTTGACGCTCTCTATTGAAGTAGTCGAGCCCACTGGGCCGGAAACTCATGTTTATGGAAAAATTGCGGGCGAGGCTGTGAGAGCCGTGTTCCGCGAACGTATTCACCTTGCACCGGGAGAGCGAGTCCTTGTAACGGCAAAGCCTGAACATATTCATCTCTTCGATAAGGAAAGCGGTTTGCCGCTATAAATCCCATATGAGTAAGGTTGCAGACATCATTACAAGGCTTCATGCCGCAGCACAGGACGGGTCAAAATCCGACCGACGACTGGCTGCATTGGTGTTGTCTGATCCTGACTATGCATCCAAGGCAGCAATCTCGGAAATTGCCGCACGTGCTGGGGTCAGCGAGCCAACTGTAACACGCTTCTGTCGCGCGTTGGGTTGCGACGGCGTTCGTGATTTCAAGTTTTTTCTCGCACAGGCGCTGGCAATTGGTGGCCAATATCTGACAGCTGAGGCGCCGGCCCGTGATATCCGTGAAGCCCGTATTGCTTCTGCCGTCGCCGATGCTGCGGTCGCTGCAATACATCGCGCAAGCGACAATCTCGATATGTCTGTTGTTATGAAGATCGCTGAGCGGATAATCAGCTCCGGGTCTGTGCTGTGCATAGGTTCTGGCGGGATTTCATCGATGATGGCGACGGAATTGCAGAACCGCCTGTTCCGGCTGGGCATTCCGGTGCTGGCTCAGGTGGATGGACAACTTCAGCGCATGTATGCAGCTGTTGCAACGCGGGAAACAACGGTCATCGCGTTTTCAGTCTCGGGTTATGCCCGATCCGTTGTCGAGGCGATACTGGTCGCGCGACAATATGGTGCTGAAACCATTGCTATCACAGCGCCGGGATCTGATTTGGCAAAGGCGGCAAACACGGTCATTCCGTTTCAGCCCAATGAAGATGGAAATCTCTATAAGCCGACATCTTCCCGGTTCGCACTTATGGCAATTCTTGACATGATTGCGACTGCCACGGCTGAAATTCATGGACCAAAAGTGCTTGAGAGCCTGCGACGCATCAAGCACAGTTTGAACACACTCAAGATTGATGATCCACGCTTGCCGCTGGGAGATTGAAGAATGACAAGGCCTACGACCGTTCGTGACATTGATACGCCTGCAATTCTGATTGATGTTAATCGGGTTCAAGCCAATATTGCCAAGGCGCAAGCTCACGCCGATGCTATCGGCGTAAAGCTCCGTCCGCATATCAAAACCCATAAACTGCCGTTCTTTGCAAGGCGGCAGCTTGAGGCTGGCGCAGTTGGAATCACGTGCCAGAAAATCGGCGAAGCCGAAGTTATGGCCGATGCTGGCATTGTCGATATCTTTCTGCCTTATAATATTTTGGGCAAGGAAAAGCTCGAGCGGCTTTATGCCCTTCATCAACGTATCACAATTTCGGTCACCGTCGATAATGCGACAAGCCTTGAGGGGTTGGCAAAGCGCTTTAACAATGAAGGGCGCGCGCTCAAAGTGCTGGTTGAGTGTGATACGGGCATGGGGCGCTGTGGCGTGCAAACACCTGAACAAGCGCTCGAACTTGCGCGCCAGATTGAGCAGAGCAAGGGCCTGAAGTTCGGTGGATTGATGACCTATCCGGCCGCTGGCAAGGCCGAGCAGGCTGAGCATTGGCTTCTGACAGCACGCAATCTTCTCGCAGAAAATGGCATTCAATGTGAGACGATATCAAGTGGTGGCACGCCCGATATGTGGCGTTCGCCGGCACAAAGCGTCATTACAGAATATCGACCGGGCACCTATATCTACTTCGACCGGCATCAGGTGGCAAAGGGTGCTGCGACGCTGGATGATTGTGCGTTTACCGTGCTGTCGACAATCGTTAGCCATCCAACTGAAGATCGTGCAATCATTGATGCCGGCTCCAAGTCACTTTCAAGCGATACGCTCGGACTGGCCGACTTTGGCGAGCTGGCCGGAAAACCGGAAGCCAGGGTAACGGGCCTCAGTGAGGAACATGGCACGCTCAAAGGTGATCTGGCTGGTTTGAAAATCGGCGACAAGGTTCGGGTCATCCCTGATCACGTCTGCGTCGTCACCAATCTTTTCGACGAAGTACACCTTATATCAGGTGACGATGTCATTGATATACTGCCGGTGGCAGCGCGTGGAAAACTAAAGTAATTAGGAGGATTATTTGGAAGGGGCCGTCAATCCATTCGTCGCGGACAAGGACCGCGAGCAAATCTGGGAAATGCTTGTGCGTCGCGATATCCAGGCTTTCGTCACTGAAAATTGGCAATTGGTCGCCGATGACTTTGACGAGCCTCGCTTTTTAGGCATCCATGCTCACGGTGAATCTGATCCCGATAAATGGGAGGCCGCATTCCCGACACTTACCGCTTACCGCGATGAATGGCTGCGTCAGGCAGCGGAAAGTGCCGCAACCGAATATGCCGAATCTCTTTCAGACGGAATTTTTCGTGCGACGCGACTCAACGTGATTGATATCAATGGCGATGTCGCTATTGCGCGCAAAAAATTTCATGGAACGATCGCAAAAGCAGATGGAACCCACGACGAATTAAACTGGCAAACACTTTATTTTTGCCGCCGCCATGACGATCGCTGGCGTATTACGGGCTTCGTTGGATATATGGTTAATCGCTAATTTCGGGCGGTTAACTCATTTCAAATTTGTGGGTGAGGATCGCTTGATCCCTGCCCATTTTTCTGGCAAATGACCCCAGATAAGTCATAAGTATAATCATACAAATTTACTGTAATTAACCTAATTTGTATTCTGAGAATACTAAATTGTCTCATGTCGCAGCTAACTGCATATTTGTCGCAGCTCGCTCGTGTACAAGCCTTTCCCCGGATTACTATTAATGACAGAACGGTTGATTAGTCCTCACAATTGGACCTGTCGATCAGCTCGTATATTTCGTCGTGCAACTCATCAAAAACAATTATGGGAACGGGTTGCGCCAAGATGAATCCGTCACTGTGGGTGGACATGTCGGGAAATGGCCTATATAAATACATCACACCGATCGCTAATCATTCTCAGCGGGTCATTCAAAGCCTGCAAGTTGCGCATGTCAAATTCGCGCATGAATGAAGAAATAATGATGTTAAAAAGGAGATTAAACCCGTCAGCACAGCGGGGTTAAACATAATGCATGGTATTTTATACAAGGAAGAAAGTATGAAGTCGCCTGCGAAGACCAAGATAAGCTTGAATAGAGTTTTTAAAGTCTTTGGCGATGATCCAGAGCGTGCAATGCAGGAATTGCATGCAGGCAAATCAAAAGCCCAGATTCACAGTGATCTTGGTGCTACAATCGGCGTAGATGATGCGACCTTCGACATTAAAGAAGGCGAAGTATTCGTCATCATGGGTCTATCTGGCTCAGGTAAATCGACGCTTCTGCGACTGCTCAATCGTCTGATAGAGCCAACGGCAGGTTCCATCGAAGTCGATGGCCGGGATATTGTTAAAATGTCGAAGCGCGAACTGATTGATCTTCGCCGCCGCGACATGAGCATGGTGTTTCAGTCCTTTGCTCTACTTCCCAACCGTACAGTCTTGAACAATGCTTCATTCGGTCTTGAAGTAGCGGGAATGGGTGAGGCCGAGCGCCACGAAAAAGCACTCAAAGCGTTAGCGGCTGTTGGGCTCGAACCATACGCCAACTCGATGCCTGATCAGCTATCCGGCGGCATGAAACAGCGCGTCGGTCTTGCAAGAGCACTTGCGAGCGAACCGACCATTTTGCTGATGGATGAGGCTTTCTCTGCACTTGATCCACTGATCCGTACCGAAATGCAGGATGAGCTAAAGCGTCTTCAGGCAGAACACAGCCGCACAATCATCTTCGTGAGCCATGATCTCGATGAAGCCATGCGAATTGGTGATCGTATCTGCATCATGCAGCACGGCAAGGTCGTTCAGGTTGGAACGCCGAACGAAATCGTCTCCGCGCCCGCCAACGATTATGTGCGCTCATTCTTCCGCAATGTTGATGTCTCACGCGTCTTCACAGCAGCAGATGTTGCGCGTGAGGACGAGTTGATCGTCTTCGATCCAACGCAATTGTCTTCGGCACTTGAACGTCTTGAAGCGAGCGGCAAGTCTTACGGTGTGTTGCTGGATGGAGATCACATTTACCGTGGCGTTGTTACACGAGATTTGCTCGCAAGTGGAAGCTTTAAGGCGGAGAGCGATCAGTTGGACGGTGCGGCTGCGATAAAGGCCGATGCTCCACTTTCCGGTCTTTTGGTGCGTGTGGCTGAAAGCCCTTGGCCTGTCCCTGTCACCGACCGGCATAACCGCTATCTCGGCGCTATCAGTAAATCGGCTTTGCTAGAGACTCTCGGCCGCGCGGGCTGATCCGCGCGCTCATATTTTCTCAGGCATTCGGGTTTGATCCCGTATTGGACACCCGTTTTGGACAATGTCCAGCCATAGGTAACTCGATCTGAAATGGACGGTAAACCATGGATCTGAATTTTAGTATCGGCGGATGGGCAGATGTAGTGGTGAACTACATTCTTGATCATTTTACGCCTGCGCTCGATATGATCGCAGCCACAATCGGTTTTGTGACCGATGGCATTCAAAATGCTCTTCTTGCAATTCCGCCTTTCGGTGGCATTGCTATTCTCACGCTGCTTGCGCTGTGGCGTGTGGGATGGAAATTCGCAATTTTCACAGTATTTGCTCTCGCTCTCATCATCCATATGGGATTGTGGAGCGGCACGATGGAGAGCCTGTCACTTGTGCTCGCCTCTACGATTATTGCCGTGGTTATTGGTATTCCCCTTGGTATCGCAATGGCGCGTAGCGATGCTGTGGCATCGGTGGTTCGTCCGGTGCTTGACTTGATGCAGACGATGCCAGCCTTCGTTTATCTCATTCCAGCAGCAATGTTTTTTGGCCTCGGCGCTGTGCCGGGCACGATTGCAACCGTCATCTTCGCCATGCCGCCTGTGGTGCGTCTCACCAATCTCGGTATCCGTCAGGTTCATGCTGAGTTTGTTGAAGCCGGTCTCGCTTTTGGCTGCACCTCGCGCCAGCTGCTGTTTAAGGTACAACTTCCCAACGCCATGCCATCCATCATGGCTGGAATGAACCAGACCATCATGCTGTCGCTTTCGATGGTGGTTATCGCATCGATGATTGGCGCAGGCGGCCTCGGCAATACGGTTTTGACCGGTATTCAACGTCTTGATGTCGGTAAGGGATTTGAAGGCGGACTCGCAGTGGTCATTCTGGCCGTTATCCTCGATCGTATCACACAGAGCTTCGGCAAAAGAAATTCCGGGGGCTTGTTGGGCTTCTTCAAAAGGCTGTCCTTTATGAAAAAGACGGCAGATGAGCCATCATCATCTGCGTTCCGCAAGCAGGAAGCATAAACAAATAAAACGGGAACGACAGTTAATCACAAAGGAGAAGCCATGTTGGGAAAGCTAACAAAGTTCGGTCTTGCAGCAGTAATAGCTGGAAGCTTGTCTGCCGGAGCTGCATTCGCGCAGGACGGAAAAACAGTGAAGATCGGCTGGGCTCCCTGGTCTGACGCAGAATTCGTCACCAAGCTCGCGGCCAAGCTGATTGAAGACAAACTTGGTCAGAAGGTTGAGCTGGTTCAGACCGACGTAGCACCGCTTTATCAAGGCGTAAGCCGTGGCGATATTGATGCAATGATGATGGCCTGGTTGCCTGAAACCCATGCTGATTATTACAAGCGTGTGGAAGACAAGGTTGAAAATCTTGGTCCGCTTTATGAAGGTGCAAAGCTTGGCTGGATTGTTCCGGACTATATCCCGGAAAGCGAGATCAGCTCGATTGAAGATCTGAAAAAGCCTGAAGTTCGTGAGAAACTGAAGGGGGAAATCCAAGGTATCGATCCGGGTGCAGGTCTGACCCGCCTGTCGGACGAAGCAATTAAAAAATACGGACTTGATTACAAGCTGAATATCTCGAGTGAAGCTGCAATGTTGACTACTGTTGATCGTGCAACGCGTTCGGATGGCTGGTTCGTCGCCACGTCTTGGAGCCCGCACTGGATGTTCGGCAAATATAAGCTGCGCTATATTGCGGATCCGCAAGGTGCCCTCGGTGGCGCTGAACACATCGATGCTTTGGCTCGTAAGGGCTTCAAGGAAGAAAACCCTAAGGTTGCGTCTCTCCTTGAGAAGATGAGCATTCCGATTGGCGAGTTGGAAGCTGCAATGTTTGATGCGCAGGAGACTTCCTACGAGAAGGCCGTTGACAAGTACATTGCAGACAATCCGGACCGAATTAAAGAATGGCTTGCTGAATAAGCTTGCTTTCAGATGAGCGTCTGAATTGCGTGTTTTGACGCGCATCTATTTCGGAAAACTGATCTGCAGTTTTTGGAATGGCTTCAACGTGAAAGAAAGCCCCGGAAAACCGGGGCTTTTGTTTCGCTGGGATTGGCCTCATTGTCCAAATGGAAAAGGAGCAGGCTCCTCCCCAAGAACCTGCTCCTTAATGCATCGCCCCCGCCAAGGGATGGTCGATGCTTGTCCAAATCAAATGCCGATTAGGATCGACTGATCGGGCTTACGAAAACTTTCAACAACTTTAACGCACGTTACTTCCGGGATGCAACCTAATTCTTTATTTCCCGACATCGTTTTTAATCTCGCCCATGATCGGATAATTTTAGCAGGGCTTCAAGCTAGGCCGCAGCCGCGCAGAAAAAGCGTTGAAACCTCTTTTTCTAAGCGATCAAGATCTAGTGGCTCGTCTTTACTGAGCGACATCATGCTACGCACCTGCGCTTCAAAATCTGCATAGTGCTGGGTGACTGCCCATATATGCATTTGAAAAAGCAGAGGATCGACTGGTTTAATCCGACCATCGTCTACCCATGATTGAATGAGCCTCACCGCATTATGGGTGGCAGCGACGTGCTTCTTCCAATGGCGGCTTAGATAGGGCGCGCCATTGGCAATTTCGGTAGTGAAAAGACGGGAAGCCTTCGGGTTTTTCTGGCTATATTGGAGCTTGGCCCGAATATATTGCCGGATAACTTTCGCGGGTTCTTCTTCGGTACTAGCCCCAAGGAAAATATCTTCCCACTCGTCGAGGATGAAGATGATGATATCCTCGTAGAGTTCTTCCTTGCTGGAGATATAGTAGTGGAGTTGAGGCTTGGTGAGACCCGCGCGCTGAGCGATACCCTGCGTGGACGCGCCCACCAGTCCTTTTTCTGCGAACTCATCAATTGCGGCTGTGCGAATAGCATCCTGAATGCGACGCCTGCGGCCAAGAACTTTGTCTCGGCTGGTCAGCTCATTATCGTCATTCTCGTTGTCGGTTGTCATATCCGCCAGCCATTATCTTCAAATCAGAGGCTTATTGGCCCAGTTGCTTCTTGATGTCGAGACCTGCGCCTTTGTTTACGAAGGCGTCGGTAGCAACCTTGGCCATCTCCAGCTCATCACCGCTTAAGATACCGGACTTACGAGCCAGTTCGTAGAATTCCTTAACGCGGTTCATATCGATGGCGCCGATACCCTTTTCCAGCGTGTCGCCACTGTCGATGAGCTTGAGGTCCTTAAGACGTGCAAGCTCTGCATCGAGCGTTTCCTTGCTCATATCAGCATTGTCTTTGAGGATCAGCTCATAAGCCTTGCTGTTGTCGCCATAGAGGAAATTGGTCCAGCCTTCGATGGAAGCGGTCACAAAACGCTGTACAAGGTCAGGGTTCTTTTCGATCAGTTCCTGACGCGTTTCGATGGTGTTTGCATAGGTGCTATAACCTTGATCTGCGAGCAGGAAGGTTGTGACTTTCGCGCCTTCTTTCTCAGCATAGATCGGTTCTGCTGTGGCGTAGGCCTGTTGCACAGTCTTCTTGTCGCCGAGGAACTGCGCCAGGCTATAGCCATAAGGGCGGAGCTGTTCGTCCTTGAAGCCAAAATCTTTCACCAACCATGGCCAGAATGAGAACTGACCATCCTTGGAAATCAGGATTGTCTGTGCATTGACGAGGTCTTTGAAGTCCTTGTATTCGCCTTCATGCGCCATTAGCGCCTGCGGGTCTTTCTGATAGAAAGCCGCAACAACCGTTGTTGGCACGTCATTGGCAACATTGTTGAACGACAAAAGCAGATTGCCGGTCAGCAGAAAGTCGAGACGACCAGCGGCGAGCATTGGGCGATTGTTGACCTGAGGTCCGCCCATTTCGATCTTCACATCGAGGCCATATTTCTCATAAGTGCCATCTGCAACAGCCTGATAAAAGCCACCGTGACCAGCCTGCGCCAGCCAGTTGGTGCCGAGCGTCACCTTATCGAGTGCATAGGCCATCTGCGCGGATAGGCCGATCGAGAAAGCGGCGACTGCCGCAAAGAGTGCTTTTTTCATTCGTTTCGTTCCCCTATTATCAGTTTGAAAGTGCCATGTCGGCTGTCCAGCCGCGGGTTTTTCCTGGATTTAGCAGGCCATATGGATCGGCCTGCTTCTTGAATTCGATCTGCGTGCTGTCGATTTCCTTCATGCCGCCGTCTTCGATCGTATAGGCGTGAGGATCGTAAATATCGCAGCCGTCAACCTGCTCCAGCTCCTCGATCAGGCGATACATCTCCTCACGGCCTTCAAAGCGCACAAGTGGTAGGGCAAAAATTTGAACTTCGCCTTCCAGACGCGCCATTTCATGATGCATATATTGCGTTTCACCGTAGCGTTCGATCTGGCGTGTAACCACATCGATGTCGAACGGACGCGGATAGGCAACCTGCAAATAGGTCCAGCCCGGCTCTGCCTTCAGCGCCTGAAGGGTGGTGTGGTTCCAGCCGCATTCGTATGCAGGCTGAAGACCGGCTTTGTGCAGCTCATCAAGGGTCATTGAGAAGGATACATTGCCGCCGAACTCAGTGGCCAATTGCTTGAAACGAGCCAGTTCTTCCGGTGCAATCATCGCAAAAACCGCATCTTTGTCGGATGGGAAAAGATCACCAAATTTAGTGTAGAAGCGAGCAAAGCGGCGGTCTACCGTCGTCAGCAGATAGCAATCTAGGTTTTCTTCCAGCGCCTTGAGGCAGAATTTCAGCGTTGCTTCATAACTATCGAAAAGCGCCGCAGTATGCACCCATTCGGTTGCTTTGGTGAGGCCGATTTCGAGCTCTAGAATAATGCCATTGGTGCCATAGGCATGCTGCACCTTATGGATGTCGCGGCCTGTCAGCTCAATGATTTTAGGCTCTGGCTCAACGGTTAGAACCTTGACCGAATAGACATTGCCATCGTCACGCAACATGCCGTGGCGCAGAGAACCGATGCCGCCCGAACCGCCTGAGAAAAAGCCGCCAATGGTGGCGATGCGGCGGGTCGACGGATACATCAACAGTTCCTGGCCCTTTTCGCGCACAGCATCGTCGAGGCGCGAAATACGTGCGCCGCCTTCAACGCGAACTTTACCCGGTTCGATTGCGATGATGCGGTCGATCTTTGTCATATCGAGAATGACACCGCCTTCGAGCGGAACGCACTGACCATAATTGCCGGTTCCGCCACCGCGAACAGTTATCGGAATGCGAAGCTTTGCTGCTGCTGCTGCAACGCGGCGCACTTCATCCTGATCTTTCGGGATGACGACGAGATCGCCCAAATAATGGCCGATGTCTTCAGTCAGGATCGGGCTATACCAGAAATAATCGCGGGACCGCAGTTCGACCTGCTTGGGGTCGTCATAAATGCGGATACCTTCGATATCGGCGCGAAAGGCGGCCCAGTCATAGACGCGCTGTGGTGCGGCAGAATTCATGGGGTTCTCCGATTTGTTTTTTTGCCATCGCGCCAGATGACGCGACGCGCCTGCGGACGGCTGATGAGGTCGTTGATATCTGTGGCGTCATGCCAGATAAAATTCGCATTCCCGCCTTCGTTCAGTGCCTGTACGCGGTCACTTCCGATGAAACGCGCGGACAGGGTGGTGATGCTGTCGAGCCATTCATCCGGCTCAAGGTGGCAGACCGGGGCTGCGAGGCGAAGAACCGAAAGCGGATCATAATCGCCATAGGGATAGAAAGCGTCGCACACGTTGTCGGAGCCAAGCATGGCGTCAATGCCTGCACGACGTGCTTCTTTCAATGGTGCTACACCGCGAAGACGCGGCGATTTTCCGCCTAGCCTGTCTTGCAGATAGAGATTGGATGTCGGCAGAGATACAAGCGCTGTTCCAGCTTCCGCAGCGGCATCAAGAATGCGGCTTAGTTCCTCGGGTGAACGCAGCGAAAGCGAACAGGCATGACCGCAAAGAACGCGGCGTCCCATATTGTGACGCTTGGTTGCAGCGACAATCAGCGAGAATCCATCAGCTTCCAATTCAAGCCCTTCATCGACGTGAAAGTCGAGCTTGAGACCATGCTGTACGGCAAGACGAAACATATGTTCGATTTTGGCGTCAAGATCAGCATTGCGATAGAAGAAAGCGCCAAGAACGCCGCCGTCTTTTGCCACGCGCTGGGCAATTGCAGCAGCGCTATCAAGCACGATATCGCCATGGATAAGCGCTGCAAGTTCAAAATCGATGCGGTCTTGCCATTCCTGACGCAGCTCGTTCAGCACCGGCCAGGCGGTCGGTACATCAGGTGTGGTCCAATCGACATGAGTTCGCATGGCACCAACGCCTTGCGCATAAGCTGCTTCAAGACCACGTGTGGCGCGGGCGTGAATATCGTCGGCGTTCCAGCTCTCACGGTCGATATTCATCAGATCAATCGCATCGAACAGACACTCAACTTTGGCGCTGCCACGCTCGGCAATGCGACCGATGGTGAATGTCTTGTCGAGATGCACATGCACATCAGCGAGAAGCGGTGTGATAAAGCCGCCGCCTTTTGCTTGCGAAGGCGTCAGTGAAGCAATGCGTCCGCTATCGGTGCTGATATCATAGTATCCGCTGCGACCTGCAATCACGACGCCTTTGAGTAAATCAGCGTTTCCAATCTTATCGTTCACGACGGATCTCGCTTTCATGCCAGCGTCCGAGCACAAGGCGCGACAGCCAGCTTGTGATCAGGAAAATCACAATACCAAGCAGCGAAACGAGGAACAGTGCAGCAAACATGCGCGGGATTTCATTGCGGAAGCTCGATTCCAGAATACGCGAGGCCAGGCCAGTGCTTTGGCCAGCACTGCCAGCAACAAATTCTGCCACCACAGCACCGATCAGCGAGAGCCCACCAGCGATCTTGAGCGCTGCCATGAAATAAGGCAGGGCGCTTGGTGCAAGCAGATAGCGCAGACGCTGCCACGGCGAGGCACGATAGAGCTTGAACAGATCGCGTAAATTATGATCGGCGCTACGCAGGCCGATAACCGTGTTTGACAGGATCGGGAAGAAGGCCACGATCCATGCGCAGATCAGCAGGGCTGAAAACGTATCGCGCACATAGATCAGGATCAGCGGTGCAATGGCAATGACCGGTGTTACCTGAAGAATGACGGCAAACGGAAAGAAGGCCATTTCAATCGGTCGGGACAGCGCGAAGATCATGCCAAGCAGAACGCCGCCGATAATCGCGCAGAGTAACGAAATCAGCGTGAGCTTGACCGTGAACCACATCGAAGTCATCAGCGATGGCCCGTCTTTAATTAGCGTTTCGCCGATGAGCGATGGAGCTGGGATCAAATAATGCGGTACATTATAATAGCGCACCAGACCTTCCCAAATGCCGAGTGCGATGATGATCGCAAGCGTTGGCATGATGATGCGCAAGTTGCGGTCTCTGCGGGCCAGGCGGTGTTGTTCGGAATTCAGAACAGGCGTTTGGTTTTGCATGATCCCTGTCCTTAATGGTCGATGTCTTGCGACGAAAGCGTTGCGGTGAGTGCATCGGAAACGCGCGCGCAATCCTTTGCGTAAGCTTCCGTGGTGCGGAAGTTTTCAGCGCGCGGATAGCTGCCTTCAATAGCAATATCGGCAACGACGCGTCCGGGGCGTGCGGCCATGACGATGACGCGGTTTGAGAGATAGACGGACTCATAAACGCTGTGCGTGACGAAGACCACGGTCAGGCCGTGTTCCTGCCATAGCCGCAAAACATCATTGTTGAGTTTGAAACGCGTCATTTCATCGAGCGCCGCAAAAGGCTCATCCATCAACAGCAGACGCGGACGCGTGACCAGTGCGCGGGCAATAGAAACGCGCATTTTCATGCCGCCCGAAAGTTCGCGCGGAAAGGCGTTGGCGAAGCGGGAGAGGCCGACCTGCGTCAGCACTTCTTCCACGCGCAGCGAGGCCTCCTTGCGCGAAATGCCAGAAAGACGGAGCGGCAAATAGACATTGTCGAAAACGCTGGCCCACGGCATCAAGGTAGGCTCCTGAAACACAAAGCCGATGTCCTGCGCACCAATGGGGCCTTTGCCCGGTGCATGGCCATTGACGTGAATGTTGCCTGCCGAAATGGATTCAAGGCCTGCAATCATGCGAAGTGCTGTACTCTTGCCGCAACCTGACGGGCCGAGGAAGCTTACGAACTGACCTTGTTCGATCTTGAGCGACATATCACTGACCGCAATGACGCCTGTTCCATATTGCTTATAGACGCCGTTGATATCGATCAGGGAAGATGGGGTTTGCGAGTTGGGGGCCACGCTCATCGTCCTTACCAGGCAGGTTGATTATCGAGCCACGAGAGTGGCGCTCGTTCGATCTCGGTCAGCACCTCGACCAGGCGCTCGGCAGCAAAGTCGATGGTCTTGCGGCCTTTTTTAGCGGTGGCAATCGATGCGTCGCCAGCAGCGCCGTGAGCGTTGATGTCCTGCACCTGCCATGCTGGCTTTGCGCCACCGCTCAGCGAAAGATGCTTGTAATCAGAAGCAAATGTTTCGGTTAGTGTGCGGAAATTCTGCGCCTTCGACATATCCACCAGATCCGGGTGGAATTCGAGCATGACAGAGGTTTCCATGTCGCCGGCATGAATGCCGTGCTTGAGATCGTGCTCGCTATAAACGCCTTCAGGCATTCCGAGGCCAAACCAGTTGACGCTGAAAACCATCATATTGTGTTTGATACGCAATTCGCGCGCCACAATGTCCATCACCGTGATCTGGCCGCCATGGCTGTTCAGCAGCGCCATTTTGCGAACGCCGCTTGCAGCAACGCAGGCGCCAATTTCACACCACATGCGAATGAGCGTTTCTGCCGAGAATGTCAGTGTGCCGGGATAAAGGCTGTGCTCGTTGCTTTTGCCGATAGCTTGCGTTGGCAGGAACAGCACTTTGCTTTCATCGGGAAGGAGGGCGATTGTTTCTTTCACCATACCGTCCACAATAGCTGCATCCACTGCCAGAGGCAGATGTGGTCCGTGCTGTTCGATCGCGCCAACGGGCAGAACTGCTACGATTTTATCGCGCTCCAGGCGGGAGAATGCCTCGCTCGTATATTCTGACCAATATCGTTTCAAGTGGAGGCTCCTGGCTGGCTGCTGGGGGTAGGCTGCGTGCTGAAGCAAAAAACTTACTAAACAATCTGACCGATCGGTCAAACTAAATGTTTAAAAAAATGAGGAGGCATGCAATTAAGGTGTGAATCCGTGACGAATTCGCCACGCGACCGCCTGTCTCATGATTATGATGCGCGGGAAAATTCCGGAGATCCTATGGAAAACAGATGCATTATTATTGGCGCTGGACATGCAGGTTCGCAGGCAGCAATCAGTCTGAGACAGGAAGGCTATTCGGGTGAGATCGTCCTTATCAATGATGAGCAGGATATTCCCTATCATAAGCCGCCGCTTTCCAAATCTTATCTGAAGGCACCCGAAGGCGGGATTCTTGTGCTGCGTCCGGAAAGCACCTATCGCGATAATAATATTGAGATGCTATTCGGGCACACAGTTGAGCATGTGTCTCTGACTGACAAGACAGTCACGCTTGATAATGGCGTGGTGCTAAACTGGTCGGAGCTGGTTTTTGCGACCGGTGCCCGCGCACGCATTCCTGACATGCGAGGTGTTGGTCTCGATGGCGTTTTCACGTTGCGCCGTTTGGGTGATGCGCGCCGCATTGCAGATATGATGCCACGCGTTGAAAACGTGGTGATAATCGGTGGCGGCTTTATAGGTCTTGAAATGGCGCATAGTGCAGTAGCACTTGGCAAAAAGACCGTTGTGATCGAAGCAGCTCCTCGCGTTCTGGGGCGTTCGGTTGCCACACTTATTTCGGCACATGTTGAAACACGCAGCCGGGCGTCGGATATTAGGCTTCTGACGGGCGTTGGCGTTGAGGCAATTGAAGGCGAAGGCGGCCGAGTGGCAGGTGTAAAAGCGGCCAATGGCACGTTTTTCCCAGCTGATATGGTGGTGCTGGGGACGGGCGCTGTCCCAAATGTCGAGCTAGCGATCGAAGCCGGACTTGTTGTCGATAATGGTATCGTGGTGAATGAGCATATGCGTGCGTCGAGTGAGCATGTTTATGCGATTGGCGACTGCGTGAGCTATGACCATTTCCATGCAGGTCGTCGCGTACGACTGGAATCGGTGCAGAATGCAACCGATCAGGCCAAGCATGTTGCGCGCTCGATTGTCGGGCGCGGTACTCCGTTTCGTGATGTGGCGTGGTTTTGGTCGGATCAGGGCGACATGAAGTTGCAGACCGCTGGGCTGTCGTTCGATGCCGACCGTCATATTCTGTCAGGCAACTTCGAAGATAATGCATTCTCCGTGTTTCATTTTGCGGGCGAAAAGTTGGTTGCGGTCGATTCCATCAACCGTCCGGCTGATCACATGATTGCCCGGCGGCTGCTTGCCGCAGGTATCCATCCCACCGAAGACGATGTTGCAGCGGGTGCTCCACGCCTCAAAGAATTGCTGGCATCTGCACCAAAAGCCTGAGGACATAAAATGACTGTTTTGAAACATTTGCTGCCAGCCAATATGGCTGCTCCCTTTGCCGCCTATAGTCATGGCGTGAAGGTGGGTGCGGGCGCCGAGTTGATATTCTGCTCCGGCCAGCTTGGCATTGCGCCAGATGGATCGGTGCCGGAAGAGGCAGGCGCGCAGGCGGAGCTTTGCTTTGAAAACATCGGTCGCATTCTGCGCGATGGCGGTATGGAACTTTCCGATGTTGTTCGTATCAACGCCTATGTGACGGATCGCGCTTATATGCGCCCCTATATGGATGTGCGCGATCGCCTGTTTCCGCTGCCTGCACCAGCTTCAACACTGATGATCGTCTCCGGCTTTACGCGGGAGGAATTCAAGGTCGAAATCGAGGTTGTGGCGGCTAAGTAGGCAGCGATTTCCCATCCGCTGATCAAGATAAAGCGTATCGCCTTTGCCGGAAAGGAGTGGTAGGGTTTTCCGATATCCTCCATTCTCTTCAGGCAAATTCATGTCAAATACTCAGACTTCGGCTTCGTTGCCGGAAACTTCGTCACGTTCGCCTGCGCGACTGGCGGAACTCGCACTCGCGATTGGCGGCTTCGGTATCGGAACAGGCGAATTTGCGATCATGGCACTTTTGCCGGATATCGCGCGCGATCTTCAGGTCGATATGCCCTCGGCGGGTCATCTGATTAGTTCTTATGCATTAGGCGTGTTGATCGGTGCGCCTGTGCTTGCCGTGATTGGTGCTAAGCTTGATCGCCGCAAATTGCTCTTTCTTTTCATGGGATTGTTCGCTTTCGGCAATCTGGCCAGTGCCTTCATGCAACACTACACTGGTCTTTATATCATGCGTTTTGTTGCGGGCTTTCCGCATGGCGCTTACTTTGGTGTTGCTTCACTGGTGGCTGCTTCCATGGCGGCGCCCGGAAAGCGTGCGCAAGCCGTTGGCCGCGTGATGATGGGGCTGACCGTTGCAACATTGTGCGGAACGCCTTTGGCGACATGGCTCGGACAAGTGGCCGGTTGGCGTGCAATGTTTGCAGCTGTTGGCCTGATCGCTATCCTCACGATGGTATTGGTTATGATATATGTGCCCAAGCAGCCTGCAGACGAAGGTGCTTCTCCGCTGCGTGAGCTTGGTGCCTTCCGTCGCAAGCAGGTCTGGCTGACGCTAGGAATAGGCGCGATTGGCACCGGCGGACTGTTCTCCGTCTTCACCTATGTGGCTGCTACCGTGACAGAAGTTTCGCATGTTGACGTGAAATGGATGCCACTTGTCTTTGCCACATTCGGGCTTGGTATGGTGCTTGGCAACATCGTCGGTTCAAAGCTGACTGACCGCACTGTGATGGGCACTGTTGGAATGGTGCTGCTCTACGACATGGCCGTCATGCTGGCATTTCCATTTTTGATGCAGCATCCGGCCACAGCATTTTTAAACATATTGCTGGTTGGCGGTGGCTTTGCGCTCGTTCCGGCATTGCAGACACGCCTTATGGATGTTGCGGCGGATGCGCAGACATTGGCAGCAGCGCTTAATCATTCAGCACTCAATCTTGCCAATGCGATTGGCGCGTCGCTGGGTGGTTTGGCGGTTGCATGGGGATTTGGCTGGACTTCAACCGGAACGGTCGGTGCGCTTCTGGCAGTTGCCGGTCTTGTCGTGTTTGCAATCTCTATCGCACTGGATCGTATGGGTCGCGAAAAGTCGGCGCTTGCGATACAGGAGGCTGCATAAAGCATTTTCAGGAAAAGTGCGAAACGGTTTTGCATAGGGTAATGCGTAAAAACAAATACTTACAGCGGTTCCAACGATTTAGTCTTAACAGGAGCCGTTGTTAAAAAAACAACACCCGCCGCGGGAGGAGCGGCGGGTGTCATTTAGGGTAAGACCGGCTTGGGAGGAGAAGTTCCGGTCTTGCGGTCACCGGGGGAATGGGAGGAAAACGCCCCGGAAAAAACCTTGGAAACTGTGAGGACCGCGCGGTTTAAAGGGTCGCGGTCCAGAAAAAGGCGGGTGCCTTTCGAGGCGCTATTAGCGAGCAGCTGCCTTGCGTGCAACGAACGGGATTTCCGAAGCAAGAATGCCAAGGTCGTTCAGTTCGCGTGGGCTCAGGCGGCTCAGTTCATTTACCGTGTTACGGTAGCGGCGCCAGTTGTTGTACGAGCGGATCAGGTTCATTTCTCTCACCTAGTAAAATCTTATCTCTCTGTGTTGCGAACAGCATATAGGCTCGATGATTTCGGAAGTGGAGAGACAGATTTGCATAGCTGCTGTGCAATTTAGCTTGTCGATTGCATGGCTTTTGCGCAGCTTGGTCATTTTATAATCACAATCATCATACCGACTGCCCAAATCACCAGTTTGAGCGCCTTTAATGGCCATAATCCTTAATGGATCGTAAACGTCCAGCGGTATTCACTAATATAAGAGGCTTCCTTAGAGGGTTCTTTTGTGCTTGCGGGAAAGATCGATTTTTGTCGCAAAAACCACGGGAATTGTCGTCTCGTGACAATAATTATACATGACACCAGAAGCGGTTTAAGCTAAGTGACTTATGTCGTGTGATGGAGCGTTGCGTTTTACGAGAATGTTCTGTCACTGTTTGTCTGCGGGAGAGAGCTGACGCAAGTTAGCCACCGAAGGGGAAATCGCCCGAAATCTCTCAGGTACAAGGAACCGCAGACGGGTAAGGCAACTCTGGAAAGTCGGGGGAAACCCTGCGCCGAAGGTGTAAGTATAGCATTATAGCTATGCGAGTCTCTCAGGCTTGAGACAGAGGGGCACGAAGCAACCGCATTTCGCGGAGGCATACGTGCGACTCTGGAGTTGTTATGGGCGATACCGCACACTTGAATACCCTGCCTTTGCAGGATCTGCATGAGGAAGCTGGCGCACGCTTTGGCGGTTTTGCTGGCTGGAACATGCCGATTACCTATCCGCTTGGCGTTATGAAGGAACATCTTCACACGCGCGAGCATGTCGGCCTTTTCGATATTTCTCATATGAAGCTGATTGAAGTTTCGGGAGCGGATGCAATCGCACTTTTGAGCGAAACCTGTCCGCTTGATCCTTCAGTTCTGAAAACCGGCCAGTCGAAATATACTTTCTTTCTCAATGACCAAGGCGGCGTTCTTGATGATCTGATTGTCACGCGCCTTGGCGAAGACCGTTTCATGGTCGTTGCCAATGCGGGCAACGCCGATGCCGATATTGAGCACCTCAATGAAGCAGCATCTGGCAAGGATGCGTCGGTAAATCCACTGGACCGCGTTTTCTTGGCCATTCAGGGGCCGGAAGCTGAAAGCGTCATTACCGATGCGGGTCTTAAAGGTGCAGAGCTCGGCTTTATGAGCGGCTTTGAACCTAATCCCAACTGGTTTATGACCCGTTCGGGCTATACCGGCGAAGATGGTTTTGAAATTGGGTTGCCTGCCGATGAGGCGCGCATGCTTGCAATCAAGCTTCTGGCCGACGAACGCGTCGAATGGATCGGTCTTGCTGCCCGCGATAGCCTGCGCCTTGAAGCGGGTCTATGCCTGCACGGTCAGGATATTACGCCGGAAACCGATCCGGTCTCAGCCGGTCTCACATGGGCAATCACCAAGTCAGTGCGTGAAAAGGCTGCCTTCAATGGCGCCAAGGCCGTTCTGGATGCGATTGCCAAGGGTGCAACCGCCAAGCGCGTTGGCCTTAAGCCGGAAGGCCGGCAGCCAGTGCGTGGCGGCGCAGAACTTTTCGACGAATCCGGTTTTCAGATCGGCACCGTCACATCGGGCGGTTTTGGTCCGTCCGCAGGTTTCCCGGTTGCAATGGGTTATGTCGAGGCAAGCCTCGCAAGCCCAGGCACCCGCATTTTCGCAGAGGTCCGCGGCAACAAGGTTCCCGTTGATGTTCATGCACTTCCCTTCACACCGCATCGCTATCGCAAAGGATGATTTCCATGGCCAATATCCTGTTCACCGAAGATCATGAGTGGATCAGCGTCGAAGGTGGCGTTGCCACTGTCGGCATCACGATCCACGCACAGGAGCAGCTGGGCGACCTCGTATTCGTAGATCTGCCGGAAGTCGGTCGCACCGTTTCCAAGGGCGAAGGCATCGTCGTTGTTGAATCGGTCAAAGCCGCTTCCGACGTTTATGCTCCAGTCGATGGCGAAGTGGTTGAAGTTAACGACGCCGTTTCCAGCGATCCAGCTCTCATTAATCAGGCTGCAGAAGGCGAAGGCTGGCTGTTCAAGCTCAAGCTTTCCGATGAAAGCCAGCTTTCGGGACTTCTCGACAAGGCTGGTTACGACAAACTTGTAGGATAAAAAGATGACGCAACAGGTTCTCCCCTTTGTTGCCCGTCATATCGGGCCACGCGTAGAAGACGAGCGCGCAATGCTTGCAGCGCTCGGTCTTCCTTCCATGGAAACACTGATCACGCAGGCTGTTCCGGCATCCATCCGCTTGAACCGCGCGCTTGATCTGCCAGCGGCTTTGAGCGAACACGCAGCCCTTGCCGAGCTCAATGAAATCATGGGCCGCAATGTGGTGAAGAAGAGCTTCATCGGTGCGGGCTATCATGGTGTGCAGACGCCACCTGTCATTCAGCGCAACCTGTTTGAAAATCCGGCTTGGTACACCGCTTACACGCCTTACCAGTCGGAAATCAGCCAGGGCCGTCTGGAGCTTCTGTTCCATTTCCAGAC
Organism: Ochrobactrum sp. BTU1; assembly: GCA_018798825.1. NCBI lineage: Bacteria > Pseudomonadati > Pseudomonadota > Alphaproteobacteria > Hyphomicrobiales > Brucellaceae > Ochrobactrum > Ochrobactrum sp. BTU1. The sequence goes on along the minus strand of CP076355.1, from coordinate 959,082 downwards.
GCTCGTTGCCGAGCTTTCCGGTCTGCCGGTTGCCTGCGCATCGCTGCTGGATGAAGCAACCGCTGTTGCTGAAGCTGTGGGCGTTGCTGTTCGTCATCACCGCGACAAGCGCTCGCGCATTCTGCTTGCAGGCGATCTGCATCCGCAGAGCGTGGATGTGATCAACACCCGCGCAGAGCCGCTTGGCTGGCAGGTTGAAGCCGGAAGTGCGGTTGACGACAACACAGCTGCCGTCATCGTTCCATGGCCGGATACACGCGGCGTTTATGGCGACTTCACCGCTGTCATCGCCAGTGCCAAGGCCAAGGGCGCTTTGGTTATCGCTGTTGCCGATCCGCTGGCGCTGACCATTCTGGAAGCGCCCGCCAAGTGGGGCGCTGACATGGCTGTCGGCTCTATGCAGCGCTATGGCGTTCCAATGGGCTTTGGTGGTCCACATGCTGCATATCTCGCAGTATCTGAGCCTCTGACGCGTATCATTCCGGGTCGTATCGTTGGTCAGTCGGTCGATGCGCATGGCCGTGCCGCTTATCGTCTAGCGCTTCAGACGCGTGAGCAGCATATCCGCCGCGACAAAGCGACTTCCAATATCTGTACCGCGCAGGCCTTGCTTGCCAATATGGCTGCATCTTTTGCCATCTGGCATGGTCCTGCTGGCCTTCAGGCCATTGCAACGCGCGTTGCCGGTCTTGCGTCTCGCTTCGCAACGGGCCTCAAGGCTGCTGGCGTCGAAATCGCGGGCGATAGCCTGTTCGATACCGTAAGCGTCAAGGTTTCCGGCAAGGCGCAGGCCATTGCTGACGAAGCTGACAAGGGCGGTCGTCTCATCCGCATCATTGACGCGGATACGGTTGGCGTCACCTTTGACGAGACCTCGAGCGAAGACGATCTTGCAGCACTCGCCGTTCTGTTTGGCGCAAAGCCAGTCGGTAACGACGATCTGCTGACGCCATCCAAAGGACGTGGTGAAGGCTTCCTGACACAGGATGTGTTCCACTCGCACCGTTCGGAAACCGAGATGATGCGCTTCCTGCGTCGTCTGGCGGACAAGGATCTGGCGCTTGATCGTGCGATGATCCCGCTTGGCTCGTGCACAATGAAGCTTAATGCGGCAGCAGAAATGATGCCGGTGAGCTGGAACACGGTTGCCAATCTGCATCCGTTCGCGCCTGCCGCACAGACAACCGGCTATGCCAAGATGACCTCGGACGTCGAAGCATGGCTTTGCGAAATCACCGGCTTTGCAGGCGTATCGCTGCAGCCAAATGCTGGTAGTCAGGGCGAATATGCGGGTCTTCTCGCAATCCGTCACTATCACCAGTCACGCGGCGAAGGTCATCGCAACATCTGCCTGATCCCATCGTCTGCACATGGCACCAATCCTGCCAGTGCGTCGATGGCTGGCATGAGCGTTGTCGTCGTCAATTGCCGTCCGGATGGCGATATCGACATTGATGATCTGAAAGCCAAAGCTGAGAAGCATCGCGACAATCTTGCGGCGTTCATGATTACCTATCCGTCGACCTATGGCGTGTTCGAAGAAGGCATCAAGGCTTTCTGCGAAATCGTCCATGATAATGGCGGTCAGGTCTATTTCGACGGCGCAAACCTCAATGCGCTCGTCGGCCTTGCTCGTCCTTGCGATATTGGCGCTGACGTTTGCCACATGAACCTGCACAAGACCTTCTGCATTCCGCATGGCGGCGGTGGTCCGGGTGTTGGTCCTATTGGTGTGGCCAAGCATCTGGTGCCTTACTTGCCAGGCCATGTTGATCTCGGTTCCAAGCATGCTGTTTCCGCAGCACCGTTTGGCAGTGCATCGATTCTGGTCATTACGTGGATGTATATCCGCATGATGGGCGGCGCGGGTCTCAAGAAGGCAACCGAGGCTGCAATCCTCAACGCCAACTACATCGCGCATCGCCTTAAGGACGCTTATCCGATCCTTTACACCGGCGCACATGATCGTGTGGCGCATGAGTGCATCGTGGATACGCGTGTTCTCAAGGATAGCGCAGGCATCACCGTGGAAGATGTGGCCAAGCGCCTCATCGACTATGGTTTCCATGCACCGACCATGTCATGGCCGGTTGCCGGAACGCTGATGATTGAGCCAACCGAGTCTGAGCCGAAGTCGGAAATCGATCGTCTTTGCGATGCAATGATTGCCATTGCAGGCGAAGCAAAGAAGGTTGCCGATGGTGTCTGGCCTGCGGATGACAATCCGCTTGCCAATGCACCGCACACGGCAGGCGATACGCTGGCAACGGAATGGACACATCCTTACACCCGTGAGGAAGCAGTGTTTCCGGGAAGCGCGTTGAGTGGTGATTTTGATACGACGGCGAAGTACTGGCCGCCTGTCAGCCGCATCGACAATGTGGGTGGCGACAGAAATCTCATCTGTTCTTGCCCGCCGGTTGCATCTTACGGCTGATACCGCTCATCGGTCGTGTTTTAACGCTTTGTAAAGCGACAGGTCGGAGCGGTACTCTATCGCTCCGACAGAAATAAAATTACCACGTTCGGACGGAGATTTTGTTTGTCGGCGAAAGAACTTGGAATGCGTTTTTACAGCCGGAAAGAGGATGAGAACCATGTTCTTTGACAGTCATTTCCGGCGAGAAAAAAGGCATTGTTTTTGGAAGCGCTGCGGTAACGCGGCGCTTTTTATTTTAGTTCTAACTTCCTGAAATTTAGGCAAAAAAAGAGCCGGACTAAAAAGTCCGGCTAAGTTATGAAGGTGCCATAAAGGCAAACCTCCAGAGGGGAACACTTACCGCGCGCAATGGGAGGAGGCGCAAGCGGTAAGCACCTGTCATATGGACCGGTTGCAACCATTCTTCAACCCCTGAAACGCGAAATTTTTGACCATTTCGGAAAATTCTGAAACTTTTCGGAATTTTGACTGCTTCCGGAAGCTTATTGGTCAATATTTGTTTCCGTCCGAGTATTCAGAGTGCTCCAAATCGAAACAATCTCTTGTTGCAATGCCGGGTCAGGTGCGACTCGTAAATCGGTCCCCCAAAGTTTTGGGATGTATTCGCTCTGGCTGATGGCTAGGATGTTTGTGGGAACATACTGGCATCGCTGCGAACGGGAGAGTTCATGGATTTGCGGGTGCTTCTACTTATGGTTATCGCCGGGATAGGCTTCGGCGTATTGGCAATTCATTTTCTGGGTGGAGGTTTAAAGCGCAGCATTCTTGCGAGCGACGAAATCGTCAAAGCGCGCTTTCATATCGACTATCCGGAAATCCCAATCAGTGAGATCTGTTATACGGACGATCGTCGCACAGCGTTTTTCCCGCTGAGGGAGGTCGAAACGGGGATAGTTCACGGTGTTGGCGATCGGTTTCTTACGCGATGTGTGGCAGCATCAGATGTGCTTGCCCTTGAGGAGAAGGGTAGCGCCGAACTGATATTGCACATGAAGGACTTTACCTGGCCCAAGGCAAGGCTTCTTTTCAGCGATGCCGCAGATCGACAAAGAGTGATAGACTGGCTTTCAGGCTCAGATGGGGAGAGGGGCCGAAATGGGCAGTAATCCGGTATTCTTCGATGTGACGCGTGTTGCAATTCCGCTTTATGTGCTGGGAATTTTGATTGAACTGGTGGCAATCCGCTACTGGCAGCGCAAAGGCGAATTTGAAACGCGTGATGCTTTCACAAGTCTGCTGATGGGAGCAGGCAATGTCGCGGCGGGGCTGCTGCTCGGCTTCGTTTCAGTGACGGCGCTGCTTTGGATTTGGCAGTTCCGCTTTTTCGATCTTGGGCTGCATTGGTGGGTGTTTGTAATAGCCTTCATCTTCGATGATCTGCGCTATTATTGGTATCACCGGATTGCGCATCGCGTTCGCTGGGTTTGGGCGGAGCACGTCAACCATCATTCCAGCCAGCACTATAACCTCACAACCGCTTTGCGGCAGTCATGGACCGGCCAGATGACCGGGATGTTCGTGCTGCAGGTGCCGTTGGTTTTGCTCGGATTTCATCCGGCGGTGATTGCCTTCGTTTATGGCTTCAATCTGATTTATCAGTTCTGGATTCACACCGAAGCCATCGACAAACTGCCGAAGCCTATCGAGTTTATCTTCAATACGCCTTCGCATCACCGTGTCCATCACGCGACCAATCCGCGTTATCTCGATGCCAATTATGCAGGCACGCTGATTATCTGGGATCGCATGTTCGGCACTTTTGTTGAAGAATTGCCCGAAGATATGCCGCGATACGGCATTGTTAAGAATGTCGGCACATTCAATCCTGTGCGCGTGGCGTTCCATGAATGGGTTGGCATGTTCAAAGACGTGTTCTCATCCGGTCTCAGTTTTCGTCAGCGGCTGATGTATATGATTGCGCCGCCCGGCTGGAGCCACGATGGAAGCCGCAAAACCTCTGAAGATTTGAAGGCTGACTATGTGAGGCTAAACCCCTCGGAAGCAGGCAAAGCGGGATTGCCCGGAAACATTGAACGGTAATTCGATGGCATTTCGGACGGCAGCCGAGGCTTGATAGCCGCAATTCAATACGTGAAGAGGCTTCACTATGAAGCCTTTTCAAAGGCTTACTGCACCTCCATAAAACTTGCGACTCATCAGGGATAGCCAATTTGCATCGTTGTAAGTTTCTGAAATAGTTAGAATAATTCTAAAACATTCCCATGGTGGTCAACTTCATTTGGCTTGCAGTGGTGCGCGCGTAGATATAGAAAGATGACCAATAGACGAAGGCTTGCGCCGGTTGTGAAGAGTGTCAATCAAGGGGCGGATTGATCACTCCGCCTTTTGGATGAAATCGAATGCTCGTACCATTTCTCATCATGTTCCGCGAAGGCGTGGAAGCTGCGCTAATCGTTGGCATTATCGCGAGCTATCTGCACCAGACCGGACGCAGCGCCTGGATGCCGGTTGTTTGGATCGGTGTTCTGCTGGCCTTGGCGATGTCGCTGGCAGTTGGCGCAATCCTTCAGCTCGTAAGCGCAGAATTCCCGCAAAAGGCGCAGGAGCTTTTCGAGGCCATTATCGGGCTCATAGCCGTTTTCGTGCTGACGTCCATGGTTTTCTGGATGCGTAAGGCTGCCCGTTCCATCAAAGCGGAACTGCATCATTCCATCGATGCGGCATTTGAAACGCCCACGCATAAGGGCTTCGGCCTCATCTTGATGGTGTTCTTTGCTGTGGCCCGTGAGGGGCTTGAGTCGGTCTTCTTCCTGCTCGCCGCATTCCAGCAGAGCGAGGGTGGCGCTGCACCGCTTGGTGCATTGCTGGGTGTTCTGCTTGCCGCTTTGGTTGGTTACGGCATCTATCGTGGTGGCCTGAAACTCAATCTGCGCCGCTTCTTCCGCTGGACGGGTGTTTTCATCCTAATTATCGCAGCGGGCATTCTCGCAAATTCGGTGATGGCGCTGCATGAGGCTGGCGTCTGGAATCACTTCCAGACGGTCGTGTTCGACACAAGCGAAATCCTGCCGCTCGACAGCACGCTTGGCTCGGTTCTGGCTGGTATCTTCGGCTATATCGCGACGCCCACGATCAGTGAAGTAGTCGCCTATCTCGGCTTCCTCGTGCCTGCGCTCATTATTTTCCTGATGCCGTCTTCCGCACCTGCGCAGAGCGCAGCCGCGAAGCACACAGTTTAATCGAAGAGATTTTCCATGACTAAGCCGCAAAGCCCAAAACCTGTTGCACCATTCTCCCGCAATCTCGTGCGAGGGGTTCTGGTGCTGGCCATTCTGCTGGTGCTGGCGGCAGGCGCTGCTTTCTATTACGCCTCGCGCGTTTCAGATAAATCGCGCCATGCAGATGGTGATGGCAAAGTGCAGATTGTGGTCAACGCGAAAAGCTGCGATCCAAATGAACTGACTGTTCCGGCTGGGCGCACGGTTTTTGAAATCGTCAACAATTCTGACCGCTCGGTTGAGTGGGAAATTCTCGACGGCGTGATGGTTCTCGAAGAGCGCGAGAATATCGCACCGGGCTTCAAGCAGACACTTTCCGCCAAGCTTTCGCCGGGCGAATACCAGATTACTTGCGGCCTTCTTTCCAACCCGCGCGGAAAGCTGATTGTGACGGCATCGGCAAGCAGTGAAGCCGAAAAGGGTAAGATGCCGCTGACCGCTTTCCTTGGCGCGTTGGCTGAATATCAGATTTATCTCGCGACCGAAGTCGCTGAGTTCCAGAAGGCTGTTGCAACACTTTCGGATGCCGTTTCAAGCGGCAATATCGCAGCTGCACAGGCTGCTTATGCACCGGCGCGCGAAGCTTATGCGCGTATTGCCCCCGTTTCAGAAGCTTTCTCTGATCTTGATACAGCGATCAACGCACGCGCCGATTTCTTTGAAAAGCGTGAGCAGGACCCTGCCTTCGGTGGTCTGCATCGCATTGAGTATGGGCTGTTTGAACAAAAGTCGCTGGATGGCTTGCAGCCGGTCGCCACAAAGCTTGTTCTAGACGCGGCTGGTCTGAAAGATCGTATCCGCGCGTTGCGTATTTCGCCTGACCGGATGCTGGCAGGTACATCGTCAGCGCTCAATCGCTTTGCGTCTACCGCCGCTGATGTGGGCGACGATCGTTACGCACACACAGATTTGCAGGTATTTGCAGGCCTTGTTGAAGGCTCCGCAAAGACGGCGGACGTATTGCGTCCGATCGTTGTTAAAGTCGATCCCGATGCATTTGAAGGGATTGATGCTCAGGTGTCTGTCGTAAAGGCGCTGCTAAATGCTCAGAATGGCAAGGCATATGATACGCTTTCTGCTGACGAGAAGGCGAAGATCAAGGACGGCGCCACTGCTCTCGCCGAACAGTATTCAAAACTCCGCGATCAACTTGGAGTGGATTAGTGACCAAGAAATTTTTCAAAGACGATAGTTCTGTAACGGGCAACCCAACGCCAACGCGACGCGCCCTATTGCTCGGTGCTGGTGCGACAGGCGTCGCGAGCGTGCTTGTATCGCAGGCGGCCAACGCGCGCGCGTCTAACAACGCGCTCTCGTCGGAAAGCGTGACCAATGCACCTGAAAGCGACAAGCTGCAGGAGAGTCAGCCATTTTATGGCGTGCATCAGCCCGGCATTGTGACGCCGCGCCCTGCCACTGGTCTCGTGGCCTCTTTCGATGTTCTGGCGCGGGATCGCGCGGGTCTCGAACGCATGTTCAGAATTCTAACAGAGCGCGCAGCCTTTCTAATGAAGGGTGGCGAGCCGCCAGCCCTTGATCCCAAGTTTCCGCCATCCGATTCCGGCATTCTTGGGCCGACTGTAACGCCTGACAACCTGACGATCACCGTGGGTCTGGGTAGCTCGCTCTTTGATGATCGTTTTGGGCTCAAGCCGTTCAAGCCAAAGCAATTGCAGCGCATGACGGGCTTTCCCAATGATGCATTGCAAAAAGATCTCTGCCATGGCGATCTGGTAATCCAGATCTGCTCGAATACCGCAGACACGAATATTCATGCACTGCGCGATATCATGAAGAACATGCCTGATCTTCTGATGGTCCGCTGGAAGCAGGAAGGTTCTGTGCCGGTGCAGCCGCCGCATTCGCCGAAAGCCAAAGAAAGCGCACGTAACTTCCTCGGTTTCCGCGATGGCTCTGCCAATCCTGATGCCGCTGATAAAGCCTTGATGGATCGCATCGTCTGGATCCAGCCCGGCAAGGACGAGCCGGAATGGGCTTCTCAAGGCAATTATATGGCCGTGCGTATCATCCGAAATTTTGTTGAGCGATGGGATCGCACGCCGCTGCAGGAACAGCAGACAATTTTCGGCCGTCACAAGGATAGCGGTGCGCCATTCGATGGCAAAACCGAAGCTGATGTACCTGACTATTCAAAAGATCCGGAAGGCAAGGTTACGCCAATGGATTCTCATATTCGGCTGGCCAATCCGCGCGATGCCAATGCCGAACAACATCTGATTTTGCGCCGTCCGTTCAACTATTCCAATGGGGTCACGAAGTCCGGCCAGCTCGACATGGGGTTGCTGTTCATCGCTTATCAGGCCGATCTGGAAAAGGGCTTTATCACTGTTCAGAAGCGCCTCGATGGCGAGCCTCTGGAAGAGTATATCAAGCCAATCGGCGGCGGTTATTTCTTCACGCTACCCGGCGTGAAAGATCAGGATGACTTTTACGCAAGCGCTCTTTTGCAGGCGAGTGGGCCGCAGAATGCGCGTGGGTGAAGGTCTTATCACCACGGAGAGGTAAACATGAAATATCGTCTGCCATTGCTCGCGTCGGCTTGTGTCGTCGCACTGTCTCTAAGCTTCGGTGCCGCAAAAGCCGAAGTGTCCCCACTCGATCTCGTTCAGCCAATTGCTGATTACAAGATTTACGTGCAGGAAAATCTCGATACGCTCGTGAAAGACACCAAGGCGTTCACCGATGCGATCAAGGCTGGCGAACTGGATAAGGCGAAAGAGCTTTATCCGTCTTCACGGGTTTCCTATGAGAAGATTGAGCCAATCGCAGAGCTTTTTGCGGACCTCGATGCGTCGATCGATAGCCGCGCTGACGATCACGAAGATGCCGAAAAGTCCGAAGATTTTACCGGCTTCCATCGCCTCGAATACGGCTTGTTCGCCCAGAATTCGACCGAAGGACTCGATAAATATGCTGACAAGCTCTACGCAGATGTTGTCGAGCTACAAAAGCGCATCAAGGACATGACGTTCCCACCTGAAAAGGTTGTTGGCGGCGCAGCAGCACTTATGGAAGAAGTTGCAGCAACCAAGATTTCTGGCGAAGAAGATCGCTACAGCCACACAGATATCTGGGACTTCCAGGCTAATGTTGACGGCTCGCAGAAGATCGTCGAACTCTTCCGTCCGCTGATCGAAAAGGAAAATCCTGAGCTTCTGAAGAAGTCGGATGCCAATTTCAAAACCGTCAACGACATTCTTGTGAAATACAAGAAGGGCGATGGTTATGAATTATACGACAAGCTGACTGAGGAAGATCGCAAGGTTATGGCTGGCGCGATTACCACGCTGGCCGAAGATCTTTCGACACTACGTGGTACGTTGGGCCTGAATTAAGGCTTTTAGACTGCATGAAAAATGGTGGGCTTTGCCCACCATTTTTTTGAACTGAATCTGGCTTTAGCAGCGACAAAGCATGAACTCATCTCTCCATGATTGCTTCTGAATTCGGACCTTTCAGATGAGCGTAAGTCAGAACAACCTGTAAGATGGAGAACCTGAAGATTTAATGGCATGCCCATTGGAATGTAGTTGCAGATTACGTTGTCTTCGTGAGTGCAGGCATTACAGTGAGCCAATTCCTGCCTTACCACGCTGCTGGTGCTGCCTTTGGCAAGGCAATGAATTCGACTTATTTTAATGTTTTGATTTTGAAGATTTTCATGTGCAGACACAAGGAAGCTAACGAGGTCGACCATCGGTGCTGACCTGGATTTCGTAGCAACGAATGATCTTATCGCTCCGCTTGAGTATCGTTAAAGTGAAGGTGTTCTTTTCAACCGAACTTTCTACATTTGCCGAAGAAAACAAGTTCAAGATAGAGGAAGTTCGGTTAGTCGCATACAAGTAATGATTGGATAAGAGCACTATACGAGTTGAGCCTTGGCTCGAGCATTTGACCTCACGCTCCAATTTGGAATTAAATCAGACGTTTAGGCCGACAAACGTAGCTTGATTTCAGCATTGAGCAGAATGTGATTTTCTTTCGGCAGGCTATGTCCACTTTCCGTTGTTTCTCCGAGCGTACGGAACAACAGCTCTATCGCCAGACGCCCGATTTCATTGTAATCCTGCGCGACGGTGGTGAGGGGCGGACAGGTGTACTCAGAGAGCGGATTGTTGTCATGACCGGCAACTCGAATATCGCAGTCATTCAGTCGGCCGACCTTAAGGCCGGCTTGCCAAAGAGCGGATGTCACTCCAAACGCAATGCGGTCATTCGAGCATAGGATTGTGCTCGTTGGAAAACGACCCTTTTCGCGCAAAATACGCGCAGCCTGTTGAAAGGCATATTGCTCGAAATCCCAGCTACAGCTTTGTTCAAGCTCTACAATCCGAGGATCGTAGCCGAGTGTTTCCATAGCTGTGCAATAAGCCTTCTGCCGCTTGATCGCATTGTTGTTGACGTCTGGCATGGAGAAGTAACAAGGCTCGCTTCCTGAGCGACAGAGATAGTCGACAATCAGATGAAACGATTTGGAATTGTCAGTGCCGACGAAAGGAGAGGTGCTGTCGAGCGGAGAGTCGACGTAAACAATCGGCACATCTTCCGCTAGGCGTGTAAGTGCGGAATGCTGCGATTTTTCGCCGAGAGGTGCGATGATGGCTCCAGCGACATTGAGGGAGCGCAATGTCTCAATTGCTGCTTTTTCAAGCTCCGGGTTGCCATCGGACGATAGTACAATTGCAAAATAGCCATGGCGTTCCGCAAGCGTCTGCAGACGCTTTGTCATGGCCATGTAGAAGTGATCAAGCTGGTTAGGAATGATAACTCCCAGAATTGTCGTGCGTCGCCTATTTAAGTTGATCGCGAAAAGATTTGGCTTGAAACCAGACTTCTCAATCGCCGCCTCAATGAGTGTGCGGGACTTCGGGCGAACGGAGCCTGGGTCATTGAAATACTTGGAAACCGTCGGGCGGGACAGCCCTACGAACTCAGAGAAATCCTCCATTGTGCGAATATTTTTGCGCACGTCTTTTGTCCTGTCTATCATTCCCGGTCCTGCGCTCATTCAGCTTTTACATGCCAAACTGGACTGCATTTTGCCAAATGAAGCGTTATCAAGTGCATCCACCTACGCATGATACCGCCGGATATGATGCATAAAGATAAGAAAAATCAAGAAGTTAGTTTAAGGCATCTTGCATTGGTCCTCCTGCCTGCAAGATAGGCTCAAAGTGTCAAACGTGGACGGAAAGGTCAAGCAAACAAATGATTTAACACTGTGAGATGCAGTGAATTTACAGATGTGCTAGAATTTATGTGGGAGGAATTTGGCGGCGGGGGTCGTCAAAAAATCTGCAGCAAGATTATTCAAAAAGAGGAAAATTTGCACTTCAAATCACAATTCCAAAACCGTGCTTGACAAGCCACGGATCCCCGCGCGATAAATTTTACACATGTAAGAATTTTGCTATGCATTCGTAAAGGAGGAGACGAGATGCGAAACAAATCTTATATAGCCGGGCTTATTGCATCGGTTGCAGGTGGCGTCATCATTGCAGGCAGTGCATCGGCCGAAGAATTGACCATCGCAACGGTCAACAATGCCGACATGATCATAATGCAGAAGCTTTCGTCGGAATGGGAAAAGGAAACCGGCAACAAGCTAAACTGGGTGGTTCTGGAAGAAAACGTTCTTCGCCAACGCGTCACAACTGACATTGCTACAAAGAGCGGGCAATTCGACATCATGACCATCGGTGGCTATGAAGCACCGATCTGGGGCAAGGCCGGATGGCTGCTTGAAGTCGGCGATCTGGGCGACGATTACGACTACGACGATCTGATCAAGCCTGTCCGCGCCGGCCTAACAGTCGAAGACAAGCTCTACGCTGTGCCTTTCTACGCAGAAAGCTCGTTTACCCTTTATCGCAAAGATTTGTTTGAGGCCGCTGGGCTTACCATGCCGGACGAGCCGACCTATGCACAGATCAAGGAATTTGCGACTAAGCTGACTGACAAGTCGAAAGAACAGTACGGTCTGTGCCTGCGCGGCAAGCCGGGCTGGGGCGAGAACATGGCCTATCTCGGTACGCTTGTGAACACCTCTGGTGGTCGCTGGTTCGATGAGCAGTGGAAACCGCAGATCAATTCGGACGAGTGGAAGAAGGCAATCAACTTCTACGTCGATCTGATGAAGGAAGCAGGCCCTCCCGGAATTACCTCGAACGGCTTCAACGAAAATCAGGCATTGTTCTCTACCGGCCATTGCGCAATGTGGATTGATGCAACGTCTGCGGCTGGACGGATCTATGATAAGACGCAGAGCCAGGTTGCGGATAAGGTCGCCTTCACCAAGGCACCAATTGACGTAACGCCGAACGGTTCTGCCTGGGCATGGTCCTGGAACCTTGCAATCCCTGCATCGACTAGTAAAGCGGAAGCCGCAAAGTCGTTCCTCAAGTGGGCCACTTCAAAGAAGTATGTTGAGTTGGTTGGCGAGAAGGAAGGCTGGGTTGCTGTTCCTCCGGGCACACGTCAGTCGACCTATTCCAACGAGAACTACAAAAAGGCAGCGCCTTTTGCTGAAACAGTTCTCAAGGCAATCGAGTCTGCTGATCCGACAAAGCCGACCAAGGACCCGGTTCCCTACACTGGTATCCAGTTTGTAGCGATCCCTGAATTCCAGGCAATCGGCACAATTGTCGGTCAGGCTGTTTCCTCGGCGGTTGCTGGCCAGCAAAGTGTTGATGCAGCTCTTGATGGCGCTCAGCGTCAAGCAGAGCAGATCATGACACAGGCCGGTTACATCAAGTAACCCGATACCAGACCAAAGGGCCTGCTGCTTGGCTTCAAAACATTCAGCAGGTCTAATCTTCGCAGGCTCACGAGCATTTGGAGCAGGATTGTGAAGCGCTTCTGCGTCCTAAAATTCTCAAGAGGGAAGAACAAAAGCGGCCTGACGATGCCGCTTCAACCGTAACCGCTCTTGGTGGAGTGAGAGCATGAGCGGGAAGGGAGGAGCATTCTATGCCATCTAACAATGCCGCCGTGGTCGGTATCAAATCTCGTTTTGCATCCAGATCGCGCCGCAGTATTCGTACCCGCCCTCTGCTTGCGCCAGCTGTTATCGTGCTGCTTTTATGGATGATTGTTCCACTGGCAATGACGCTGTGGTTCTCGTTCCAATATTACAATCTCATCAATCCGTTCGTGACCGGCTTTGCAGGTGTATCGAATTACTCGTTTCTTCTTTCCGATCCCGGCCTATGGTCTGCCATTGCCAACACATTGATCCTCCTTGGGTCTGTTTTGGCTATATCCATTATATTCGGTGTCCTATTTGCAGTTGTTTTTGATCAGGATTTTCTCGGCAAGAACGTTGCGCGCCTTCTTGTCATCGCGCCGTTCTTTGTTATGCCGACCGTATCGGCTTTGATCTGGAAAAACCTTCTGATGCATCCGGTGAATGGCTTCTTCGCCTTCATCTCGCGCAGCTTTGGCCTGCCGGTTGTCGATTGGTTTTCGCAGTTCCCGATGGCCTCAATAATCATGATCGTGTCCTGGCAGTGGGTGCCTTTTGCGACGTTAATTCTGATGACTGCGATGCAGTCTCTTGATCGCGAGCAAATGGAAGCAGCCCGTCTTGACGGCGCGAAAGGCCCAGCGATGTTCTATTACATCATCCTGCCGCATCTTTTGCGTCCGATCTCCGTTGTCATCATGATCGAGACGATTTTCCTCCTATCGATTTTCGCCGAAATTCTCGTCACAACCTCTGGCGGTCCGGGCACTGCCACCACGACGCTCACCTACTTCATCTATCTTAAAGCGCTTCTGCAATGGGACATCGGCGGAGCATCGGCCGCTGGCGTTATCGCCATTGTCCTTGCTAATGTAGTTGCCTTTTTCCTCATTCGCACCGTTGCGCGTAATCTGGATAACTAAGAGGCTGGCATGGCTAGAAAACGTAAATTTAACAAAGCCACAGTCTCCGCCGGCATAATTGGCTGGATTGTTGCGCTCCTGATGTTTTTTCCGATCCTTTGGATGCTCTTGGCCGCATTCAAAACCGAGATCGATGCAGTGGCTCCACCAAAACTGTTCTTTTCGCCAACACTTGAGAACTTTGTGGCAGTCAATCAGCGCGCCGATTACTTCCGCTACGCAATGAACAGCGTAATTGAAAGCCTCGGTGCGACCATTCTTTCGCTGATCATCGCCGTGCCAGCGGCTTATGCGGCGGCGTTTTTTCCGGGAAAGCGAACCAAGGATCTGCTGCTCTGGATGCTTTCAACCAAGATGCTTCCGGCTGTCGGTGTGCTTGTGCCAATTTATCTTCTCGCGCGCGATAGCGGAATGCTTGACACCCGCACCGGGCTAATCATCATCTTCACGCTTTCCAATCTGCCGATTGTTGTCTGGATGCTTTATTCCTTCTTCAAGGAAGTTCCGCATGAAATCCTTGAGGCAAGCCGTATGGATGGTGCGAAGGTGGGACAGCAGATCCGTTATCTGCTGCTGCCTCTCAGCCTGCCCGGGATTGCGTCAACGGCACTGCTTTCAATTATTCTGTGCTGGAATGAAGCCTTCTGGAGTCTCAATCTAACCGCTTCTCAGGCGGGGCCTTTGACGGCTTTCATTGCGTCGTTCTCATCGCCTGAAGGTCTTTTCTGGGCAAAACTCTCGGCGGCTTCCACGCTCGCCATCGCGCCAATTCTTGTCTTTGGTTGGATTACGCAGCGCCAATTGGTGCGCGGTCTTACCTTCGGCGCCGTGAAGTAAAGGGAACCCCATGGCTACGCTTTCTTTTCATAACGCAACCAAGTCTTACGGCAATGTCGATGTAATTCAGGGCGTTGATCTGAATATCAAAGACCGTGAGTTTGTTGTTTTTGTCGGCCCGTCCGGCTCAGGAAAATCAACACTTCTGCGAATGATTGCAGGATTGGAAGAAATCACTGGTGGTGATCTGACCATTGACGGGCAACAGTGCAACGATGTGCCACCCGACGAACGCGGTCTGGCGATGGTTTTCCAGACCTACGCTCTCTATCCGCATATGAATGTGCGGGACAATATGGGTTTCGCACTCAAGCTCGCAGGGGTGTCCAAAACGGAACGCGACCGTAAGGTTGAGGAGATAGCCAAGACGCTCCAGCTTGATAAGCTACTTGACCGCAAGCCGCGCCAGCTTTCTGGTGGTCAACGCCAGCGCGTCGCAATCGGCCGCGCCATGGTTCGTGAACCGAAAATCTTTCTCTTTGACGAGCCTTTGTCAAACCTCGATGCAGCATTGCGTGTGCAGATGCGTATCGAGCTTGCGCGCTTGCATGATCGTTTGAACGCAACCATGATCTATGTGACGCATGATCAGGTTGAAGCGATGACACTTGCTGATAAGATCGTCGTGCTTCGGGACGGCCGGGTTGAGCAAGTTGGCTCCCCACTTGAACTCTACCATCATCCGAACAATCGTTTTGTGGCCGGGTTTATTGGCTCTCCGACGATGAATTTCATCGACGTGAAGGTCAAGTCCGCAGGTAGCGATGGTGTGACGGTCGAACTCAGCAATGGTAAAAGCATAATTGTTCCGGTGAAGTCAGAAGGTGTCGATACCGGTGGCTCGTTGGTTCTTGGTGTTCGTCCTGAACATCTTCATCCGGCGATTGATGGTATTTTGGACGGAGAAATCATGGTAGTCGAGCGCCTCGGCGGTGAGACCTATCTTTATGTGCAGAACTCTGCGGCCAAGGATCTGATTGTTGCTGAGGCCGGTGGTAGCAGCACGGCGCGCACGCATGAGACTGCCAATCTGGGCTTTAACCCCGCAGACGCACATCTCTTTAAATCGGATGGTCTGGCGCTGGAGCGTCGCGAGCGGCATCCGCTTTTGTTGTCTGAAAAGAAAACGCATCGTTAGAGCGCCTGATGAGCTGATTTTCATAACGCGCATCGTGTCCGAAGGCCTATTGGAATTTTCGGGATGCGCTTCCACTGCACTGATGAAGAACTCTCCCGGAGAATTCCTATGAGACTGAAAGATAAAGTTGCCCTCATCACTGGAGCTGCACGCGGTATTGGCCTTGGCTTCGCAGAAGCCTATGCGCGTGAGGGTGCCAAGGTCATCATCGCAGACATTAACATCGAACGTGCAACGAAAGCGGCGCGCGGCCTCGGCGGTGCGGTGACAGCGGTGAAGCTGGATGTGACCGACCTCGCAGATATCGAAGCAGTCGTGGCCGAGATCGACAAGAAACATGACGGCATCGATATTCTGGTCAATAATGCCGCAATCTTCGACATGGCGCCTATCAACGCCATCACCGAAGACAGTTATGAACGTGTTCTGGGGATCAACCTCAAAGGTCCGCTTTTCATGATGAAAGCTGTATCGAATGTCATGATCGAGCGTGGTCGTGGTGGCAAAATTATCAATATGGCAAGCCAGGCAGGTCGCCGCGGTGAAGGACTTGTTACTCTTTATTGTCTGTCAAAAGCAGCAATAATCTCGGCCACACAGTCTGCCGCACTTGCACTCGTCAAACACAATATTCAGGTCAACGCCATTGCTCCAGGCGTTGTTGACGGCGAGCATTGGGACGTGGTCGATGCGAATTTTGCTAAGTGGGAAGGCCTGAAACCGGGGGAAAAGAAAGCCTCCGTCGCGAAATCAGTCCCGATTGGCCGCTTCGCAAACCCGCAAGATATTACAGGCATGGCGATTTTCTTGGCTTCGTCCGAAAGTGATTATATCCTCGCCCAGACATTTGGTGTTGATGGTGGAAACTGGATGGCTTGAGCCATTTTTGGGTGAAGAGATGAAGGCCATTTACTTTACAGAGCGTGGCGTAGCGGCGCTTGCCGAACTCCCCGACCCTGAGCTCCAACCCGGACACGCCTTGATTGAAGTCAAGGCTTCAGGGCTATGTCACACGGATATTGACGTGCTGCATGGCCGTTACGGCACAAGTTCATTTCCACTTGTGCCGGGGCATGAATATTCGGGTGTCGTGATTGCAGTCGCGGACGACGTGACGAACGTGAAGACTGGCGATCGGGTGGCCGTCGACCCCAATATTGCCTGCGGCCACTGTCGTGCCTGTAGGAAGGGACTGACCAATCTGTGTGCTGATCTTAAAGCCTATGGTGTTACGCACAATGGGGGCTTTGCCGATAGAAGCGTTGTGAATGCGCAGCATCTTCACGGGATTGGCACCTTGCCTTTCCATGTGGCGGCGCTTGCAGAGCCCCTGGCGTGCGTCCTCAATGGACTTGGTGCAGCTGAGCTGAAGGCAGGCCCGCAAGGGTCTGAAACGGCTCTGGTGTTCGGGGCTGGACCGATCGGCCTTTTGCTTGCGCTGTCTCTCAAAGCGCAAGGCGTTGAAAAAATCGCGGTTGCAGACATCAACGAACATCGTCTGGCTTTTACCGAAAGTCTCGGACTGGAGCCTGTTGTCTCGGGTTCAGCAGAGCTTGATGCGCGCAAGAAGAGTTTTGATTTCGTGGCTGACGCTACCGGCATTGCGAAAGTCGCCGAAGGAATGGTCGGCTTTACTGCTGATGGTGGTACGGCGTTGGTGTTCGGTGTTTGCGCACCCGATGCACGCATGTCGGTGGCGCCATTTGAAATCTTCCGCCGCCAGATCCGCATTGCTGGTTCACATTCACTCAATCTCAATATTCCGCAAGCGCTCGAAATTCTTCATAAAGATAATGGCGAAATGGCTCGTCTTGTTTCGCATCGCCTACCGATTGAAGAAATGCTGCCTTTCTTTTCAAAGCAGGGGGGGGATCCTGCTACGATGAAAGTTCAGTTCATTCCGGCTTGATTTCAGGAGGAAGTTTTCATGACCAAACTGACGCGCGCCACTTTGCCTGGCTTCACCAAGGTTCAAAAACCGGGCTACGATCTTGCGGTATTAAAGCCCGGGATCGTGCATTTCGGCGTTGGTAATTTCCATCGAGCACATCAGGCCGTTTATCTCGATGACTTGTTTGGTCTGGGGCTTGATCACGACTGGGCTTTGGTTGGTGCGGGCGTTCGTGCGAGCGATGGTGTCATGTGTGACACGCTGAAAGCGCAGGACTGGCTTACCACGGTTGTCGAGCAGGAAGCCGATAATTCCAGCGCACGCATTACAGCATCGATGATTGATTACGTAACCATATCCACGGATGAGGGCCGGAAAGCCCTAATGGCCTACCTGACTTCTCCGGATATCCGCATCGTTTCGATGACGATCACCGAAGGTGGCTACTACATCGATCCAGCAAGCCAGCATTTTGATCCGGCGCATCCAGATATTGTCTATGACAGCGTTCATACCAATAAGCCGAATACGGTCTTCGGCCTCATTGTGCAGGCGCTTAAACTGCGCAAAGATGCTGAAGTTGAGCCGTTTACCGTCATGTCCTGCGATAATATTCCCGGCAATGGCCACGTTACCGAAGATGCTGTCGTAGGTGTTGCCAAGCTCAGCGATCCGGAATTTGCTGATTGGATCGCCGCTAATGTGGCCTTTCCGAATTCAATGGTCGACCGTATTACGCCTGCAACCGGTTCACGCGAACGCGATATTGCCCTGAAAGGTTTTGAAGTAGAAGATGGCTGGCCGGTGTTTTGCGAAGGTTTCAAGCAGTGGGTGATTGAGGACAAGTTCCCGACTGGGCGTCCACGGTTGCATAAAGTCGGTGTGATCTTCTCCGATCAAGTCGACGCTTATGAGCTGATGAAAATCCGTATCCTCAATGGCGGACATGCGGCGATTGCTTATCCGGGTGGGCTTCTCGATATCCATTTCGTGCATGAAGCAATGGAAAATCCGATCATCCGGCAGTATCTGGAAAAACTCACCAAGGAAGAAATCATTCCCGAAGTGCCTCCAGTTCCAAATACGGTTCTTGAAGACTACCGCCTGCTTATCGACAAGCGTTTTGCCAATCCAAAGATCGGCGACACAATCCGCCGTTTGTGTCTTGACGGTTCCAACCGTCAGCCGAAATTTATTCTGCCTACAGTTTCAGATCGCCTGGCCAAAGGCCATTCGGTCACGGGCCTTGCACTGGTATCCGCTCTTTGGTGCCGCTACTGCTATGGAACGACGGACAGCGGTACGGTGATCGAACCCAATGATCCGTCATGGGATCGTCTGGTGAAGCAGGCGGTGCTTGCCAAGGACGAACCGGCGCGCTGGCTCGAAATGCCCGACATTTTCGGCGCATTAGCCACCAATCCTGCCTATATCGATGCCTTCTCGGCGGCGCTCAAGCGTATCTGGCAGGATGGTACAGCCAAAACGCTCGAACGTTATCTGGCAGATCAGCCTCTATAAAATCTATCCCGAAAAGTGGAACCAGTTTTCGGGATAAGTGTGAAGTGAACACTTACAATGCGCCCGGATAAACTCTGACCGGGCGGTTGTCTTTGACAGACTCCATCACCACAAAAGTGGAGGTGCTTGCCACATTCGGCAGACTGGAGATTTTCTCGCCCAGCACCTCGCGGTAACGCCGGATGTTGGGCGTCCGCACTTTCAGCAGATAGTCGAAAGAGCTTGCAATCATGTGGCATTCTTCGACTTCGCGTATCTTGCGCACCGCAACGTTAAAGGCGGTGAGGGCCGCTTCGCGCGTGTCGGATAATTTCACGGTCGTAAAAGCGATATGATCAAGGCCAAGCTTTTCGGGATCAATCGCTGCGCGAAAGCCGATAATATAGCCTTCATCGACCAATCTTTTGACGCGTGCCTGACACGGCGTCTTGGAAAGACCGACTTTTTTTGACAACTCCGTCATGGCAATGCGACCATCATCGCTCAGCACTTCAAGAATGCGACGATCGAACTGATCCAGATCGTCTACGGAGTCTATCTTTCGCATTCAAACTGCCTCTTGAAGTCGCTTTAATAAGATCGATTTGCCTTTATATGGATCAAATGAAGACAGAATGCAATTTGCGTCGATGATAGTGTGCGACCACATATAAGCATAGTTGAATTGGGCTTAAGCCTGTTTTTGCGAGCATTGCACCATGACTGATAAAGTATCCGCTCACACCACACCTGTTTTCCAGAGCTTCGCGCCGCCAATCCGCGAGAAGACACCTCTGCGCAAGGCGATCACCGATGCCTATCGTCGGCCAGAAGCTGAATGCGTGACCGCACTGGTTCAGCAGGCGACCCTGCCTGAAGAAACGACTAAGAAGATCAGAGCGACCGCTCGCAAGCTGATCGAAGCCCTGCGTGCCAAGCACAAGGGAACGGGCGTTGAAGGTCTGGTGCATGAATATTCGCTGTCGAGCCAGGAAGGCGTGGCGCTGATGTGCCTTGCCGAAGCTCTGCTGCGTATTCCGGATATGGCAACGCGTGATGCGCTGATCCGTGACAAAATTTCCAATGGCGATTGGAAGTCGCATGTCGGCGGCGGTCGTTCGCTGTTCGTCAATGCTGCAACCTGGGGGCTTGTTGTCACCGGCAAGCTCACCAACACCGTGAATGACAGCGGTCTTTCGGCAGCACTTACTCGTCTGATCGCCCGTTGTGGTGAGCCGGTCATCCGCCGCGGCGTGGATATGGCCATGCGCATGATGGGTGAGCAGTTCGTGACCGGCGAAAGTATCGATGAAGCACTGAAGCGCGCAAAATCGCTTGAAGAGCGCGGATTCCGTTATTCCTACGACATGCTCGGTGAAGCTGCCACGACTGCTGCTGACGCAGAACGTTATTACAAGGATTACGAGACTGCGATTCACGCGATCGGTCGCGCTTCCGCCGGCCGCGGCATCTATGATGGTCCGGGCATTTCGATCAAGCTTTCGGCGCTGCATCCGCGCTATGTTCGCGCGCAGAGCGAACGCGTCATGGGCGAACTTCTGCCAAAGGTGAAGGCGCTCGCAGCCCTTTCCAAGAAGTATAATATCGGCCTCAACATCGATGCCGAAGAAGCAGACCGTCTTGAGCTTTCGCTCGATCTTCTGCAGAGCTTGATTGAAGATCCTGATCTTAGCGATTGGGAAGGCATCGGCTTCGTGGTGCAGGCCTATGGCAAGCGCTGCCCGTTTGTGCTTGATTTCATTATTGATCTTGCCCGCCGCAACAATCGTCGCGTGATGGTTCGTCTCGTCAAGGGCGCTTACTGGGATGCCGAAATCAAGCGTGCGCAAGTTGATGGCCTTGAAGATTTCCCTGTTTACACCCGTAAGGTTCATACCGACGTTTCCTACATTGCTTGCGCCCGAAAGTTGCTTGGCGCCCGCGATGTGATCTTCCCGCAGTTTGCAACGCATAATGCGCAGACGCTTGCCACGATCTATCATCTGGCAGGCCCGGACTTCAAAACCGGCTCTTACGAATTCCAGTGCCTGCATGGCATGGGCGAGCCGCTTTATGACGAAGTAGTCGGTCCATCAAAGCTGGGTCGTCCAGCTCGCATTTATGCGCCGGTTGGTACGCATGAAACGCTGCTGGCCTATCTGGTCCGTCGTCTGCTTGAAAACGGTGCGAACTCTTCCTTCGTCAATCGCATTGGCGACAAAAGCGTGTCGGTTGATGAACTGATTGCCGATCCTGCGGAAGTCGTTCGTTCGATGGCCGTTGTCGGTGCGCGTCACGACCAGATCAACCTGCCTGAAGGTCTTTATGGCATTCGCAAAAACTCGGCAGGGTTTGACCTTTCTAATGAAGAGCAGCTGGCAGAACTGAGCGAAACGCTTAAGGCCAATGCTTCGCGCGCCTGGACTGCGGAGCCGCAGGTTGCCGGTGCCAAGGTTAAGGGTGAAAGCCGCCCGGTCCTGAACCCCGGTGATCATTCCGATGTCGTGGGTACGGTTACGGAAATCGCCGCCGACGATGTTGCACAAGCAATGAAAGCGGCTGAGAAGGCTGTTGCAAGCTGGTCTCAGGTTTCGCCTGCCGATCGTGCAGCCTGCCTTGATCGTGCTGCCGACATCATGCAGCGTGAAATGGCAGAACTTCTCGGTCTCATCATGCGTGAAGCAGGCAAGTCCATGCCAAACGCGATTGCAGAAGTGCGCGAAGCTATCGACTTCCTGCGCTATTATGCCGAACAGACCCGCCGCACGCTGGGCGTTGCGCACAAGCCGCTCGGTCCGATTGTCTGTATCAGCCCATGGAACTTCCCGCTGGCGATCTTCACCGGCCAGATTGCAGCAGCCCTTGTTGCAGGCAATCCGGTTCTGGCAAAGCCTGCCGAAGAAACCCCGCTCATCGCAGCGCAGGGCGTTCGCATTCTGCATGAAGCTGGCATTCCCGCCGATGCATTGCAGCTACTGCCCGGCGATGGCCGCATTGGTGCAGCTCTCGTTGCAGCACAGGAAACCTGTGGCGTGATGTTCACCGGGTCAACCGAAGTTGCACGTCTTATTCAGAAACAGCTTGCGTCGCGTCTGCTGCCTAATGGCAAGCCGATCCCGCTGATTGCTGAAACCGGTGGCCAGAACGCCATGATCGTGGATTCGTCCGCTCTTGCCGAGCAAGTCGTATTCGACGTGATCGGTTCAGCTTTCGACAGCGCCGGTCAGCGTTGTTCGGCTCTGCGCGTTCTGTGCCTGCAGGAAGATGTTGCTGATCGCATTCTGACCATGCTCAAGGGCGCGCTCAAGGAACTGTCCATTGGCCGTACTGACACGCTGAAAGTTGATATTGGCGCCGTAATTACTGCTGAAGCCAAGGATATCATCGAGAAGCACGTTCAGACGATGCGCGATTTGGGTCGTAAGGTGGAGCAGCTTCCGCTTGGACCTGAAACCGGGAAGGGCACTTTCGTTGCGCCAACCATCGTTGAGATCGACAGTCTGCGCGATTTGAAGCGTGAGGTGTTTGGTCCGGTTCTGCATGTTGTGCGCTACAAGCGTAACGACATGGACCGCCTGATCGATGACATTAATGCAACCGGCTATGGCCTGACTTTCGGCCTGCATACGCGTCTTGATGAAACTATCGCTCACGTTGCTGATCGCATCCGCGTTGGCAACGTCTATATTAATCGCAACGTTATCGGTGCGATTGTGGGCGTCCAGCCTTTCGGTGGCCGTGGTCTGTCCGGCACGGGCCCGAAGGCTGGCGGTCCGCTCTATCTCGGCCGCCTTGTTGAAACAGCGCCAATCCCGCCGCGCATGGCTTCGGTTCACACCGATGCCGCGCTCAACGATTTCGCAAAGTGGCTTGGCAATCGTGGCATGAACGAACTGGCACTGGCTGCTCGTGAAACCGGCAGTGCTTCTGCACTTGGTTTGAATATCGAGCTTCCGGGTCCTGTTGGTGAGCGCAACCTGTATGCGCTTCATGCGCGTGGTCGTATTCTTCTGGTTCCACAGAGTGAAACCGGGCTCTATCGCCAGCTGACAGCGGCACTCGCTACAGGCAACGAAGCTGTAGTCGACGAGGCTTCAGGCTTGCGAAATGTTCTGAAGGACTTGCCTTCAAGCGTCGCTGGGCGTGTTGTCTGGACCAAGGACTGGCAGGCAGATGCGCCTTTCGCTGGTGCGCTTGTCGAAGGAGAGGGCGAACGCCTGACCGACATCAACAAGAAGCTGGCAGCTCTTCCAGGCCCGCTCGTGCTGACACAGGCAGCGACTTCGGCACAGCTTGCTGAGAGCGCTGATTGCTATTGCCTGAGCTGGTTGCTTGAAGAGGTTTCAACCTCCATCAACACAACTGCTGCAGGCGGCAATGCCAGCCTGATGGCAATCGGCTGATTGGTCTTTAGAGCGCCAATCTCAATGAATCCGATTGGCCCTCTAATGGTTTCTATTTGAAGCGAAATCTTATCGATCCGCGTTTCAAATCGGTTGGATCAAGCTCTAAATCACTTAGAAAGAGGCGGTCTTCAGGTCGCCTCTTTTGCTTTTGCACATTGTTGCAAGGCTGTGCAGAAACAGAATTATTAGACCGTTTCTAGAATTTTCAGAATGAAATTTACAAAAGCAGATTGACACATAGGCTTAAAAGGCAAAGACTGTGCACAGGCTTGCAAAAAGCCGCAGCGTGGAGGCGCTGTAAAACAAGTGGAGGTGGGGGCGATAGGCTTTCAGCCGATCAAACCGTGCTCTAAAGGGAGGAATAATGATGCGTTGGGCACTCACAGCCGCGGCACTTGCCGCTGGCGTTTCATCATTTGCGGTTTCGGCACAGGCTTCTGGTAATCTCAATCTTATTTGTTCGGCTGACGTGGTGATCTGCGAGCAGATGAAGAACAATTTCGAGAAAGAAACTGATATCAAGGTCAATATGGTACGCCTGTCTTCTGGCGAAACCTATGCCAAGGTTCGCGCCGAGGCGCGTAATCCGAAGACCGATATCTGGTGGGCCGGTACAGGCGATCCGCATTTGCAAGCTGCTTCCGAAGGCCTGACGCTCGAATATAAATCGCCACTCCTCGACCAATTGCAGGACTGGGCAAAAAAGCAGGCAGAAAGCTCGGAGTTCCGCACTGTGGGCGTCTATGCGGGTGCGCTCGGATGGGGCTATAACACCGATATTTTCAAGAAGAAGAACCTGAAAGAACCAGCCTGCTGGGCTGATCTGCTCGATCCGTCCTATAAGGGCGAAATCCAGATGGCTAATCCGAATTCTTCCGGCACCGCCTATACGGCGCTGGCAACGCTTATCCAGTTGATGGGCGAAGAGAAGGCGTTTGAATATCTGGCAAAGCTGAATGCAAATGTGGCCCAATACACCAAGTCGGGTTCGGCACCTGTAAAGTCAGCTGCCCGCGGTGAAAACGGCATCGGCATTGTGTTCATGCATGATGCGGTTGCGATGACTGCCGAAGGCTTCCCAATTAAGTCGATTGCGCCTTGCGAAGGTACCGGTTATGAAATCGGCTCCATGTCGATCATCAAGGGCGCGCGTAACCTTGAAAACGCCAAAAAGTGGTATGATTGGGCGCTGACAGCAGAAGTCCAGTCGAAGATGAAGGATGCAAAATCCTTCCAGCTGCCATCCAACAAGAACGCCGAAGTGCCGAAAGAGTCGCCACGCTTTGAGGATATCAAGCTGATCGACTACGACTTCAAGACCTATGGCGAACCGACCAAGCGCAAGGAAATCCTTGAGCGCTGGGACAAAGAAATCGGTGCTAAGGCGAATTAAACCTTAACAGCCGCTGCGGTTAGCAATCCAATTTCGTTACTGATCCTCCCGCCGGCATTCGGCGGGAGACGGATAATTGCGTCCACTTTGCCCGCCATGAGCAAAAATGAGCAGAAAAGCGGATAGGTATGAAACAACACAATCGACGGCTTGATCTGGTTCTGGCGCTGGCTTTGGTCGCGTTCCTGATCCTGCCCTGGTATCGCATCGAGCAAGGCTTCTTCCGTTTCAGCTGGCTTGAAGGGTTTTTCAGTCAGGCCGAAAACGGTCCCGGTATTCTGCAAATATTCGCTTATGGCCGCCCATGGCTGGCTGTTGTTACGGTGCTGATGCTCATTTGCGGCTTCGCACGTTTTGCGATGACGCCGGGAAAGCGAACATCCGTTCTGATTGGTGCTAGTCTTCTGGGCGCAGGCTTCCTTGTGCTGCAAGGACTGGCAGTCGGTTTCACGGGCTGGAACTGGATGGTAAGCGAAACCCTCTTCGGTCAGCTTGCCGATGGACAGCCGGCCTTCGGCGCAGGTGCCGTCCTGACAGGTCTTTGTTTTCTGCTGATCTTTTCTTTCGGGCTTGCCGAACGCGGAGTGATGAAAGGCGATGCCTTTGTGGTTTCTTCGATCACGTTGTTGGTCGCGCTCGTCAGTGTTTTTGTGTTCTATCCGATCTTCAGCATGTTTGCCGGTTCGGTTCAGGATTTTGACGGTTCATTCAAGCCAGATGGCTTTATCGGCAATATTCAGGATTCTTCGATATGGAGCCTTGCCTGTGTGATCGGCGAGGGGCGTTGTGGTGTTGCATGGCGCACGCTCTGGCTGGCGCTGATGACGGCAACCGGCTCGACAGTGCTTGGGCTTTCCTTCGCACTCGTTGCAACCCGCACAGGCTTTCCATTCAAGAAAGGCTTACGTATTCTCACAGTGCTGCCGATCATCACGCCACCATTCGTGATTGGTCTGGCGCTGACATTGCTGTTTGGTCGTGCAGGTGTTGTGACAGAACAGATTTCCAATCTCTTCGGCGTTGAACCTGGTCGCTGGCTTTACGGTCTTACGGGTATCTGGATTGCGCAGGTGCTATCCTTCACGCCGATCACTTTTCTTGTGCTAATCGGTGTCGTCGAAGGTGTTTCACCTTCCATGGAAGAAGCATCGCAAACTCTTCGTGCCAACCGCTGGCGGACGTTCAACCGTGTTTCATTGCCGCTTATGGCGCCGGGGCTGGCCAATGCATTCCTGATTGCCTTCATTGAAAGCATGGCTGATTTCGGCAATCCGATGGTGCTTGGCGGTAGCCATGGTGTGCTTTCGACCGAGATATTTTTTGCCGTTGTGGGAGCGCAAAATGATCCGTCACGCGCTGCAGTTCTGGCGATTGTTCTGCTCTGCTTCACGCTGTCAGCCTTTCTCATCCAGCGCCTGTGGCTATCTGGCAAAAACTTTGCAACCGTCACCGGCAAGGGCGATTCCGGCATTCATGCGGGTCTGCCAAAAGGATTGAAGATCGGCGTGTATGCCCTTGTTATTCCTTGGATGGGCTTCACTGTTGTCGTCTATGTCATGATCCTGATTGGCGGGTTCGTGCGCACATGGGGTCTCGATAATTCGCTGACACTTGACCATTATCGCCGTGCTTTCTCGGTGGCATGGACGGATAGCGGCTTCGCATGGACGGGGGTTGCGTGGAACTCGTTCTGGACGACGATGGAAATATCGCTGATCTCGGCACCGCTCACTGCTGCAGTCGGATTGCTCACCGCCTATCTGATCGTGCGGCAGCGTTTCTTCGGACGCAACGTGTTCGAATTTGCACTGATGCTGAGTTTTGCCATTCCGGGTACGGTCATTGGTGTCAGCTATATCATGGCTTTCAATCTGCCTCCGCTTGAAATGACCGGCACGGCGCTCATCCTGATTGCCTGCTTCGTGTTCCGCAATATGCCGGTTGGCGTGCGCGGTGGTATCGCCGCCATGAGCCAGCTTGACAAAAGTCTTGATGAAGCATCGCTCACGCTGCGTGCAGGCAGTTTCCGCACGATCCGCAAAGTGATCCTTCCGCTTCTTCGACCGGCGATTACTGCGGCTCTGGTCTATTCCTTTGTGCGGGCGATCACATCGATCAGTGCTGTAATCTTCCTTGTTTCAGCGGAATACAACATGGCCACCTCTTATATCGTCGGCCTCGTCGAGAATGGCGAATTCGGTGTGGCGATCGCCTATTCGTCGGCACTCATTCTCGTGATGGTGGTTGTGATTGTCACATTCCAGCTTCTTGTCGGCGAGCGCCGGTTGCGGCGTGAAAACCGCGTTGCCACGCTCACGCCGATCAAAACTGTTCAACAGGAGAAAGCCGTATGACCACGATCCGTCCGGGCTCCGTTACCTTTCAAAACGTCACCAAAAAATTCGGCAATTTCACCGCTCTTCCCGATCTGTCACTGACAGTGGAACCCGGCACGCTTGTCACGCTGCTTGGTCCATCGGGTTGCGGCAAAACCACAACCCTGCGCCTTTTGGCTGGGCTTGAACATCCGACATCGGGCCGCATTCTGATCGGTGGCAAGGATGTGACCATGCTGCCTGCCAATGAGCGCGATGTGTCCATGGTATTTCAGTCCTATGCGTTGTTTCCACATATGAGTTCGCTCGACAACGTGGCTTATGGTCTTGAATCTTCTGGATTAAAGAAGAAGGAAGCGCGTGATCGGGCGGAGGAAGGGCTGAAGCTTGTTGGCCTTGCCGGTATGGGACATCGCCTTCCGGCCGAGCTTTCAGGTGGTCAGCAACAGCGTGTGGCCGTGGCCCGCGCGCTGGTCCTGGAACCACAGGTTCTGCTGCTTGATGAGCCGCTTTCCAATCTTGATGCTCGTCTGCGCCGCCGTGTGAGAACGGAAATTAGGGAACTCCAGCAAAGGCTTGGTTTTACTGCAGTATATGTCACCCATGATCAGGACGAAGCTCTGGCTGTTTCTGATACAATTATTGTCATGAAAGACGGCGATATAGCGCAGCAAGGCAGTCCGCGTGACCTTTATGATTCTCCCGCATCTGCCTTCATTGCAGACTTCATGGGAGAGGCCAATGTCGTGTCCTGTGAAGTCGTCAGCGCAGAAAATGGAGAAGCTGTCATTCGTATTGGGAAGCTCAGTCATCGGCTGGCATCATCACATGCAAGAACGGGACCCGCACAGCTGGCGGTGCGCCCAAATGCGGTGATCCTGCAAGCCAAGGTTGGCGGAGACTTTCCAGGGCGCGTGGCCCACTCCGCCTATCTCGGTGATCACATCGAATATGAAATCGAGACCGAACACGGCAAGCTTTTCATTGTCGATCCGGCTGTGGAAGAAGCACTTCCGCCACAAACGGATGTGGCTATCCATTTCAAGCCGCGCGGCCTTGCCATCATCAACAATTGAGCGCATGAACCATGCGCCTTTATTACCTCTGACTGGAAACCACGCATGACATCAGACATTTCAAAAGAGCTTGAAGCACGGTTTAAGCTTGCGCAGGACATTGCGCGCGAGGCTGGTGCGCTGGCACTCGATTACTTCAATCGCCGGGAGACGCTGGTGATTGAAACCAAGCGCGATCCGCAGGATGTGGTGTCCATTGCTGACCGCAATGTCGAACACCTGATCAATGAGCGCGTATCGGCTGCTTTCAGCGATGATGGCTTTCTGGGTGAAGAATATGGACTGAATGCGGGTAGCTCAGGCTATACATGGGTGGTTGATCCCATTGATGGCACCAGCCCCTTTGTCAACGGAATGCCGAACTGGTGCGTTTCCATTGCCGTGGTTAAAGATGGCGAGCCGGTGATCGGTGTTATTCAGGCACCTTGCTTTGATGAGCTTTACGCATCCGCCAAGGGACAGGGTGCAACGCTTAATGGCAAAAAGCTTTTGCTTGATGAAACGCGCACAATTCGCAACGCGGTGACGGGAATTGGAGCCAATAATTACGTAACGCCGCAGGTTGTTGCGAAGATTGTTGAAGATTTGCTTGAAGCAGGCGGCACATTCATTCGCAATGGCTCTGGCGCGCTGATGATTGCCTATGTGGCAGCAGGGCGTCTGGTGGGCTATTACGAGCCATATATGCACGCTTGGGATTGCATGGCGGGTTTTTGCCTCGTCCGCGAAGCAGGCGGGTATACACATCCATTTCCAACGGATGGCGAAAAGCTAACTAAAGGTAGTCACGTTTTCGTTGCTGCACCCGGCGCGGTGGACGATTTGAAAAAAGTGGCAAATCTGTAAGAAAAAAGCCCCGGAAATCCGGGGCTTTCGTTTTATGTCGATGGATTATCGCGCTTATAAATCCAGTCGTGATCAGGATGGTTTTTAAATCTCCATTTGCGGATAGGTCCGGCCATAACGTTGAGATAATACATCTCATAACCATATGGTACGCCGCATGGGTGATGCCCCTTTGGTACAAGAATGACATCGCCGTCAGAAACGGCCATCGTTTCATCGAGACTGCCATCTTCGGTGAAGACCCGCTGAATACCATAGCCCTGCGATGGGTTTAGGCGATGATAATAGGTTTCTTCCAGATAGGTCATATCCGGGAAGTTATCTTCATCATGTCGGTGCGGCGGGTAGGATGACCAGTTGCCCTGTGGCGTAAAAACTTCCGTCACCAGCAGACTATCGGCGACATCGCGGCCTTCCATGGCAATGTTGAAGATGTTGCGGGTATTCGCACCTTGTCCGCGCGTATCGAATGTCAGGCCTTCCGGTCCGAGTTTTTGCGCCGTGCGGCCCGGTTTGCCAGGTGCTGCGCAGACAGCAAGCACGCAGTCAGTTGTCGCCTCTGCATCCCAGCCGCTTTCAGCAGGCACATAAAGACAATGCGGAGCGAGTTTTTCAAACACGCTCATTCGCTCGCCCATTTCGCCGAAATCCTCTCCAGAGGCTTTGAGCTTTGCTTTGCCTTCGACCAGCACCAGAATGACTTCCCGGTCGCCGGTTTTCTCGGTTGCAGTTTCACCTGCTTTCAGACGATAGAGGCCAAAGCCAACATAGCCCCAATTGGCGCTTTCCGGCGTGATGTCGTGCACCTTGCCATGCGTGCCGCTGGGTTTGCGTAACAGATTGGCCATAACTCAGTCTCC
Organism: Ochrobactrum sp. BTU1; assembly: GCA_018798825.1. Taxonomy (NCBI): domain Bacteria; kingdom Pseudomonadati; phylum Pseudomonadota; class Alphaproteobacteria; order Hyphomicrobiales; family Brucellaceae; genus Ochrobactrum; species Ochrobactrum sp. BTU1. The sequence goes on along the minus strand of CP076355.1, from coordinate 929,209 downwards.
TTTGTCTAACCCTGCTTCGCGTGCAAATGCTTTGAGCGATTTAAGCCCCAGTGACTGATACTCAAATGGATTGCGCACATCAGGGTCCTGTTCGGCTTCAATCACCAGCCAGCCCTGATAGCCATGCTGGGCTGCGACCGTAAGCACTTGCACAAAATCGACATCGCCTTCCTGATCACCGGGAACCGTAAATACGCCGCGGCGCACACCTTCAAGAAAGGACAGGCTCTGGTCGCTCACCTGTGCCGCAATCGTTCGGCGGACATTCTTGGCATGGATATGCTGGACGCGTTTCATATGGTTTTTTGCAACGCGTTCAGGATCACCGCCGGCAAACAGACAATGGCCTGTATCAAGCAGCAATTTCGCATGTGGGCCGGTATGTTTCATCAGAAGGTCGATCTCGTCTTCGCTCTGAACGATCGTGCCCATGTGATGGTGATAGACGAGTGCAATACCCTGCGCGCTCGCATATTCAGCCAGTGCTTCAACGCCTGCACCGAACTCAGCCCAGCGTGCTTCTTCCAGCACAGGACGTTCGGATAGAGACTTGATATCCTCGCCGTGAATGGCGTTCGACGTTTCGCAAACGATGATGACCTTGCAGCCCATGGCGTTCAGAAGATCAAGTGCTGGCTGCATTGCAGCCTTCTCATCCTCAATGGAATTGGTAAGAAGGTTCAGCGAATGCCAGCCAGAAACGTAACGCAGATTGCGGGGTTCGAGTACTGCTTTAAGTTCCGCTGCAACTTGCGGAAATTTATGACCTTTTTCGATTCCGTCGAAGCCGATTCTTGAAGTCTCATCAAGACATTGATCAAGGCTTATATGCGCGCCAAGGCTGCGATCATCATCGTTCGACCAGGCAATCGGGTTGGTGCCATAGAGGATCATCGGTCAGTTTCTTTCTTTGATCTGAGCTTCATAATTTTCGCGTGCGGCGCGTACTTGGCTGCGGACCGAGACTTCCGGCACAGCCACGTCCCACCACCAGCCGCCGGTTTCAGGCGTCGGGTAAGGATCGGTATCGACGACGATAACTGTTGTGCGTGGGCTGTTACGCGCTTCCGCCAGCGCATCTTCAAGTTCGCGGATAGAAGCGACTTTTCTACTGTCGGCACCCATCGCACCGGCATGGGCTGCGAAGTCGATATTGGATGCATTCACGTGGGTCGTGTGGTCGAGGAGATTGTTGAACTCGGCACCGCCGGTCGCCATTTGCAAACGGTTGATGCAGCCATAACCGCGATTGTCTGTAAGCACGACTGTAATCTTAATGCCCATCATTACACAGGTCGCAAGTTCTGAATTGGCCATCATATAGGAGCCGTCACCGACCATCACGATCACATCGCGATCCGGTTCCGCCATCTTGATGCCAAGCCCACCTGCAATCTCATAGCCCATGCAGGAGAAGCCATACTCCATGTGATAGGACATCGGACGACTAGCTTTCCAGAGCTGGTGCAATTCACCCGGCATGGTGCCAGCCGCACACATGACGACAGTATTCTCTTTCGACTGACGCTGGACCGCGCCGATCACCTGCATGTCTGTGGGCAGCTGGTTAGCGTCGCCGGGTGCAGCAGTGAAACGGTCCGCTGCTTCGAACCAACGTGCTTTAAGCGTGGCGTCGAGTGCGCTGCGTTTATAGTCTTTTAGGCCATTTGACAGCGTTTTTAGCGCAATTTGTGCATCTGCAACGAGTGAAATTGCGGCATTCTTGTGGCTGTCATATGGCTGAACATTGACCGAGAGAAGCTTTCGGCTCGGATGTTTGAACAATGCCCACGAGCCTGTGGTGAAATCCTGAAAGCGTGTTCCCACCCCAATAACCAAATCGGCGTTTGCTGCAATTGCGTTTGCACTGTCTGCACCAGTGACGCCGACCGGGCCGAAATTGAGCGCGTGATCCCACGGCAAAGCGGATTTGCCTGCCTGTGTTTCGATAACCGGAATGCTGTGGGTTTCTGCAAAGTTTTTCAGCGCTTCATGGGCACCTGAATAGTGTATGCCGCCGCCTGCAACGATAACAGGGGTCTCGGCAGATTTGATCGCGGCAATTGCAGTTTCCAGCTCGTGTTCATCGGCTGGCGGTCGCCGCCAATGCCAAACTTTTGGCGCGAAGAACTCCTCCGGCCAGTCATAGGCTTCGGCCTGCACGTCCTGACAGAAAGACAGCGTTACAGGCCCGCAATCCGCGGGATCGGTCATTGTGCGGAAGGCGCGCGGCAGAGCAGTGAGAAGCTGCTCGGGGCGGGTGATGCGATCAAAATAGCGGCTTACGGGGCGGAAACAGTCATTAACGGTCATGGTGCCGTCATTGAAATCCTCAATCTGCTGCAGCACTGGATCGGGACCGCGATTGGCGAAGACATCGCCAGGAATGAACAGGACCGGCAGTCGGTTCACATGGGCGAGTGCCGCAGCTGTGACCATATTGGTTGCGCCGGGGCCGATGGAGGAGGTGACAGCGCAAGCGCGTTTGCGGCCAAGCTGCTTGGTATAGGCAATCGCCGCATGAGCCATGGTTTGCTCATTATGACCGCGCCATGTCACGAGCTTGTCGCGGATGCCATGCAGCGCCTCGCCAAGCCCAGCCACATTGCCATGGCCAAAAATCGCCCAGACACCAGCGATAAACGGTTCACCATCGGATGTCATCTGATTGGCAATAAAGCGCACAAGAGCCTGCGCCGCTGTCAGTCGAACGGTCTTCATTTATCCTCCCAGCGGAAATCCGCTTTCTCGCTATTTCAGATTCAGGCCTCCACCTGTTTCTGAGATGCGTTTATTTCTGTCGCAACCTATCCCAAAGATCGCAGAAACCGCGATAGCGTTTTGCCATTTCTGCAATGGCTTCTGCGTCGCTTATCTTGTTCGCAAGCCACTGGCGCGCAACATCGCCCAGAATGGTTCGACCAATAGCAAAGCCTTTCACCAGATCAAAATCGGCAGCAACTTTCAGGCTTGCTTCCAACTCTTCCGCAGGCGCATCAAGCCCAAGCACAACAATGCCACGCGTATGCGGATCATTACGGTTGATCGCCTCACAAGCATTGCGCCATGCCTCTGTGGTCTTCAGTGGCTCAAGCTTCCACCAGTCCGGATAGACATCAATCTCATAGAAGCGCTCAATGACTTTTGCCGTGCTCATATCATCGACGGGGGCGACCTTTGATGGGATGATTTCCAGCAGAAACTCCAGACGATTACGCCGAGCAGCGGTGAAAAGCCGCTTTACGGTGGCTTCCTGCTGCGCCTTCACGTCGTCGCCGTCGTCGGGGTGGTAGAAGCAAAGAAGCTTCACAACATTTTCGACGGGCCATTCCACAAGGCCGCCGCAATCGGGGCCGAGTTCTGGTTCAAGCTCCAGGGGGCGTGACCCGGGCCATTCTGTCGGGCGTCCGATCCACAGGCCACTGCCAGCAGCGCGGTGGAGTGCATCGCGGCCAAGCCGTCCATCGCACAGGATGCCATAGCCGTTTTCACCGCCCGAAACCTCTAATGCAGCATTCAAGCATAGTTCCTTGAATTCACCGATTTTTTCATCTGTGGCGCCAGTTTCCTGAGCCATTTCTTCCAACTGGATACGGTGGTCAAAAGCGAAGACCCGCATATGCGGCCAGTCGCCATTGCGGTTGGTTGACCAATGCACCTGTTCAAGCGCCTGATCCTTGCGCAATGCCTTGTCGCGAATGCCGGTTGTGAAGAAATACTGCAGCTCTTCCCAGCTTGGATAAGCGGGTGTGCAGCCATGACGCGATACAGCAAAGGCACCGCAGGCATTTGCGAATTTCAGGCTAGTCGGCCAATCTTCACCCTTGAGCCAGCCGCGCAAAAGGCCAGACATGAAGCCATCGCCCGCTCCCAGCACATTGAAAACTTCAATCGGAAAACCTTGTCCTGACTGCCCCTTCTCAAGAGTGTCGGGAATGTCGCCTTCAAAGACCACAGCGCCCATTGGGCCGCGCTTGCAAACCAGTGCCGCATTGGTGACTTTGCGGACGGTTTTGAGTGCCTCAATCGTATCGATTGAGCCACCAGCGATATGAAACTCTTCTTCCGTTCCGACAATAAGATCAAAGAGATGCAGCGTCGATTGCAACTTCTTTGTTACTGCAAGGGATTCAATGAAACGGTTCTCGCCATCACCATGGCCGGAAAGCCCCCAGAGGTTGGGGCGGTAATCAATGTCGAGTACTGTTCTGCTTTTGTTTTCGCGCGTAAGCCTGAGCGCCTTGATGACAGCCGCTTCGGTGTTCGGATGCGAAAGATGCGTCCCAGTGGCGAGCACACATCCGGCCTCGGCGATGAAGTCGGGATCAATATCATCTTCGCAAAGCGCCATGTCGGCACAGTTCTCACGATAGAAGATCAGCGGGAAATGTTGCTGATCCCGGATGCCCAGGATGACAAGTGCTGTCAGACGCTGCGGATCGGTGACAACGCCGCGTGTATCCACGCCTTCGCGCGCGAGTTCGCGCAACAAAAAGCGTCCCATATGCTCGTCACCAACGCGGGTTATGAGAGCAGATTTGAGACCAAGCCTTGCGGTGCCGGTTGCAATATTTGTGGGAGAACCACCAACATATTTGTTGAAGGACGACATATCTTCGAGAAGACCGCCGACCTGTGCGCCGTAAAGATCTACCGAAGATCGGCCAATCGTAATCAAATCCAGCCGCTTCATCTTGTTCCTCCCTCGGCACGTGCGTCTTTTTTTAGCTTGGGAAGGCTGTGTGTGACTCACATTACGCAGCAGCCATTCTATTTCTGATTAAAATGGATTTATTATTCCATTTCAACCGAAAAATAGAATGTTGTATCATTTTACGATTGACGTTCCGTGCCGACGGCAACGGCGAGGGTAATAGCGAGGCAGAGTGTGGCCGAAAGCGACCTGAATGCGCCGAAGTCCACTTCTGAAACTAGCAGCGATTGCTGAGCAAACTTGCTCATTGGGCTGACAATCGTGTCGGTAATCGCAACAACATCGATGCCGCGCTCGCTCGCATTTTCCGCCATTGCTATGGTTTCAGGCGAGTATGGCGAAAAGGAAATGCCAAGAAGCACATCGCCTTTGCGGATGGCGTGCTGGTTCTCCAGTTTGCCGACAGTGCTGTGAAGCATCGCTGGAACCTGCATCTTTTCAAGAGCATAGGCCAGATAGCTCGCAACCGGAAATGCGCGACGAACGCCAATGATGTGAATTGTTTCTGCTGTTGCCAGCAGCTTGACGGCTTTCTCAAGTGCCTCCGGCTCGATGGTCTTCAACAGGCTTTCCAGTGAAGTGCGGCCTGCCTCGGCAAACTCTGCCAGAAGGGCCGGGGCGCTTCCTGCCGCCGTTTCACGCAAATGTTCAAGCCGTGTGGAATAATCGGGCCAACCGCCAGCATAGGAATCGCGAAAAAGTTTTTGCATTTCCGAAAAGCCGGAAAAGCCCAATATCTGACAAAAGCGCATGAAGGCCGAACTTTGAACGCCTGCACCTTCTGCCATTTCCGCGACGGTGGAAACAGCGATACGGTCCTGATTGGCAGCAACAAAATCAGCGCATTGTTTGAGGCGTTTTGGCAACCGGTCTGCCACTTCGAGCAGTCTCGCCTCAAATTCTTTGACATTCGTTGGGGCTGGCACACTGGTGGGAGTATTGGCTTGTGCTGCAACAGCTTGTTCGGTGTGCATTGCCATCCTTTCAGAAACGGTCTCTTGACTTCCTGTATATCACAATCTAGCAAAATAGAATAAATATTCCATTGCGCTTTGTATCTCCCGAATAATCGGGAATCGCGCAAAACGGAATAGCGGAACTGTTTTGCCGGTCAATCGAGGATGACCGTTTTGGGAGGATGAAGGCAATGGTTACACGTCTTGCTCTGCTCGGTGCTGGCCGTATCGGTAAGGTTCATGCAGGCGCGATCGCTTCCGACAAACGCGCGAAGCTTATAGCAGTGGCGGATGCCAATCAGGACGCAGCACGCGCCATTGCCGATGCAGCAAGCGCGGAAGTGCGCACCATCGACGAAATTGAAAAGTCGTCTGATGTGGATGCGGTGCTGATCTGTACGCCAACCAACACGCATGCCGATCTGATCGAGCGTTTTTCCCGCGCAGGCAAAGCGGTGTTCTGCGAAAAGCCGATCGATCTCAACATTGCGCGCGTGCGTGCGTGTCTTGATGTTATCAAGGAAACCAGCGGCAAGGTTATGCTCGGCTTCAATCGCCGGTTTGATCCGCATTTTGCAGCTGTTCGCAAGGCGATCGATGACGATCGGATTGGCAAGGTTGAAATGGTCACGATCACCAGTCGTGATCCGGGCGCGCCGCCTGCAGAATATATCAAAGTTTCCGGCGGCATCTTCCGCGATATGACCATCCATGATTTTGATATGGCGCGTTTTCTGCTGGGCGAAGAAATTGCAACGGTTTCTGCATCGGCGTCGGTTCTTGTTGATCCGAAGATCGGCGAACTTGGTGATTTTGACAGTGCAAGCGTAATCTTGACCACAGATTCCGGTCGTCAATGTGTGATTTCCAATTCACGTCGGGCTTCTTACGGTTACGACCAACGCATCGAAGTGCACGGATCGGACGGGGCAGTATCGGCTGAAAACCAGCGCCCGGTTTCTATCGAAGTAGCATCGAAGGACGGCTATACCCGCCCGCCACTGCATGATTTCTTCATGACCCGCTACACGGATGCTTATGCGGCTGAAATTGGTTCGTTTATCGATGCGATTGATGGCGGCAAGGCACCAACACCTTCGGCTGAAGATGGGTTGCAGGCTTTGGCGCTTGCGGAAGCGGCGCTCCTTTCAGTCAAAGAAGGCCGTACTGTGAAAGTTGCGGAAGTTCTGGCCTAACCGCTCATTTTTGTTTGCCTTTCTTCGCAATCGCTTGCGAGTAGCGGAGATTACCAAAATTCAATTGGTTAGAGAAAAGTGCGGCCCAAATAGCCACCCTGGTTTTCCGAGGTTTCACGACCAAACGGGTCGCACTTTTGAAGCCCACAAAGCAAGAAAAAGGCCCCGCCCGGCGTTAACCGGGTGGGCTTTTTTCATTCTTTGTCAAGGCTTTTGACCAGCATCATAAGACGACCGACCACGATATCAATTATCCACATTGCGATTACGCCAATGATAAAGGCAGCGGCGTTATTTGTCGCATCGGTGGCAGCCTCTTGAGGCATACCGGTGCACGTCAGGGCGGGGCGACCCGAAGTCCGGCTGGATGAAAGATCGTTACGGCCGGACGCTTGCCACCGCATATGTTGAGGGCATTGATATCGGATGAATATCTCCTAGTTTAAACATGAGGAGAACATTCAGGAAATATTATAATTTTTTTTGATCTTTGCATTATCATTTGGACCTGCACTGTGGCACGCCTATGCAGCGGACGACAAACGCGCTCCGACTTGGAATTGCACCACGCCCGGGTGGCGCACCCACAGGAGGAACATACATGGATCAATATGGCAACACGATTTGCCCACAGTGCTTCCATAAGCAGTTCGGGACAGATAATCGCGTTTGGGATAATGGCGCTGGAGCTTACGTCCCTCCAGGGGGCGGAGGCGCTCCATCATGTGGGGCAGGTTGCCATAGGTAGTTTAATGACAAAAATTAGTGCATTGGAAAACATTGATCTCGAAAAACCCGGTTCACATAATGGGTGTGAATTGCAGCTTATGCTCGCTGGCCTCAAACCGATGGCTAGTTTCGTCGCCGAGGATACAGTTCCGCCCGAATTGATTGGCGACCACGAATTCGCGCCGTACGTTGAGAACGGGTCCATTAAAAAGATGGTCTATCGAAATGATGAGCTCGCTTTCGAAATGCGTTGTTATTGTCTTCCCACTGAGGAATGGCGAGGCAAACTAAGCAACCTAATCTTTCAATTGTCGTGCGAAGGAAAATTGAACGGAGTTTGTGACCGTGTCGATCGAGAAAGAATTGACGGCATGTTGCTCGGATACTCGAAACGGTCAACCGAGGAGCACATAGTTATTCTAATGGAGCACCTAAACAGGGGGTGAAATTAATCAAATTCCGGTATCTGAATTCGCGGCCCCACGCGGAAGCGCAGGGGGCTACGAATTTTGTTGAACAACCTCATACGGAGAGCACTCCAAGCAAAGCTGATGCTTTTATGACGGAGGGCCATCATTCTTGGACAGAAGAATAAGTCCTGAAATTTGAAGCAAAGTTTTGCAATCGGGACAACGGAACGCCTTGCGCTCGGCATCTTACTCTACACCGGGCAACGTCGTTCAGACGTCGTGCGCTTCTGCCCTGCTATTGTAAAAAACGATTGGCTTGTGTTCACTCAACATAAGAACAGAAATAGAAAGCCTGTCGAAATGGCGCGTCCATTCGTCGAGCCTCTTAAGAAACTGATCGAACAGACACCGGCGCGGGAAAGGAAACATGGCTTGTTTCGGCAACAAACCAGCCGTTTGAAGGGGACTATTTTTCGCGTTGGTTTAAGGATGGTTGTAAGGAAGCGGGCGTGCCAGGCACACCTCACGGTTTGCGGAAGGCTGCCGCATCAAGGCTCGCTCAGTTCGGCTGTACGGAGCGTGAAATTATGGCTATTACGGGCCACACTACTTCGAAGGAAGTCGACCGATATGCTAAGTCCGCTCGCCAAAAAGTCCTTGCGAAGTCGGCAATGGACAAGATGCTTAAGCCCCATTGCAACTCGTTTCGAACGGTTAGTTCCGAGGCGTTTGGGCCGCACCAGCCAAAGCGGGCCGCACAGGTGCGATAACCAATTGAAAATACTGCTTAACTGATTATTCAACATTCGGTTGCGATATGCGGAACATGGCTTATGAATTCGATAAATTGCCGCTCGATGAGCTTTTTGTGCCCGTGACGAATGCCACGGTTGCATTAACAAGGCTTGACGAGCGGCTCGCCCGTTCTCCAATCCGCGATGGAATGCTGGAGCGTATGCATATGCAAGACGCTGTCGCATCCATGTGGCTTGAGGGGGAGCTAGTGCATCTGGAAGACCTTGTTCTGCATGATGCGCTTATGGATACACGTACGCCCAGTCACGCTCTGACGATTGCGCATTCTGTGTTACGACTGCGTCGGCAGATTGTCGGTCGTGCGCCGGGCTGGGCTTTTACTACGACAGGCATTCAGCAATTACTCGGTCGAAATATCGAGGTGCGTGAGGAAGAGAAGCGTGATTATAGCGAAGTGGCGGACGGCGAAGCTGATCCGTTACTGGACGATATCGACGCGCTTCTCGCTCGCACGGACGCTCTGCTAAAAGGCGTTGTCAAGGAGAAGCCGAAGCCTGTCGAGGCGGAGGCTCTGCTTTATGACGATGACTGGGATGAAGATGCGCGTTTGCAGCAATGGCGCGACCTGTTTGCCAAAACGGCACATTTGCCTTCAATGTTACGCGCTGCAATTATGCATGATGCCTGGTATTCTCTTGAAGTGGTTCAGCGTTCAAACTGGATCGGTCGTTTGCTGACATCTGCCTATCTGCGTCAGTCGGACATTGCGGCTAACCACCTGCCCGCAATCAGTATAGGGCTACGGACGAAAAGGCCAGATGAGCGCCGCTCGTCAAACCGGTTGATACGGTTGAAGACATTTTTGTCGGCAATTGAGGACGCGGCCGACGCAGGCATGAAAGAACATGACCGCCTGATGCTTGCGCGTGAACAAATGCAACGCAAGCTCAGAGGACGGCGATCAAATTCACGTCTTCCGCAATTGGTTGATATGATGATGCGCAGCCCTCTGGTTTCAAGCCAGATGGTTGAGAAAGAGCTTGAAGTCACGCAACAGGGTGCGTTGAAGCTGATATCCGATCTCAATTTGCGGGAAATTACCGGACGCGGCAGGTTCCGCGCCTGGGGCGTTTTGTGATTTATTTCTTCATGCAGTGATTGCGCAGATGGGCCGCAAAAAGCTGATACTCGTTGCGGCGGGCAGCATTGGCGCGCCATACCAAAGCCAGCGAACGGTAATTGTGCTGACCTTCATAGGGTACGATGCTGATTTCGCTGCCGCGCGTGACGCCAGCCTTGATAGCGACTTCGGGCAGCAGTGTCACGCCCATGCCGAACTCCACAAGCTGCACCAGCGTCATAATGCTGGTTGCATGAACATCGCCGCCTGTCTGCGTTGGTTTTGAACCGATTGCCGCCATAACGTGTTCACGCAGACAGTGGCCAGTTTCTAGCAGAAGAAAAGGTTGATCTTGAAGATCACTTGCATCGATAAGATCACGATTGGCCAATGCATGATCGCGGCGCACGGCAAGAAAAAACGGGTCCTGACCGATTTCGGAGACTTCAAAGTCATCAAGATCATATGGGTGGGCGACGAGCGCCACATCAAGCGAACCTGAACGCAGACTATCGAGGAGAGTGCGTGTAAGGCCTTCACGTACGCTCAGTTTCAGTTCTGGAAAGGCCTTGGCTGTCGTGGGCAGCACTTTGGGCAGAAGAAACGGTGCTATCGACGGAATGACACCGAGCCGCAAACGCGTAGTCAAAGGCCGCTCTGCCTGACGTGCATGTTCAGGAAGTTCTTCGATCGAGGCAACAATTTCCTGCGCGCGACTGAGAAAGTCTTCTCCAGGTGGCAGCAGTTGCATGCGCCGCCCTGTGCGGTCGATCAGAGTAACGCCGATCTCCGCTTCTAGCGCTTGAATGGCCGCGCTTAACGTGGATTGGGTCACGCCGACGGCTTCAGCGGCGCGAGAAAAAGAGCCTGCTTTCACGAGGGCGATAAAGTAGTGGAGCTGGCGAACGCTGATATTGAGCATAGTGTTGGGCCGAACTTATCCCCATCGTTAAAATCGATGGAATTGATCGTTTTAATCGCTTTGACCGATTGATCTAGAGTGCCTATATATGACTCGCAAGCGGAGAGTTCTGAAACTTCTGAATTTTCTGCATAACAACGAATTTACAGGCAGGTATGAGATGCTCGGTATCGGTGACAAGCTCCCTTCTTTCAAAGTAACCGGCGTAAAGCCAGGCTTCAACTTCCATGAGGAAAACGGCGTTTCGGCTTTTGAAGAAGTCACTGAAGCAAGCTTCGAAGGCAAGTGGAAGGTTATCTTCTTCTACCCTAAGGACTTCACTTTCGTTTGCCCAACAGAAATCGCAGAATTCGCACGTCTGGCCTCGGATTTTGATGACCGTGATGCGGTTGTTCTCGGCGGTTCAACCGACAATGAATTCGTGAAGCTTGCATGGCGCCGCGACCACAAGGATCTGGACAAGCTACCAATCTGGTCGTTTGCTGACACCAATGGTTCGCTTGTTGATGGCCTCGGCGTTCGTTCACCTGATGGCGTTGCTTACCGCTACACCTTCGTTGTCGATCCAGACAACACAATCCAGCACGTTTACGCAACGAACCTTAACGTTGGCCGTGCTCCTAAGGACACGCTGCGCGTTCTCGACGCTCTGCAGACAGATGAGCTTTGCCCATGCAACCGCGAAGTCGGTGGCGAAACGCTCAAGGCTGCTTAATCAGCGTAAAATTGCATGAGACAAGGCGGGTTAAGGCCCGCCTTTTGTTTATCCAGAAATGACATTTGAAGAGGGTTCCATGTCCATCGATGATCTGAAGTCAAAAATCCCAGATTTCGCCAAGGATGTTCGTCTTAACCTTTCGTCCATGGGGAGCGATGAAACACTTACGCCACAGCAGAAATATGGCCTGTTCGTCGCCTGCGGTATTGCCTCGCGTAACGCCGATGTGCGCAAGGCGCTCACTGCCGAAGCAGCAGGTAAGGTTGATGCTACAGTTGTGCAGGCTGCAAAATCTGCAGCATCCATCATGGGTATGAACAACGTTTATTATCGCTTCGTGCACCTGGCCACGAACAAGGAGTATCGCACGCTTCCTGCCAAGCTGCGCATGAACGTGATTGGCAACCCAGGCGTTGACAAGGTCGACTTCGAACTGTGGTCACTGGCCGTTTCGGCAATCAATGGCTGCGGGATGTGCATCGACGCCCACGAAGATGTGCTGCGTAAGGCTGGCGTCTCAACGGAAGCAATCCAGACCGCTGCACGCTTCGCCTCGATCATTCAGTCTGTTGCGATTGCTCTGGAAGCTGCTGACACCGAATAAGGTTAGTCGAGCTTACACTTAAAAGAAAAGCCCGCGTGGATCGCTCCACGCGGGCTTTTTTAATTGCGTTTTAAATATTTTATTGCGAGCGCATCTTATCCGAAAACCGGTTCCCACTTTTCGGGATGCGCTCTTTTATTCGCCGCGCTTGAACGAGATGAATGCAAAGCCGATCAGAGAAATCACGGCGGCAGCAGTCATGTAGTACCCAACATAAGCGAAGCTATAATGAGTTGCGAGCCATGTTGCGATGTAAGGTGCAACTGATGCGCCGAGAATTCCTGCCAAATTGAAGGTAAGCGAAGCGCCAGTATAGCGAACCGAAGTCGGGAATGGTTCAGCAAGAGCCGCACCAATCGGACCATAGGTCAGACCCATCAGGCCGAAACCGAGGATGAGGAAGGCGAGGACGCCAGCTGTTCCGCTGAGGAAGAGCGGAGCCATGAGGAAGCCATAGATACCAATCAGAACAGTGACGATGATCATTACAGGACGCATTCCGTATTTATCGGAAAGCAGCGCTGCGACCGGGATGGTGAGGCCGAAGAAGATCACGCCGATCATCTGCAGAATGAGGAACTGCTCACGGCTATAGCCGAGCGCACGGGTACCCCAACCGAGCGAGAACACGGTCATGAGATAGAACAGAACGAAGGTTGCAACAGCGCCGATGGTGCCGAGAAACAGGCTCGCCTTATGCTTCTTGAAAAGCGTTGCGACTGGAACTTCAACGCGTTCAGCCTTGTCGATAGCCTTCTGGAACTCTGGTGTCTCAGCAATCTTCAAGCGAATGAAGAGGCCGACGCCAACCAACAGGGCACTCGCGATGAAAGGAATACGCCAGCCGAACGACATGAACTGTTCTTCGGTCAGGAGTTCAGCCAAGACTAAGAAAATACCCGTCGCAAGGATGAAGCCAACAGGTGCGCCGAGCTGCGGGAACATGCCGTACCAGGTACGCTTGCCTTCCGGCGCATTTTCGGTAGCCAGCAGAACTGCGCCGCCCCATTCGCCACCAAGGCCAAGGCCCTGACCCAGACGGCAGAGTGCGAGCAGGAGAGCCGCCCAGACGCCGATGGATTCATAAGTTGGCAGGAAGCCGATTGCGACTGTGGAAATACCCATGGTCATAAGCGCTGCAACGAGGGTTGCCTTACGGCCAACCTTATCGCCGAAGTGGCCGAACAACGCGCCGCCAATCGGGCGCGCAAAGAAGGCAATAGCGAAAGTTGCCAAAGACTGGAGCAGCGCCGAGTTACCGTCACTTGCCGGAAAAAAGAGGTGCGGGAAAACGATTACCGCGGCGGTAGCATAAATATAAAAGTCAAAGAATTCGATTGTTGTGCCGATCATGCTCGCGGCCAAAACGCGGCGCGCAGAATTTTTCTTCGGAACAACTGCTTGAGCTACAGTCATTGTTTCATATCCATATTTGTGGGCTGTACGTTTGGGGGGAAAGCCCGAGATATTGCCTTCTTAGTGCCACAAAATACGAAACCGCAAGCTTAAAAGGGCTATCACGTAATTTTATAATTTCGAATGTGCTGTTTTCGAAACAAAATGAATGTTTGAGGTTGTTTCAAGGAAAAGGATCGAGGCCTTTCATTTGCCTTAAGGCAGCCTTAAGCTGAAATTTAGAACATGGAATCACAATGACTGCGCGGGTTTTCAGAAACAGCAATATTGGGATGCGTTTTCGCAAACATTCTGTTTTGGGAATGCCTTCCCGTATGCTGATTGCGCTGTTCTCGTTGCTGTTTCTGGTTTCGACGCAATTTTGTTATGCGATGGCGCATGAGCTGCCACTGACGTCAGCAGTTATTGACTGTCATACGATTGCGCAGGTTGCAAAACATGACGTCGGGCATTCAATGCCGACGGATCATAGCAAGAAGGCATCTGCCGCCTGTGTAATGATGAGCTGTGGCGGCATCATACAGCTTAGCTCCAGCGTTGCGCTGTTCACTCCAGATCACGAATTCGGCCTGCCGCCACGCGTCGCAGCATTGAACAGCAACGACCCCTTCGGCGTGCTACGACCTCCAATACTCAGCCAGTTCTGATCTTCTGAAACGCTGCCGGTTTTTCGGCGGCAATAAGCGCATTTCGAAGGTTTCGATGCGCGTTGATAGAGATTTATCTGGAGAATTATCATGACGAGTATGACTCGCCGTCGTCTTTTGACGCTTGGAGCAAGTGCTGCTGGCTTATCCATCGTCCGGCCATTTGAAGCCTTTGCGCTGGATCCCCATCAGCAGCACATACAGCACGGTACAGCCAACACACAGGCAAAGGCGCCGGCGCTGCCTATTCCGGCTTTGATTGAGCCCGATGCTGCAGGCGTGGTGAAGCTGACTGTCCAGAAGGGACGCCATGCTTTCACCCAAGGCAGCGATGCAACCTCTGCCGGGATAAACGGCACATATCTCGGGCCGATCGTCCGCCTCAAAAACGGCGAAGCTGTTACGCTTTCGGTAAATAACGAGATGGATGAAGACACAACACTTCATTGGCATGGTCTTTTTGTTCCGTCGGTTCTCGATGGCGGGCCGCATAACGTGATTGAGGCAGGCACTAGCTGGGAGCCAAAGGTTACGGTCAAACAGCCTGCTTCGTTCAACTGGTTCCACCCGCATATGCATGGGGACACTGCGCGGCAGGCGCATATGGGAATTGCCGGGTTGATGATTGTCAGCGACGGCAAGGACGGGGACCGCGGCTTGCCTCAAACCTATGGTGTTGATGATATTCCGCTCGTCTTGCAGGATCGCAGGGTGATCGAAGGCGATAAGGTTTATCAGCCTGACATTATGGATCTGATGCATGGCTTTCGCGGCGACAAGCTTATTGTGAATGGCGTTATCGCGCCGCAAGCGCGTGTTCCTGCTTCAGTGGTTCGGTTGCGTATTTTGAACGGAGCAAATGCTCGCAACTTCCACATCCGTCTTAGCGACGACCAGCCGTTGCAAGTCATTGCATCAGATGGCGGCTTTATAAGTACGCTTGATCCGGTTAAACGCCTGACAATCAGTCCGGGCGAGCGCTACGAGGTGTTGGTCGATTTTTCTAAGTCGAAAGATATCCTCGACCTTCTGACAGCCAGTGATGACAGCGGTGGCGATGACCAGCCTTTGATGCAGTTCATCATCGATGATAAAATTGAAGGCGCGATCAAAACCTTGCCGACAAAGCTGGATGGTCCAGAACAGCCCGACGAAAAACTTTCTGTTCGCAGACGCTCATACTTATTTGATGAACGTATGTCGAATAATATGAAGCTTATGATGGGCGGCAAGTCGAGCGATGCTCATGCTGGTCACAACATGGCGACCATGAGCGACCATGATATGCATGGTGGGCGGAGCAATGCCGACACCGGACCTGCGTTGCAGGCTTTAACATCAGGCATTCAGATGGCGATTGCGGAGAAGCCTTTCGACATGAACCGCATCGACGCAGAAGTTAAGCTTGGATCGTGGGAGATCTGGGAGTTGTCAACGAAAGAAATGGCGCATCCATTTCATATTCACGGAGCATCGTTTCGCATCCTGACATTGAACGGCGAAACGCCGCCACTGCACCAATCAGGCTGGAAAGACACGGCGCTGATTAACGGCAAGGCAGAAGTTCTTGTACATTTTGATCGTGAAGCGAAACGCGATCATCCTTTCATGTTCCATTGCCATGTGCTGGAACATGAGGATGTTGGCATGATGGCGCAATTCGTTACGGTTTAAGTTTCAAATGTGCTGCGCGCCGGCCAGACTGGCGCGCAGTTCTTTAAATTTCGAACAATTCGCGCCTCTACGCGTTTACCGCTTATCCCACACCAAATTATAGGAGGAGATAATGCGGTCTCTGATTTTAGCTTCGACTATTGTTCTTGTCGCTGGTCCGACTTTGGCGGAGGGCGTAACCGTCAAAATGTTTGAGGCACTGGAATCCGGCCAAGGTAAGGAAATGGGTACTGTTAAAGTTTCCCAGAGCGCCGATGGTCTTTCTTTCAAAGCAGATTTGAGTGGTTTGCCTGCAGGCGAGCATGGTTTTCATGTTCACGAGAAGGGAAGTTGCGCACCCGCTGAACAAGATGGAAAAATGACGCCGGCGCAAGCTGCTGGCGGCCACTTCGATCCGGATGGCTCAAAACACCACATGGGTCCAGAAGGACATGGTCATATGGGTGACTTGCCGCTTCTGAAAGCCAGTGCGGATGGCAAAGTTAGTGAAACCGTTGTCGCACCTCGTTTGAAATCACTGGATGAAGTCAAAGGTCGCGCATTAATGGTTCACGTTGGTGGTGATAACTATTCCGACAAGCCTAAGCCGCTCGGTGGCGGCGGTGCCCGCTTCGCCTGTGGTGTGATTGAATAAACTCGATCTGATTTTGCGCGCTTTTACCGGCTCTGCCCTAACCCCAGTTCTCGATACGGATTTTTGAGCCGTCCGAGAAACGAGAGATATGGAACGGCGACGGATCGACAACCGGCGTTTCGCCGCTGACCATATCGGCGACCAATCGTCCTGCACCGGGGCCGATGCCAAAACCATGTCCTGAAAATCCTGTGGCGACAATTAACCCGTCGATGCCGGGCATGGGTGAGATTACCGGAATAACATCTGGCATCGTATCGATCAGACCGGCCCATTCCTGTGCGATCGTTGCCGATGCAAAAGATGGTATGGCAGCTTTAAGTTTGGACAGTACTGCTGCATTCGCTGCCCGGTGTGGTTCTGGATCAAGCGTGCGGATTTTTTCAAACACCGAGACCTGATCTGCCGGACGGAGCTTCCATTGGAAACATTCTTCAAAAAAGCGTTGACCGAAACGGAAACGCAGGGATTTCCATTCTGTTGAGAGCGACGGAAGGAAGTCACGGAAGAAACGAAAACTGTCAGGCACAATGTCGGCAATAGAGCCCCCAAGGCTCGCAACCGTATAGCCACCATCAAGTCGCTTGCGCAGTGCGAAGTCCGAAAATGCGATTGCCGGTTCAACGCCACTCTCGATAGACGACGTACGGAAGACGGACGAGCGCACTTTGAGCTGCGGTAGATGGGCATCAAACGACGATATGATCAGTCGTGACCAGGCGCCACCAGCAACGACAATCGCTTCGCAAGCCACGCGGCCTTTTTCAGTCAAGACGGCTGACACACGTCTATTGGTGGTTTCGATCCCACGCACGGCACAGTTTTGCAGAATAACTGCGCCGAGTTCCTGCGCCTTGGCCGCCAAAGCAGGGACTGCTTTTTGCGGTTCTGCACGGCCATCGAGCGGTGTGGTCATGCCACCTTTGAGCGACCGGGTTAATCCCGGTGCGAGACTTGCTGCCTGCTGACTGTTTAGCAGGTGTGTTTCGATGCCGTGTTCGCTGGCAATTTTGATCCACTCTGCGTATCGCTCGACTTCCTCTTCCTTTTCAGCAGTGTAGGCAATGCCGGTGACGCGAAATCCGGTTTCGCGACCAACACGTTCATTCATGCCTTCCCAAAGCCGCATGCTCTCGACAATCAACGGCATTTCGCGACTGTCGCGTCCGGTTCGGCGGCACCAGCCCCAGTTACGGCTTGATTGTTCTCCTGCGATTTCCCCTTTTTCAAACAAGGCAACTGGAATGCCGCGCTCTGCCAGAAAAAGCGCTGTCGATACACCGATCACGCCACCGCCGATGATAGCGACCCTCGATTCCGGCGGCAAATGTTCGGCTGTTGCCACCTTGTCGGTGATCGGCCCCATGATCAGACTCCTGCAATACGAATATGAAATGATTTGTGAGCAGAATTGCGTGATTTGCAAGCCAGTTCAACTGGATAGTGCAGTAATCTATTGCGCTTTAAACGGGGGCTCGACAAATTCCTGACGCGCTTGGTCGTGTTTTATTGGCAAAGTAGTCCAAGTGCATTTATATGCAGATTGTTAGTAACAGGACTCTCGGCCTCATCTATGGATGCACGCACTCTGCAGGATACGATGCTCGATAACGAAACGGCTCCGGCACTGACCCTCTCGGGAATTGGTCGGCAATTTGGAACCGTGCGGGCACTGAACAACATATCGCTGGATGTGCAGCCCGGTGAGATCATCTGTCTGGTTGGGCATTCAGGTTGCGGCAAGACTTCCCTTTTGCGGATTATTGCGGGCATTGATGCACCGGATGAAGGCCAGCTTACAATGGGCGGGCGCGCGCTCGTCGGTCCATCGATCTTCGTTGAACCGGAAAAGCGAAACATTGGTGTGGTCTTCCAGGACTACGCGCTGTTCCCACATCTGACCGTGCGCGAAAATGTGCTGTTTGGTCTGCGCAAGGTTCGCAAGGAACAAGCGCTCAGCCGTGTTGATGAGTTACTCCAACTTGTCGGTCTCACTTCGATGGCGGATCGTTACCCGCATATGTTGTCGGGTGGGGAGCAGCAGCGCGTGGCACTTATTCGGGCTTTGGCACCGAAGCCTGACCTTTTGTTGATGGATGAGCCGTTCTCCAATCTCGATCGCGGCTTGCGCGCGCGCGTGCGTAGTGAGACGATGGCACTGTTGCGCGCACTCGGCACGCCGGTCATTATCGTTACGCATGAGGCGGAAGAAGCGCTTTCAACGGGCGACCGTGTTGTCCTGATGCGCTCTGGCGAAATCGTGCAGCAAGGCTCTGCCCGTGATCTCCATAATTGTCCGAACTCTCGCTATGCAGCCGATTTCTTCTGCGACTTCAATGCGGTTGAAGGTAGTGTTCGCGGCGAAATGATTGAAACGGTGCAGGGTGTCTTTAATGCTCCGGCCGACTTCGCAAGTACCGGCGAAGTTCTCATTTATATCAGACTGCGCGACATTGAGATTCTGCCTGATGCTACTGCGGGCGCTTTAAGCGGACAG
Source organism: Ochrobactrum sp. BTU1 (assembly GCA_018798825.1). Lineage (NCBI taxonomy): Bacteria > Pseudomonadati > Pseudomonadota > Alphaproteobacteria > Hyphomicrobiales > Brucellaceae > Ochrobactrum > Ochrobactrum sp. BTU1. The sequence goes on along the minus strand of CP076355.1, from coordinate 910,216 downwards.
ATCGAAACACGGATCTATCTAGGTGAAACCGAAGAGTTGCTAATCCGCCTTGACGGAAGCGAGCAGTGTCTGCGTGTGCGAACCGACCATCATGTTCCGGTAAGCGTTAATTCGGTTTTCCTTCGAATAAATTGGAGCAGAGCGCTGGTTTTTGCAAAATAATGAGTAAACAGGTCATATTTAGAGTGCCGCGCAATTGACCCTGCAAAACCGAGTTATTATATTCCAATTGCATACCATATAGTTCCAAATGAACCATATTTTTTCGGAGGTAAAATGCCCAAGATCGCGCGTGCTGGACTTGCACTCATGGCTGCGACGTTTCTCTCAGGTGCTGCAAATGCAAATGAGATTAATATTTACACGACGCGTGAGCCAGGCCTGATTCAGCCTTTGCTTGACGCCTATAAGGAAAAGACGGGCACCACCGTCAATACCGTTTTCCTTAAGGATGGTCTTGCTGAGCGTGTAGCTTCCGAGGGCGAAAAATCTCCCGCCGATATTCTGATGACGGTCGATGCAGGCAATCTGGTTGACCTCGTGGACAAGGGCCTTACCCAGCCGATCGATTCCCAAGCTCTGAAGGACGCAATCCCTGAGCAGCTCCGCGATGCAAATGGCAACTGGTTTGGTCTTTCGATGCGCGCGCGCGTTGTTTATGCCGCCAAGGATCTGGAACTCGACAAGATCACCTATGAGGAACTGGCGGATCCGAAGTGGAAGGGCAAGATCTGCATTCGCGCTGGTCAGCATCCATATAATACGGCCCTGATCGCCGATTACATCGCTCATCACGGCGCAGAAAAGACCGAAGAGTGGCTGACTGGCCTCAAAGCCAATCTGGCACGCAAGGCAGCCGGTGGTGATCGTGATGGCGCCAAGGACATTGTCGGTGGTATCTGCGATATTGCAGTTGCCAACTCTTATTATGTTGGTTTGATGCGCTCGGGTAAGAGCGGTGACGAACAGAAGGCATGGGGCGACGGCATCAAGGTCATTCTCCCAACCTTTGCTGATGGCGGCACCCAGGTGAATATCAGCGGCGCATCTGTTGCCAAGAACGCTCCGAACAAGGACGAAGCCGTCAAGCTTCTCGAATATCTTGCTTCGGACGAAGCCCAGCAGCTCTATGCAAAGGCCAACTACGAATACCCGGTCAAGGCAGGCGCACCGGTTGATCCAATTGTTGAATCCTTCGGCGAACTGAAGATCGATACTGTTCCGCTTTCGGAAATCGTCAAGCATCGCAAGCAGGCCAGCGAGCTGGTCGACAAAGTCGGCTTTGATAACTAAAAGCGGATTATCCCTGTAAAAATAACGCCGGTGCAAAACTATTGCGCCGGCGTTATAATATGAAGGTCGACCAGAGTGCCGGAACCTGTGCAAGCCGCGTCATCATCCATACGTTTTCGTACCCGTTCGGGGCGTGGCTGGTTGTGGCTTTCAGGATTGATTGCGCTGCTGGTCTGCCTGCCGGTGCTTGCACTGGTTACCGAAGCGGTTCGCGGCTCATCCGGCCTGTGGAGCCATCTTTTTTCGACGATCTTCGCGACAGCTTTTACTGATACGATCATTCTTCTGGCAGGCGTTGGGCTTATCACTGCATTTGTCGGCACGTCTGCAGCATGGCTGGTGACGGCTTATGATTTCCGTGGACGCGGTGTACTGGAATGGGCGCTTTTGCTGCCCTTAGCGGTGCCGACCTATATCATCGCCTACGCATATCTTGATATTTTGCATCCGATCGGCCCGATACAAAGCGCGATCCGCTTTGTGCTGGGTTATGAAACGCCTCGTCAGTTTCGCTTGCCGGATATAAGATCAATGACGGGCTGCATAATCCTGCTCGGTTTTGTACTTTATCCTTATGTTTATATACCAACACGCGCCATGTTCCTCACGCAGTCAGCGAGCCTGATTGAAGCAGCACGGACATTGGGCGTCAGCCGCAGAGGAATATTCTGGCGTGTGGCCCTGCCACTCGCACGTCCAGCTGTAGCTGTCGGCGTGAGCCTTGCATTGATGGAAACGCTCAACGATGTTGGCGCTGCCGAGTTTCTCGGCGTGCGGACGCTGACAGTTTCGATCTACACAACATGGGTCACGCGCTTTGATCTTCCGGGAGCAGCACAACTCGCCTTGGCGCTATTATTGCTGGTTGTCGCCATTGTATCAATTGAGCGATGGGCGAGGCGGAAACAGCGCTTCTCTTCCAATATCCGCCACTCGCGCGGCTTTGAACCGCTGAAGGTCAGCGGCGTAAAGGGCATTTGGCTGTTCATTATCTGTGCCGTGCCGATCATTATCGGCTTCATCATGCCCGCGACCTATCTCCTCATTGAAGCAGTCAAGCGGATGCGCTTTGCCGGTATCTCACCTCGTCTGGCGGGTGAAGCATTCAACACCGTCATGCTGGCATCTGTCGCAACCATTCTAGTGCTTCTGTTTGGCATGATGGTGGCCTATGCGATGCGGCTGTTTCCGGGCACGGCTTCACGTTGGTTCTATCGCTTGTCGACCATGGGCTACGCTGCCCCCGGAACAGTGATTGCCATTGGCATCATGATTGTGTCCGGTGCGGTTGACCGTTTTTTCGATCAGGTGTTCAGCACGTTTTTCGGCCTCTCCACGGGAATACTGCTGATCAGTACCGGCGCCGCTATCGTCTATGCTTATGTAGCACGCTTTCTGGCTATATCTGCGGGCGGCATCGATGCCGGTCTTGAGCGCATCCCGCAATCGCTCGATCAAGCCTCTCGTACCCTTGGTCGTGGCGTGACTGCTACATTCTGCCAGGTGCATCTGCCGCTATCAAAGACGGCCATTGTTGCCGCTGGTCTGCTGGTTTTTGTCGATTGCGTTAAGGAGCTGCCTGCCACGCTTTTATTGCGCCCGCTTAATATCGAGACTTTTGCCACACATCTTTACGGCGAGGCCGCACGCGGAACCTATGAAGAGGCTTCGGTTGCTGCACTTGCAATTGTGGCCGTCGGAATATTGCCGGTCATTCTGCTTTCGCGTGTAGGGCGTCGTTTGGGTGGCGCTCGCGGCTAGTTGCAGAAGTTCTGCAATATCAAATTGTTACAATGTCGTTATGGTTCGCGACTTTAACGTGATACTCGGCATGGTTGACGAAGTTCCATAAATTCAAAAAATGCTGATCTATCAAGGGCTTTTAGGCTTCTGCAGCCTCGCTCTCAGCGGAGATAGGTGAATGTTTTCAACACGATATTTCGCGTGAACGCAATAATATGTGACTGTATTATGAAGTCGTTTTCATGCTTCTACCACAAAGCGAAAGCTCAATGGTCACAATTGAAACAAGACCGCGCAATCTGAAATGCCAATGGCCATGAAGGTCGATGTCAGGATCGCGGAAGGAATGAGATGATGGAAACTATGCTGAATACGCAACAATGGCTTCCGGTCGAGTTGCTGAACATCGGTTTGGCAGCAGCCGTTTTCTTCGCCTGTCTTGTGCTTTCGCTGTGGAAGGCAGTTTTTGACGAACTCAACCCGGTTTTCTGGCGCCGTACCGCCGCTTTTCTTTGGGTGGGCGTTGTTATAGTTGCCTTGAGCACCGGTATTGAAAGCTTTAACTGGCCTCAGATCGTTGGCTGGGTGATGGTTGCTGGCGGCGTGATCGCAACGGCTACCCGTATGGGAATGAGCTATTATCGCCAGTATTCCGCGCATAATGTTCGCCGCACAAAGTTCACAAATCCGCGCTTCTCCGGCCCGCGCGCTACTGGACGGTGATCACCATGTTTGCAAAGACCGTTCAAATGCCTTTGCGGCAACACCGCCCCTATAGCTTGCGCTCTTTCTTTATCCGCGCTTTTGGTTCTGCACGATACCGTAAATATTCGTAGAGCGCGTGCCTGAACGGCAATAGCCCAGAATGGGACCTTCGGCTTCGGCAAGTGCCGAGGCCATTTCATCGACATTCTCCTGCGTCAATTGTCCACCAATGACCGGGATGTAATAGGTCTTGATACCAGCCTTTTCCGCTACCTTTGCAACTTCCGCAAAAGTTGGTTGGTCTGGTCCTTCTTCGCCGTCTGGACGATTGCAGATGATCGTCTGAAAGCCTTCAGCCGCAATATCGCGCACGTCATCCGGCGAAATTTGTCCGGTGACTGAGTAATTGTCGTCGATCTGGCGAATATCCATCGTTTTGCACCTAAAAGATTAGCTGTCGGAAGCGGGAGCTCATCGTCTTGTTCAGACGGTTTGAGGCTTGCAGGTATAGCTTGTTCGCAATGCTTGCCGCAAGGGCATGATGCCGACGCTTAGAGTTTAGGTCCTAGTGGAGTGAAACGAGGATCGATAAGATTACGCTTGAAATGATGGAAATCAGACCGGCTTTCTCAATAACAAGATTATCCAATATTTGAGCTCATTTGTTTCAGTAGGATTAATCCTTCTGTCGCTTCAAAGACATTGAGTAGCTGACGGTAAATGATAAGACAAATCGGAAGTCTTAACGACCATTGACGGAATGCTATGAGGATACCGAAGATCAGCCAGAATATGCCGTGTCTTGCGCGTCGCGAGGCAGGCTTTCATGAAAGTTCTCGCGAGGTTCCAGAAGAGGTGCCGGTCGCCATGAGCTACAATGGCACAACCCATGCTGTCATGCTGGCAACGCCCGTCAATCTCGAAGACTTTGCGGTCGGGTTCAGTCTTACCGAAGGTATCATATCCAACATTTTCGAAATCGAAGATCTGAGCATTGAGATCTTTGAAAAAGGTATCGACGTTCAGATGCGACTGGCTGTTGAGCCGGGCGATGCGCTTACCGCGCGGCGCAGGTTTATGGCCGGACCTGTTGGCTGTGGCTTATGCGGGATCGATTCCATCGACCAGGCTCTGCGGCCATTATCGGCGTTGTCTGCCGACAGTTTACGGTTCAAATCCGGATCGATTGTTGCTGCTATGGGCGCTTTGGGCGGCGCTCAGACTTTGAATGCAGAAACGCGCGCCGTGCATGGTGCGGGGTTCTATGTTCCGGGCGAGGGGCTTTTTGCCGTTCGCGAGGATGTCGGACGACACAATGCTTTGGATAAGCTCATTGGCGCAATGGCGCGTGCTGACCTGCCTGCGGAACAGGGTTTGGTGGCGATTACCAGCCGCGTATCTGTCGAAATGGTGCAAAAAGCCGTTATTCTTGGCGTGCCATTGTTGGCCGCAATTTCGGCACCGACCGCATTGGCAATCCGCACCGCAGATGAAGCCAATCTGACGCTTGTGGCGCTTGTTCGGGGCGACGACTTCGACGTCTATTCGCATCCCGAGCGAATTATATACGGGTAGCCGACCTCGAAAATGCAAGGCCGGCTATGTCGTTTATACGCTGGCTTACACCAGAGCTGCGATACGTGCGCGTTCGCTGACGATCTGTAGCGCTGCATGTGCAGCTTCAACGCCCTTCTTCTTGAAATGGTTGAAGAAGAACTCGTGATGTTCCTTGCTGTCGTGATAATGGTGCGGCGTGAGCGAAACGCTGAGAACCGGAACTTCGGTCTCCAGCTGCACCTGCATCATGCCATTGATAACGGCAGTAGCTACGAAATCATGACGATAAATACCGCCATCGATAACGAATGCAGCACCAACGATTGCCGCATAGCGACCGGTCTTGGCCAGCGTTTTGGCATGAAGTGGAATTTCATAAGCGCCGGGAACATCGAAGACTTCAACTTCGACACTGGTGCCTGTCTTGGCTTCTAGTTCAGCAATGAAGCTCTTGCGCGCTTCGTCGACGATGTCGGCGTGCCAGCGAGCCTGAATGAAGGCGATTTTGAAAGTTGTCTTGTTCGGATAGCTCTGGTTCATAGGTTCCTCACGAAACTAGAATCAGGGCGCACAAAGGAACGCAATCCCGCGCAATAGCCGGGTTTAACGCTCTTTCGCTCTCTTCCATCCGGACTTTAACCGTCGGCTCCGGCATCTCACCGGATCTGCTGACCCTGAAACTATACCTCAAAAGGCGTTTGCTGCAGGCGCTCGCGGGCTCGAAGATCGCTCTTCATACCGCCGGTGGGGAGTTTCACCCCGCCCCGAGAACAAACCCGCACACCATTGTGCGAGCAGCCGAAAAATATGCATTTCAGAGTGCAATGTCCAGTGCGCTCACAGGAAATTTATACTGACGCCAGCGTGCCTTGGCAGCAATTTTTGGCTCATTCTCATAAGGTGGTGAAAGTTTGTCGCCAGAAATATTTTAATCGGACTAAGTCACTATTTTTGCTCTATTATTTAGATAAAAATTTCTGCTTCAGATATCGATGTTACGTGTTATTTCGCTCTTCTCTGTTCAAACCATATTGACACACATCCAGTATCTGAGCCTATGTTAGGGGAACATCTTGTCTTGGGCGAAGGCTTTCGTTCAAAAAAGACAACGTTGTCAATCGCAGGAGGAGCTGCGAGAAACATAGTGGGATGAGGTCTCAAAGCAGATTGAATGCTCTTCTGGATGTGCGGGTCTGAGACTCGCATAACGTCCGACGAAATTTTGTTTTGTAGAGTTCTACGGGAGGTAGACATATGCGTAAATTTTTCAGAGTGGCCGCAATGGGCACAGCTGCCTGTGCAATGCTTGCAGCAATGGCGCCTGTTACAGCCAGCGCTCAGGACAAGCAGAACGTTGAAGTTCTGCATTGGTGGACAGCCGGTGGTGAAGCTGCGGCTCTTGATGTTCTGAAGAAAGACCTCGAAGGTAAAGGTATCAGCTGGACGGATATGCCAGTTGCAGGCGGTGGCGGTACGGAAGCCATGACCGTCCTGCGCGCACGCGTTACTGCAGGCAATGCGCCAACCGCTGTGCAGATGCTCGGCTTCGACATTCGCGATTGGGCAGAGCAGGGAGCGCTTGGTAATCTCGACGAGATTGCTGGCAAGGAAGGCTGGGACAAGGTAATTCCGGCACCTTTGCAGGAATTCGCCAAGTATGACGGTCACTGGATTGCTGCACCCGTCAACGTTCACTCCACCAACTGGATGTGGATCAACAAGGCTGCTCTCGACAAGGCTGGCGGCAAAGAGCCAACCAACTGGGATGAACTCGTAGCCCTCCTCGACAAGTTCAAGGAACAGGGCATAACACCGATTGCTCACGGCGGTCAGCCATGGCAGGACGCTACGATTTTCGACGCTGTTGTGCTTTCTTTTGGTCCTGAGTTCTACAAAAAAGCTTTCGTTGATCTCGATCCAGAAACTCTGGGCAGCGATACGATGAAGCAGGCGTTCGACCGCATGACCAAGCTGCGTTCCTATGTGGACGACAACTTCTCCGGTCGTGACTGGAACCTTGCTTCGGCCATGGTGATTGAAGGTAAGGCTGGCGTTCAGTTCATGGGTGACTGGGCGAAGGGCGAGTTCGTCAAGGCTGGCAAGAAGCCAGGCGAAGACTTTGTATGCATGCGTTACCCTGAAACACAGGGCTCTGTGACCTTCAACTCCGACATGTTCGCAATGTTTAAGGTTGCTGAAGACAAGGTGCCAGCGCAGCTCGAAATGGCTTCGGCCATTGAAAGTCCGGCATTCCAGTCGGCCTTTAACGTGGTCAAGGGGTCGGCTCCTGCACGTACTGACGTGCCTGATACCGATTTTGACGCTTGCGGCAAAAAGGCCATCGCCGACGTGAAGGAAGCTGCAGGGAAGGGCACAATGCTCGGCTCGATGGCTCACGGCTATGCAAATCCGGCTTCCGTAAAGAACGCGATATATGACGTTGTGACCCGACAGTTCAATGGCCAGCTTTCTTCTGAAGACGCTGTCAAGGAACTGGTCTCCGCGGTTGAAGGCGCGAAGTAAGCAAAAGCGAGCGCCCGGCACTTCCGGGCGCTCTCCTTTCAAGCATGACAATTCATTGAACTATCGGCGGATTTTTCGCCTGAACAATTCATTGCAATGAACGGCAGACAATACAGCCGTTGAAACAATAGCCCGCATCAACAGCGCCGCAATTGAACGGCACCGGGTGCGCAGCGCAGAAATGGGTGGCGCAAATATGCAGCGTAACAGACGACTACAGGAACTCGTGCCCAAGCTGGTATTGGCACCGAGCTTTCTCATCGTCCTCGTCTTTGTCTATGGATTCATCATTTACACGGGCGTTCTTTCCGTCACCAACAGCCGAATGCTGCCTTCCTATGGCTTTGTCGGTCTGACGAATTACGAAAAACTGTGGGCCTTGCCGCACTGGTGGCGTGCTGTCACCAATCTCGCGATCTTCGCATCGCTCTACATCATCATTTGTTCGGTTATAGGCCTGTTTCTGGCCATTCTGCTCGATCAGAAGATCCGCGGCGAAGGCTTCCTGCGCCCGATCTATCTTTATCCGATGGCGCTTTCATTCATCGTGACGGGCACGGCATGGAAATGGTTCCTCGATCCGGGCATTGGGCTTGAACACACGATGAGGCTATGGGGCTGGGAAGGCTTCACCTTTAACTGGATCAAAAGCAACACGATGGCGATCTACTGCCTTGTGATAGCGGCTGTGTGGCAGTCGTCCGGCTTCGTCATGGCAATGTTCTTGGCAGGTCTGCGCGGCGTCGATAATGAAATCATCAAAGCTGCTCAAATCGACGGTGCTTCGACCAGCACGATTTATCGTCGCATTATCATCCCCTTGATGCGTCCGGTATTTTTGTCGGCTTTCGTGGTATTGGCTCATCTTGCAATCAAGGCCTATGATCTTGTGATTGCGCTCACCGGCGGCGGGCCGGGGCAGGCGACCGAGTTGCCTGCGACCTTCATGTATTCCTACACATTTACACGAAATCAGATGGGTATTGGTGCCTCGTCGGCAATCATCATGCTGGTGATGATCTTCTCAATCATCATTCCGTATCTTTATTCTGAAATTCGTGGAGGGTCGCGTTCATGAGTGCTCAGACCCAGGAAAATGCGATCAACAGCGGCAAGCTCACGCGTGCCCTGATCTATTCCGCACTGCTGCTGTTTGCGATCTACTACCTGTTGCCGCTCTATGTGATGCTGGTGAACTCGTTCAAGCCGCTGGATGAAATCCGTCAGGGCGGTATGCTAGGCCTGCCGCAGCAATGGACGATTGAGCCGTGGCTTTCGGCCTGGTCAACCGCACAGATTGGTGTGCAGCCAACCGGCCTCAAGCCGTTCTTCATCAACTCGATTCTGATGGTCGTGCCTGCGGTTGCGATTTCAACGATTGTCGGCGCATTGAATGGTTACGTGCTGACGAAATGGCGGTTCCGTGGCTCCAACATCTTCTTCGGGTTGCTGCTTCTTTCATGCTTCATTCCGTTTCAGATTGTGCTGATCCCGATGGCGCGTGTGCTCGGTATGCTCGGCATTGCTGGTACGATCTGGGGCCTGATCCTCGTCCATGTGGTCTATGGTATCGGCTTTACGACGCTCTACTTCCGCAATTATTACGAGGCGTTCCCGACTGAACTGGTGCGCGCAGCACAGATCGATGGCGCGAGCTTCTTCCAGATTTTCTGGCGCATTCTCCTGCCGTCGTCAGGCCCGATCATCGTTGTGTCGGTCATCTGGCAGTTCACCAATATCTGGAACGACTTCCTTTTCGGTGCTTCCTTCTCCGGTGCAAATTCAACGCCGATGACGGTGGCATTGAACAACCTCGTTTCCTCCTCCACAGGCGTCAAGGAATATAACGTCCATTTCGCAGCCGCTATTCTGGCCGCTTTTCCGACGTTGATCGTTTACATCGTTTCCGGGCGCTACTTCGTGCGCGGCCTGATGTCCGGTGCCGTTAAGGGATAAGTCTCATATGTCATTTCTGAAAATTAGCGATCTCTACAAATCATACGGCAGTGTTTCGGTCTTGAAGGACATCAATATCGAAATCGAAGAAGGCGGCTTTCTGGTCCTCGTCGGTCCTTCAGGTTGCGGCAAGTCTACGTTGCTCAACACGATTGCCGGTCTTGAGCCAATTACGTCGGGCGATATTTCGATCAATGGCCGCTCGGTATCAGGCCTGCATCCATCGCAGCGCGATATCGCGATGGTATTTCAGTCCTATGCGCTTTATCCAAACATGACAGTTGGTGGTAATATCGCCTTCGGCATGGAAATTCGTAAAGTGCCAAAGCCTGAGCGCGACAAGGCCATTCAGGAGGTAGCCGATATTCTGCAGATCGGCCATCTTCTTGATCGGAAGCCGAGCCAGCTTTCCGGCGGTCAGCGTCAGCGCGTTGCGATGGGGCGAGCGCTTGTTCGCAATCCGCAGGTCTTCCTGTTCGATGAACCATTGTCCAATCTGGACGCGAAGCTGCGCGTGGATATGCGTACCGAAATCAAGCGTCTGCATCACCGAATGAAGACGACAATTGTTTATGTGACGCATGACCAGATCGAGGCCATGACGCTTGCAACCAAGATTGCAGTCCTCAAAGACGGGATTTTGCAGCAATTCGGTACGCCTGCCGAAATTTACAACAATCCGGCCAATATGTTCGTTGCTGACTTCATGGGCTCTCCTGCGATGAACCTGCTCAAAGCCAATGTCGAAAAGAATGGCTCGGATTTTGCGATTACGCTCACACAGGGCGAGGGCGAGGCTCTGAAGTTGCCGCTGAAGGTTGCCCCCGGGAGCCTTGGCGATTTTGTAGGGCAGGAAGTGATCTTCGGTATCCGCCCGGAAGCGCTGACAGATCCGGATGGTGCTGATCGCAATGCAAGCTCGGTTGTGGAAGGGGATTGCCTTATTGATGTGGTTGAACCGGCTGGTTCCGACACTTTCGCGGTGACGCGGATTGGTGGAAAGCAAGTAGTCGCGCGCCTTCGTGCGGATGCACGCATCGCGGCTGGTCAGCGTTCACGCTTGGCTTTCAATCTCGACAAGGCCGTGTTCTTCGACCAGAAAACACAAGCGCGTATTCTTTAGAGCGGTTTTAGCCAATACTGAACCATAGGAACCGCTCTATCTATTCGTTTTACGCGCATCTTATTCCGAAAACTGCTTCGCACTTTTCGGGATGCGCTTGAAGCCGAGTGGATAGTTAGCAATCTATTGGAATAGCCTCGAATGATTATAGGTTTACTTTCCAGTGCATGTTTTTGAACCAGAGGTCAAAATATGCGCTGGAAGTCGAGCTTGCTAGTCATGGCACTGATCGTTGGAGGAGGTGACGTCGGCCATGCCGAGGAGATGAACCCGTTCGATGAATTGAAACACAACCTATTCGCAGGAAAAAGAACAACGTCTGTCTTACGATTGGATAAATGCGAGCAGATTTCGGGCGAGACGATTAAATCCAAAAATATCGACGGTGGTTTTGTTATCGATGCATTCATGAGCTTGCGTGAACCCCAACAGGCGATTGTTTATTCCAACACACATCAAACCGTCGCCATGGACGGGAAACCGATTTTCGAATTTATTCGTTATCGAGTGCTGCCGGATAAAACGGCTACTGTCTCGATGAAGATCTTCTCAGCCAAAACGCATGAAGAAATCGGCAAAGGTGAAACGTTCAAGTGCGAATTAGGTGAGGGACTAAGTTTTGCTTATCAGCCAAGCAATTGGCGTTGGTAAAAGATCGGACTTCGATCATTGAGGCTCAAATGAAAAGGGTGCTCCCAAACTCGGGAACACCCTTTTTCATGCTTGCCTGGAGGGCAAAATTCTATTTTGCGGATGCCGCGTCTAGCGCAGGAAGTCCAGCCCAAGAAGACCAATTGCCAGTGCGGTGTTTAGTGAAATGATCATCATTCCATAAACGAGCGCTGTTCTAGTAATGTCATTCATTTTCTACCTCCTTGAACCACGACGCCTCCACATCGGATTCTAAAGCTCGAGAACTGTAACGAAATGTAACAGCCTGTTACGGGTAACGCAACCCATTTTACGTAAATGTGAACGAATGTAACGCTGCGTGAGATGTCATGAGATGGGTCGGCAACTCTCAAATCTCAAGACAGTCACCGTATTGTGACGGCGAATTAACTGGAAAAATTCGGACGGACGCTACATAAAGCGGGAGCTATAATCGACTGGCAAAGTCGTGTTTAATTCTCTGCTTTTATTCGGATTTTCACTGTGAACCGGATCGTTCCTCTCGTACTGGCAATTGCTCTTTTCATGGAGCAGATGGATTCGAATGTTATTTCAACATCGCTTCCTGCTATTGCCGCTGATATCGGCACCAGCCCCATCGCATTAAAACTAGCATTGACGGCCTATCTCGTGGCGCTTGCGGTTTTCATTCCCGTCAGCGGCTGGATGGCGGACCGATTCGGGGCGAAGAATGTTTTTCGTGCAGCGATTGCGGTTTTCGTTGTCGGTTCGGTCGCCTGTGCCGCATCGAATTCACTATCAGCGTTTGTTGTCTCGCGTTTTCTGCAGGGCATGGGCGGCGCGATGATGACGCCAGTCGGACGACTTGTGCTTATTCGTTCAACGCCCAGAAGTGAACTTGTGTCGGCTATGGCCTGGCTGACGATCCCCGCAATGGTTGGCCCTTTAGTCGGGCCACCAGTGGGCGGCTTCATCACGACCTTTTTCTCGTGGCACTGGATATTCCTAATCAATGTTCCGATTGGTTTAATCGGCATCTGGTTTGCAACGCGCTTTCTGCCGGATAATGACGAGAGGATCGTCAAGCCGCTTGATTGGCCGGGTTTCTTTTTGTCGGGCATCGCGATGTCGGGTGTGGTGTTTGGGCTGTCAGTTGTCAGTCTTCCCGCACTTCCGCCGGTCATAGGGCTTGTCACTGTAGCAGTCGGCCTTATCAGCTCGGCGCTTTATATATTTCACGCACGGCGAACGATTGATCCGCTGCTGAACCTGAAACTCTTTGATAATCAGGTTTTCCGCTCGGCTGTTTTTGGTGGTAGCGTCTTCCGGCTTGGGATTGGCGCCATCCCCTTTTTGTTGCCGCTCATGTTCCAGCTTGGTTTCGGCATGACGCCGTTCCAATCAGGTATGATGACATTTGTCTCGGCAATCGGTGCCATCAGCATGAAGTTCGGAGCGAAGCGAGTATTCAATCTGTTCGGTTTCCGGCGCACGCTTATGTATGGTTCGCTGATTTCTGCCGGGTTTATTGCAGCAAATGGCTTGTTCTTCCCTGAAACGCCTTATGGCGTTATTGTTGGGTTCCTGCTGATCGGTGGGTTCTTCCGCTCGATGTTCTTTACGGGCGTCAATGCTCTAGCTTTTGCTGAAATCCCCGATGACAAAACCAGTCAGGCAACGCCAATCACAGCGGTTGCGCAGCAAGTTTCGATTGCGCTCGGTGTCGCCATGGCGGGTGGAATTCTGGAAATCAGTACTGGCCTTCGCGGAGCTTCGTTGCAGCTCGCAGATTTTCATGTTGGCTTCTTCGTTGTTGCAGCGGTGTCTGCGACGGCGTTCTTCTGGTTTGCAAAGCTTGCACCAGATGCCGGGCATGAACTTTCAGGCCCGAAAGCTACCAAGTCAAAGAGCAAGGAACGGACTGCACTCGAAGTCGCGGATTCAGCAAACGGCAAATAAAAAAGCGGCTTTGAAGCCGCCCTTTCTCATTCTGATATATCCCGATAACTAGCCTTTAAAATCGCGAGCGAGCAGATAAAGCTCGACGGATTCTGCGCGCGATGCAGGCGGTTTGATATGATGCACTGAGCGGAACTTCTGTTTCAGCATAGCAAGCAGATCGTTTTCGGTGCCGCCCTGGAATGTTTTAGTTAGGAAATGGCCGCCGGGTTTGAGCACGGAAACAGCAAAATCAGCTGCGACTTCACAAAGATGCACAGTGCGCAAATGATCTGTGCGGCGATGACCCGTCGTCGGTGCAGCCATGTCAGAGATCACGAGATCTGGCTTATCGCCAAGTGCTTCCATAAGCTTTTCAGGTGCTGATTCATCGAGAAAGTCCATCTCAAGCAAAATGACACCTGCCAGCGGATCAACATGCAGATAGTCGATGCCGACAACCTGCGGGTTCTCATCTGTCGAACCGACGATCTTGGCCGCGATCTGCGACCAGCCGCCCGGAGCTGCGCCAAGATCGATAATACGTTGGCCTTTCTTCAGCAGATTATAGCGGTCGTTGATTTCGATCAGCTTATAGGCCGCACGCGAGCGATAGCCATCCTGCTTTGATTTGTGAACGTAAGGATCGTTCAGATGGCGTTCCAGCCAACGACGCGAGGATTCCTTAATCGTTCCGGCTTTCTTCTTCACACGAACGCGAAGATTGCTTGTGCCCGCGCCGCCGCGTCCGCCGGTTTTCGTGCCGCCTTTGTTTCCGCCTGCTTTGCTCATCTTCAATGCCTGTTTCTTACGTCGGTTTTACCGCCAGTTTTGGCAGTATGGGCGCGGTTATGGCGCCAGGCACCGTCACGCGACATGAGTTCCGTTAATATGCCTTCGCGCAATCCGCGATCGGCAACCAGTAGTTTTTCACTCGGCCATACATTGCGTATGGCGTCAAGAATGGCACAGCCTGCCAAAACAAGATCAGCACGGTCGGCGCCAATACAAGGATTAGCAACACGAGCGTCAAAATCCCAAGACAGCAGACGTTGGGTCATCTGTGTTACGTCATTCGAGCCCATCCACATACCATCGACGCGGCGGCGATCATAGCGTTCGAGTCCAAGATGGATGCCGGCGAGTGTCGTCACAGTGCCTGACGTTCCAAGCAGGTGAAACCGTGATCCCTCAGTAAGCTTGCCAAGACAATGACGCTCGGCAAAGCCTGAAAGCAGCTCAGTGACATGGTCAACCATGGCGTCAAAGCTTTCCGGCGTAACATTGCGTCCCCCGAAGCGTTCCGCCAGCGTGACGACGCCGACGGGCAGGGAGGTCCATGCGGTAATGTGTTCTGCAAGACGTGGAGAACGACGCTGTGATACGTCGATGAGCGCGATTTCAGACGAACCGCCGCCAATGTCAAACAAAACAACGGCGTCGGTTTCACGCGTTACAAGCGTGCCGCAGCCCGAAACTGCTAGACGTGCTTCTGTCTGACGATCGATAATCTCAAGCTCAAGCCCCGTTTCATCACGAACGCGCGCCAGAAACGCGTCGCCATTTTGCGCTGCACGGCAGGCTTCGGTAGCGACTAGGCGAGCACGTCTGATCTTGCGTGCGGCAAGCTTATCATGACATATTTTGAGCGCTTCTATGGCACGATCCATGGCGTGCTCACCCAGACGCCCAGTGGAGCTAAGACCTTCACCAAGACGAACGATACGTGAGAAGGCATCTACGACGCGAAACTGTCCTGGACGCGTTGGTGACGCGATCAACAGGCGACAATTGTTGGTTCCGAGATCGAGCGCCGCATAAAGCGGGGCTTCGTGTGCACTGATGCGCGGTTGTTGCGATCCGGATTGACTACGCTTGGCTTGAGGTGTCTGACTATAATCAGAGCGTGCAGGGGCGTTCTGTGACTTTGCCGTGTTATCGGTGTGAAGAGTGACGCTGCTTTGTTGAAGAGCTTGTTTCTTCTTGCGCGCACGACGGCGACGATTCGATAGCTTCCCGGAAGGCTTGCCGTCCGAGGGCTTTTCGTTTGCGGAGGTCTCAGCAGAAGCAGTCTTTTGCGCTTGGCTCTCTGGACCACGAGCCATTTTCCCGCGGTTGCGCCTGCGCGCACGCTTCCTCTGGCTTTGAGAGCCTTTACTTTCAGTGTCTGAGCGTCCTGAATCGGAGGCTTGCGTGGCCTTGCCGACTTCTGAAACAGCGTTCTTGCGCGGTTTGCGCTTGCCGTTTTCGGACGGATTCCGGGTCTTTGAATTGCCCGCTAGTCCGCCGGACGCCCCTTGTTGCGCCATTCCTGCAGGGCGCTCCTCGGGGTTCTTCAAGGTTCTTATCCTTATGGCGCCGCGCGAGCCTAAAAGGACGCAATCAAGGCGCTTCAATTTTTACGTTGCCCCTAATGTAACAGTGCTTTGGACATTTACCAAGGGGCGGGCCCGGAACAGCCGTTGGAAAATTGATAAAACACCAGTGATATTAGTAAGACAGATATAAATAAGGGCTCTTGCAATATGCAAAAGCCCTTCATCACTAACAGAAACGACCGGATATTTTCCTATATGTCGTAGGTATGAGCTGCGTTAATTGTAGCAACAAACTGTTTTGTGCGGTCGCGTTTAGGATTTGCGAAAACGTCGTGAGCGCTGCCTGTCTCAACGATGTTGCCTGATTCCAGGAATACGACATTCTGCGCGATCTTGGAGGCGAGGCGTAAATCATGTGTCGCAATGACCATGGTCGTGCCTTCTTTTGCAAGCTTGCTCAAAACGTCGACCACTTCGGACGCAAGTTCCGGATCAAGTGCTGAGGTGGGCTCGTCACAGAGAAGGACACGCGGCGACGGCGCGAGTGCGCGGGCGATAGCAATACGCTGCTGTTGTCCGCCCGATAGTGTTGAGGGCCATGCATCTGCTTTATGAGCCATGCCGACCTTCGTCAGAAGTTCCATCGCACGTTCCTGGGCCTTTGCCTTTGGCCATTTCAAGACTGTAACCAGACCTTCCATCACATTCTGTATCGCTGTCTGATGCGGGAAAAGCTGGAAGTTCTGGAACACCATGCCTGTTTGGCGACGGATCGACTGCACTGATTGCCAGCTTGGCTTGCGATCAGCGAC
Source organism: Ochrobactrum sp. BTU1 (assembly GCA_018798825.1). Classification (NCBI taxonomy): domain Bacteria; kingdom Pseudomonadati; phylum Pseudomonadota; class Alphaproteobacteria; order Hyphomicrobiales; family Brucellaceae; genus Ochrobactrum; species Ochrobactrum sp. BTU1. The sequence continues at coordinate 893,615 of CP076355.1, read as the reverse complement.
GAGCGTAATGCTTTGGCCGCCTAACACCAGTGTTCCCGAAGTCGGAATTTCAAGCAGATTGATGCAACGCAGCAGCGTGCTCTTGCCGCCGCCCGATGGCCCGACAAGCGCCGTCACCGTCCCTTCGGCGATCTTCACATTGATATCGTTGAGGATAACAACATTGTCGAAACTTTTGACGATGTGCTGTAGCTCGATCATGCGTTTGTCTCCAGAGTTCCGCCATAGCGACCAAAGCGCTTTTCAAGCCTTGCCTGTAGGTTGGACAGGATCGTGCTGAGCACCAGATAAATCAGTGCTGCTTCTATGTAGAGGATGAGCGGTTCATACGTCGTCGCGACAATGCGCTGCGCTGACTGGAATAGTTCGGGCACGGTGATGGCTGCTGCAAGTGACGTATCTTTCACCAACGAAATAAAGGTGTTGGAAAGCGGCGGGACAGCTGTGCGGGTGGCTTGTGGCAATATGGTGCGTGTAAGCGCCTGACGCCAACTCATCCCAATGGAATAGGCTGCCTCCCACTGGCCTTTTGGTACAGAGGAAATGACTGCGCGAATGACTTCGGAGCTGTAAGCACCCACATTCAATGAGAACCCAATCACGGCAGCAGTGAAGGCGTCAAGATAAATCCCCACACTTGGCAGGCCGTAGAAAATCACGAACAGCTGCACCAGCAAAGGTGTGCCGCGGAAAATCCAGACATAGAACCGAGCAATAGCTGAAACCCACACTGGTGCGAATAAGCGCACAAGCGCGGTTAGCAGTCCAAGCGATAGTCCGAAGATAAAGGATAGAATTGTCAGAGGAATGGTGAACAGCAGTCCAGCCCAAAGCAGGGTGGGCAGGGAATCCGCCATGAGTTGAAACCAATCGGGCACTTGTTCGGTCCTTAGATGGAAGATTCCTGGAGATAGGTGTTCGTTAGATTTCTATATAGCCACAACGAAAGGAAGCCGGAAACATGTTCCGGCTTCCTAAATTGCACTTATCCGAAACTTACTTGGAGACGTCCTGACCGAAGTACTTCTGAGAAATCTTGTCGTAAGTGCCGTCAGCCTTGATTTCGTCGAGCGCCTTGTTAATTGCAGAGACGAGATCGTCATCGCCCTTGCGCACGATGATGCCCGAAGCGTCTGCATTTTCCTTTTCAGCAACAACTTTTACAGGTGCATTCGGCTGATGCTTCTTGAAGTCGAGGAAGGATAGGCTGTCGTTGAGCGTGGCGTCTGCACGACCCGTCAAAACGAGCTGGATCGACTGATCAAAGCCATCGGTGGCAACCAATTCAGCACCGGCTTCCTTGGCAATGCGACCGTAATTGCTGGTCAGCGACTGTGCGGACTTCTTGTCCTTCAGATCAGCGAAATCCTTGATCGTATCATTCTTGTCATTGACGATAAGAACGACCTTGGAAACGATGTAAGGGTTTGAGAAGTTGAACTTTTTCTGACGTTCTTCGGTGATGCCAACCTGATTGATAACGGCGTCATAACGCTTGGCGTCGAGACCGGCGATCAGGCCATCCCACTTGCCTTCAACAAATTCTGGTTTAACGCCAAGCTTCTGGGCAACTGCTTCGCCGATTTCTACGTCAAAACCGACAAGCTTGTTGTCCTTATCGTGGAAGGTGAACGGTGCATAGGTGCCTTCCGTGCCAATCTTCAGCACGCCTGCTGACTTGATGGCATCGAGGTTTTCGCCCGCCATTGCGGTCGAGAAGAGAGCTACGTTAAGAACACCGACCGTTGCGAGGATTTTTGCGAACTTCATTTGTAAGGTCACCTGTAAAAATATTCGATGAGACGTAAAATACAGGAATTTAATTCTAACGTAGCGTCTAAAATCGCAGTCTTTGCCCAGCTAAGAGAAATTATTTCTAATTTAACGTCACTAATGGCAATTTGAATCCGTATATAGCGATTTGGCAATTTCTGGTTCTAAACATCAATAAAAACGCCGCCTCACGGCGGCATTTTTAATTCGCATGTTTTGCTATTAAGCTTTCCCGAATCCGCCGCCTGTTGGCGTTATGACAGTGAAGGCTTCTCCTGCTTCAAGTACAGTTTGATCGCAGTTGCCCAGCACTTCAATAGTACCATCCTTGCGACGAACTTCGTTGCGTCCGGTCTGACCGGCTTCACCACCTTCCAGACCGAAAGGGGCAACACGGCGATGGCCTGAAAGGATCGCGAAGCCGAGCGTCTTCAACGCACGGATCGTGCGCTTCGTGCCGTCGCCTGCGTGCCATTTACCTTTGCCGCCTGATCCTTCCCGAACATGGAAATCTTCTAGAAGCACGGGGAAACGTGTTTCCAGAATTTCCGGATCGGTAAGGCGAGAATTGGTCATATGCGTATGGACCGCATCGGCACCATTGAAGCCCGGTCCGGCTGGTGCGCCGGAGCAGATGGTTTCGTAATACTGATATTCATCATTGCCGAATGTCAGGTTGTTCATAGTGCCTTGTGCTGCTGCCATGGCTTTGGTCGCGCCAAACAGACAGTTGGTGACGGCCTGACTGACTTCCACATTGCCCGCAACAACAGCTGCCGGGAAGCGTGGCGAAAGCATCGATCCCTGTGGAACAATGATCTTGATCGGCCGCAAACAGCCCGCGTTCATCGGAATATCGCCTTCAACAAGCACGCGGAACACGTAAAGCACGGCAGCGCGTGTTACAGGTTCTGGCGCGTTGAAGTTATCTGGACGCTGTTCTGATGTGCCGGTGAAGTCAACTGTCGCCTCGCGCTTATCACGGTCGATAGTGACGCGAACTACTATCTGGCAACCCTGATCCATCTCGTAGGTGAAATGCCCATCAGGCAACTTGTCGAGCACGCGGCGCACGCTCTCAGCTGCATTGTCCTGAACGTGTCCCATATAGGCTTTCACTACGTCTTCACCGAAGAGACCAATGATCTTTTTCAGCTCAGCTACACCTTTTTCATTGGCGGCAATCTGAGCTTTAAGATCATTGACGTTCTGCGTTAGATTGCGCACCGGATAGGTTGCTCCGGTCAGGAGAGCTGAAAGATCATCTTCACGGAAGGTGCCGCGATCAACGAGCTTGAAGTTGTCGATATAGACGCCTTCCTGCTCGATATTAACCGCCAGCGGCGACATCGAACCAGGGGCGATGCCGCCGATATCAGCATGGTGGCCGCGGCTTGCAACCCAAAAGCGGATCTCGCGATTATCGTCATCGAAAACCGGTGTGCAGACTGTCAGGTCAGGCAGGTGAGTGCCACCATTGTAAGGCGCGTTGATCAGGAATACGTCGCCCGGCTTGATATCCTTGTTCTCGCGGATTGCGGTTGCAACAGAAGCATCCATCGAACCAAGATGCACAGGCATATGCGGCGCATTGGCAACCAGATTACCCTCGGCGTCGAATACGGCACAGGAGAAATCGAGACGTTCCTTGATATTGACAGAGTAGGCGGTGTTCTGGAGCGTCACGCCCATCTGCTCTGCAATCGACATAAAGAGATTGTTGAAAATCTCTAGCATGACCGGATCGGCTTCAGTGCCGATCGCGCTGCGTGACGGCAAAGCCTTGATGCGGGTAAGAACGATGTGATCGTAGTTGGTGAGGCGTGCCTGCCAGCCATCTTCGATAACGATCGTCTGGTTCTTTTCGATAATGATTGCAGGTCCGGTTACGGTCTGGCCACGCTGAATCTGCTCGCGAATAACGACACCAGCATCGTGGAAATCACCTTGCGAGAAGAAACGTGCGCGCTTGGCTGTTTCAGCCTCAAGGTCGCTTTCAAGTGGCAGGCTGGTCTCGGTTTCTCCCGCACCGCCGCCGACTGCTTCGACTTCAACCGCATCGATTACCAGTGCCTTATTTTCTGCAATGAAGCCGAAGCGGCGCTTGTGCGCGGTTTCGAATTCGCTGCGCAGACGATCGGAATCGTCCTCGGCAGGGAAGGTTGCTTCGATGGAAAGTACCGTGTCGGTGCCTGCGTAGCGGATATGCGCACGAAGATGACGCTGAATTGCGGCTTGTTCGATGCCCTGCGTCGCAAGTTCTGCCACACATTCCAAGACCAGTTCTTCACCAAGTGCTTTCAGTGCTGCTGGAGCGGATGCATCGAGCGACACGCCGAGCGCCTTCTGCCGAGTGGCGCGAATGTCGGCCAGGCCCATGCCATAAGCGGAGAGCAGGCCGGACATTGGATGAAGAAGAATGTTCTTCATTCCAAGTGCATCTGCGACGAGGCAGGCGTGCTGGCCACCAGCACCGCCAAAGCAGCTCAATGCATAACGGGTGACGTCATAGCCACGCTGTACGGAGATCTTCTTGATCGCTTCGACCATATTCGCAACAGCAATGCGAATGAAGCCATCGGCAACCGATTCTGGTGAGCGGCCGTCGCCAATTTCATTAGAAAGAGCAGTAAAAAGCGTGCGAACGCGTTCCACATCAAGCGGCTGGTTCTGTTCGGGGCCAAAGATAGCCGGAAAATAATCAGGGATCAGTTTGCCGAGCATGACATTAGCGTCAGTAACAGCAAGCGGGCCACCATTTCGGTAACAGGCTGGGCCAGGATTGGCGCCTGCTGAATCCGGGCCCACGCGGAAGCGCCCGGCATCATAATGCAGGATCGAGCCGCCGCCAGCAGCAACAGTGTGGATCAGCATCATCGGCGCGCGGACACGAACGCCAGCAACTTCCGTTTCGAATGCGCGCTCGTATTCACCATCAAAATGGGCAACGTCAGTCGATGTGCCGCCCATATCGAAACCTATGACCTGTCCAAATCCCGCCGTCTCGCCTGTGCGTGCAAGGCCAACAACACCGCCAGCTGGGCCGGAAAGAATGGCGTCCTTACCCTGGAACAAGTCAGCTGCCGTAAGGCCGCCAGAAGACATCATGAACATGACGCGTGCGCCGGTGCGCTGAACGTCGAGTTCGTTGGAAACCTGTGCGACATAGCGTCGAAGGACTGGTGACAGATAAGCATCGACGACTGTTGTGTCGCCACGACCCACCAACTTGATCAGCGGCGAGACTTCATGGCTAACTGAAACCTGCTCGAAGCCGATCTCACGGGCAATGCGTGCGATTTCAGCTTCGTGCGCCGGGAACTTGTAGGCATGCATGAGGGCAATCGCGATAGATTTATAGCCCTGATCTTTCAACGAACGGAGTGCTGCTTCTGCTTCAGTGCTATCAAGTGCCTGCTCGACAGTCCCATCGGCGTGGATACGCTCATTAAGTTCGGTTACGCTGTCATACAGCGATTCCGGCTTAATGATCTCGGTTGCAAAGATGTTTTTGCGTTCCTGATATCCGATGCGCAGAGCGTCGCGGAAGCCCTTGGTGGTGACAAGTGCCAGCCGCTCGCCCTTGCGCTCGAGAAGCGCATTGGTAGCAACGGTCGTACCCATGCGCACTTCGCCGATCAACCCAGCCGGAACCGGCTCACCCGTCTTGAGGCCGAGATGCAAACGGATGCCGTGAACGGCTGCATCGCGATAGGCTGAAGGGTTTTCGGAGAGAACCTTGCGTGCATGCAGAGTGCCTCCCGGATCGCGTCCAATGACGTCGGTAAATGTGCCGCCACGATCAATCCAGAAGTCCCACACGCCACTTCCCGTTCCGCTCATTATTGGCTCCCTCATGCATGAAGACAGTGCATTTTAAAATCTTTTCAGAATTTCATACTTCCACTTTATTGACAAAATGTCGATAAGATGGTGACATAAAATTCACAAAAATAAGGGAGCAGCAATAATGGGGAATAAAAGAGACTCGGAGTTAATGGCGGAAACGCCCATAGAGATGCTAGAACAGAGCTTCGATGAAGTTTCTCTTCCAAAGCATCTACGCTCTGTTGCTTCTCTAGGGCCGATTGTTTCGTCTGCGCACCTTGCAGAAGGCGGCTCGCCTGGCATGTCAGAGGTCGAATACGGCCTCATTCTGGCTTCGCACGCATTCTCTCGCTGGATGGTTCGCTGCATGGCAGCTGCCGATCTGCCGGGGCTTTCTCCGATTGAAGTTTTGATCCTGCATTCAATCCGTCATCGCGGACGCGAGAAGAAGCTGGCCGATATCTGTCTCGTGCTCGATATCGAAGACACACATATTGCAACCTATGCGATCCGCAAGCTTGAGAAAGCGGGCCTGCTTACCACCGGTAAGGCATCCAAGGAAAAGACGGTCAAAATAACGGAGAAGGGCGCTGAAGCGTGTGCTCGCTATGCGCAGATTCGCGAACGCCTTCTGGTTGAGTCCACTGCGAATGCACGGCCGTCTGAAGAAACCCTATCTGAAGTAGCCGCCTTATTGCGCTTCATGTCGGGTGCCTTCAATCAGGCCACCCGGTCTGCCATCACGTTATAAGAGAGTTACAAGTTTGAACGGAACCGAGTTGAACTTATCTGTTTCAAAACCTCTGCTGACGGTCGAGGGCCTCAGTGTTGAATTCGGCGCCAGTCGGGTCGTCGATGATTTAAGTTTTTCGGTTGCTCCTGGCCGAACGCTGGCTGTCGTTGGTGAATCAGGGTCGGGTAAGTCGATTACGTCGCTTTCGATCATGCGCCTTGCCGATATGAGCGGCGCGAAATTCCCCAAGGGGAGTATTCTTTTCAATGGTCCTGACGGTGAACGCGATCTGCTGAAAGCCGATCAGAAAGCAATGCGTGGCATTCGCGGCAAAGACATTGCGATGATCTTTCAGGAGCCGATGACATCGCTCAACCCGGTCTTCACCATTGGCAACCAGATATCTGAAGTGTTGATGCTGCATGAAGGCATGGCGAAGAGTGCTGCTCTGGCTGAAGGCAAGCGGCTGCTGGAAATGGTGCGCCTGCCAGATGCTGAAGGGCTTCTCAAGCGTTATCCTCACCAGCTTTCTGGCGGTATGCGCCAGCGTGTGATGATCGCGATGGCACTTGCTTGCCGTCCGAAGCTGCTTATCGCTGATGAACCGACCACCGCACTTGATGTGACCATTCAGGCGCAGATTCTGCATATCATCAAAGATTTGCAGAGAGAGCTTGAAATGGCTGTCATTTTCATCACGCACGATATGGGCGTGGTGGCTGAAATGGCGGATGACGTTGTCGTCATGTGGAAGGGCAAAAAGGTTGAAGAAGGTCCGGTTGGCCGCATCTTCGACGCGCCAAAGCATCCATATACACAGACACTTTTGTCGGCAGTTCCGAAACTTGGCAGCATGACGGGCGAAGCGTTCCCGAAGCGTATGCCGGTCATGGTGATGCGCGATGGCGTACCTGTTCTGTCGGGTGAAGAGCGTATTCAGGACACGGCACGGTATAGCGACAAGCCGCTTCTTGCTGTGGATGATCTTTACGTGCGCTTTCCGATCAAGAAGAACATGTTGGGCAAAGTCACCCATGTTTGCAATGCGGTCTCGAAGGTTGCTTTCGACATCTATCCGGGTGAGACCCTGGCACTTGTCGGTGAATCCGGTTCAGGCAAGTCGACCATCGGCCGCACGATCCAGCAACTCCAGTCGCCGCTTTCCGGTGATATCCGCTTTAATGGCAAAGCCTATTCGCAGATGAGTTCCTCGGAGCGCTATAAGATGCGCCGCGAAGTGCAATATATCTTTCAGGATCCGTTTGCCTCGCTCGATCCGCGCAAAACTGTTGGCTTCTCGATTGCAGAGCCGATCCGCACCCACGGCCTTCTTGACAACAACAAGGAGATCAATGCGCGCGTGGCGGAACTACTGGAACGCGTTGGCCTTGGTCCGGAACACGCTTCGCGCTATCCGCACGAATTTTCCGGCGGTCAGCGTCAGCGCATCTGTATTGCGCGTGCGCTTGCTTCAAAGCCTAAGCTTATCATCGCTGATGAAGCGCTTTCGGCGCTCGATGTTTCCATTCAGGCGCAGGTTATCAACCTGTTTATGGATCTGCAGAAAGAACATGGGTTGGCTTATCTCTTCATCAGCCATGACATGGCCGTGGTTGAAAAGATGAGCCATCGCGTTGCTGTGCTCTATCTTGGACAGATTATGGAGCTTGGCTCACGTCGTCAGATTTTTGAAACGCCGACGCATCCTTATACGCAACGCCTGCTTTCAGCTGTGCCGGTTGCCGATCCTTCGGCACGGACCGAACGCGCAGCGCTTGAAGGAGAAATTCCAAGCACGACGCGCCGGATCGACGACAAACCGACGATCTACAATCACCGCGAGGTTTCATCGGGCCATTTCGTCGCCGAAAGCGCCTGAGATATGGCTGCTTTTTTATCGCATTATTCAACGCAAAACCGCTTCAAACTTTTGCTGGAAATGCTTCAACTAAACCCAAAGGGGAAAATAATGATAAGGAAAGCACTGAAAGCTGCTCTTCTGACTTCTGTCCTGTCAGCAGCTGTGATCGCAACGGCACCAGCTTTCGCCGCAGGCAAGCTCACCGTTTCGTCGCCGCAGGACCCGGGCAGCTGGGACCCAATTGATACGTTCCTCGTCAACTGGGCGTCGGTCGCAACCAATATTTTTGACGGTCTTGTCTATCGTGGTCCTGATCTGAAAATCGTACCGGGTCTGGCAACGTCGTGGGAAGAACTCGACGAAGGCAAGCGTATCCGCTTCAATTTGCGTGAAGGTGTGAAGTTTCACGATGGCGAGCCATTCAATGCTGAAGCGGTGAAGTTCACTTTTGATCGTTTGCTTGGTGAGGAAGGCGCGAAAGGTCCGCAGCGTTCCAACTATATCGCAATCGAAAAGGTCGAGATCATCGACGAAAAGACCGTCGATTTTCACCTCAAGACGCCAGATCCAGTGTTGATCAGCAAGCTTGCTGGTTACGGCGCGATGATTGTTCCACCCAAATACATCACCGAGAAGGGTGATGATTATTTCAACACACATCCAGTCGGTACTGGCCCGTTTAAGTTTGTATCCTATGAGCCAAAGGTCAACATCAAGCTGGAAGCGTTTGCTGACCATTGGGGTGGTGCTCCGAAGCTTTCGGAACTTGAATATCGCTTCATTACTGAGCCTTCGACAGCTGTAGCCGAGCTTCAAGCTGGTCGCGTTGATCTGGTCATTCCGCCAACTATCCCAATCGGAATGATCCCGACGATCGAAGGCGATCCAAAGCTTGAACTAGTCACAGCCTCTGGACCTACAGTTTATGCACTGCGTTTCAACACCGTAGATGGCATTACCAAGGACGAACGAGTTCGCAAGGCGTTGATTATGGCTGTGGATCGCGATGCGATCATCCAATCGATCCTTGCCGGGCAGGCTGAAGCGATCGCAAGCTTCCAGGGTTCACTGTCGTTTGGTTTCGATTCAAATATGAAGCCGCTGCCTTATGATCCTGAACAGGCTAAGAAATTGCTTGAAGAAGCAGGCGTTCAGCCCGGAGCAACGGTGCAGATTGACGTGCGCGGTCAGGATGCGAGCTTCAACGAAGTTGCGCAAGCAGTCGCAAGCTTCCTGCAGATGGTTGGCGTGAATGCAACCATCAAGCCCTATGACACGAATGTTTTGCTCAATGACATCATCCCACAGGGCAAAACGGGTGCCATGTTCCAGCAGGCATGGGGTGGTTGGACCTTCGATTACGATAATACCGCTTACTCGATGTACCATTCGGGTGAAAAGTGGAACCCGTACGACAAGGATGAAAAGCTCGACAAGATGCTTGAAGCACAGCGTTCGGTTCTCGACCGTGGCGAACGTGAAAAGCTGCTTCAGGAAATTGCGCATTATGCTGCCGAGCGCGCGCTCGAAATGCCGCTCTACAACCTGAAGGCAATCTTCGGCGTCAACAAGCGCGTGAAAAACTTCGTGCCTGTTCCAGATAGCCGTCTGCGTCTCACCGACGTAACCGTCGATTAAACCAACTGATACGGCAAGCCGTTCATCGGCTTGTCGCTGCATTTCGGAGGCGCTCTGGTGGCTGGATTTCTTATAAAACGAATTTTGCAAGCATTGTTCGTGTTGATCGCAATGACGTTGCTTGTCGCATATGCGATCCGCCTGACTGGCGATCCGGCGCTGATGTTGACGCAAGGTGCTGGCAGTATCACGGAAGCCGATCTCGAGCGCATCCGCGAGGGTTTAGGTTTGAACCAACCATTTCTTGTTCAATATTGGCAATTTCTCAAAGGTCTGTTCACACTTGATCTTGGACGCAGCTTCCTTGGTGGTACACAGGTTTCCGTTTTAGTTGGAAGTGCGCTGCCAGCCACGCTTATGCTGGCTTTTGCCTCACTTTTCGTCTCCATCGTGATTTCGGTGCCACTTGGCATCAAGGCGGCAGTATCACGTGGTAGATGGGCTGATCAGCTCATTCGAATCTGCTCGCTCGTCGGTCTGTCTTTCCCGAACTTCTGGCTTGCGACGATGCTGGTTCTGCTGTTCGGCATTTATCTCCAATGGCTACCGCCAAGTGGTATGAGCGGTATAGCTAGCTTCGTGATGCCTGCGCTGACCATGGGCATTATTCTGACTGCAACCAACATCCGCCTCGTGCGCACGTCGATGCTCGAAACGCTGCAGTCGCAATATATCATGGTGGCTCGCGCTAAGGGCCTGAGCGAAAACAAGGTGCTCTATAAGCACGCACTGCGTAACTGCGCTATTCCGCTGATTACCTATATCGGTTTGCAGTTCGGTGGCCTCCTGGGCGGTATCGTTGTGGTCGAACGGGTCTTCAACTGGCCGGGTATGGGCACGCTTGCATTCGATGCGGTTGCCGGACGCGACTATCCCGTCTTGCAGGCAACAATCGCAATCCTTTCGATGCTGATTATCGGCGTCAATCTTCTGGTGGACATCGCTTACGGCCTTGTCGATCCGCGAATTCGTACGGAGTAGAGCCTATGGCGACTAAAGTGGCGACCAAAACCTCAACACTCCAGCATTCCCGCTTTGCCAGTCTGGAATTTATTGTTGGTTTTCTTCTCACTGGCACCATCTGTCTGGCGGTCATTTTCTCGAGCTATCTGTTTCCAGCAGGCGCGAACAAGATCGACCTGATGGCACGTCTGATGCCGCCATTCGTCAATCCGGCTCATATTTTCGGTGCTGACCCTCTCGGCCGAGACGTGCTTGCGCGTGTCGTTATCGGCGGCAAAATCTCACTTTTTGTGGGTTTCATCTCCGTCATTGGTTCGGTGATCATCGGCACGATCATGGGCTTGGTTGCAGGCTATTATCGCGGGTTTTGGGATATGGCCCTCATGCGCTTTGTCGATGTGCAGCTTGCGATGCCGTTTATCCTGCTTGCCATCACCTTCATGGCTATCCTTGGCGGTGGACTGGTCAACACGATCATCCTGCTGATTGTTTCACAATGCGTGCAATATGCCCGGCTGGTGCGCGGCTCAGTGCTATCGCTGCGCGAGCGCGAGTTCATCTTGTCTGCGCGCGCTATTGGCGTGAAGGACTGGCGCATCATTTTCCAGCACCTGCTGCCAAATCTGCTCGGACCGGTCATCGTTTTGATGACGCTTAATGTCGCCAACAACATCCTGCTTGAATCCAGCCTGACCTTCCTTGGCTTTGGCATTGATTCAACCATTCCAAGCTGGGGTGGAATGTTGGCCGATGGCCGCACCTATCTCCAGACGGCATGGTGGGTAAGCCTGTTCCCCGGTCTTGCCATTCTTTTCACGGTGCTTGGTCTCAACCTTCTGGGAGACTGGCTGCGTGACAGCCTCGATCCAACCGGCAGGACCTCGCGATGAGCGTGATATTTGAAAAGACCTATCCGCGTTCAATCAATTTACTGATCGAACGCCTTTCAAAGCCGGAAATGCGTGGCGCGAAAGTGAAGGTCTGGCTGTTCGATGACCAGCCAAGCCGCTTTGCTGCTGAAACAAAGCTGCGCGAAGCGGGCATCGATGCGCGTGTTCGTTCATCCTATAAACCGCTTCTGCATTTCTTTCTTGAAGAAGTGAATGGGACAGGACTAACGGCTGCAACAATTCGCTATCCACGCCATGACAATTGCGTAGAGAACCGTTTTCTGCTGGAAACCTACCCGTTGACAGCACTCCTACCAGAAGCGCTGATCAGCTTCAGTGCGTCCGGAAACGACGATTTCTTTTACGAAGTCGATCTGAGATTTGCCGATGGCCGCAATGAAAGTCACCGTGTTTTCGCACCCAATCGCGTGCATGAAGATTTTATCGGCGAAACGCTCGTCTCACCAACGGGCTGGCTAATTGTCGAACATGAAGGTAGCAGTGAGAACGCGCGCTTTGAAACCGCTTATGAAAAGCTATTTCACGATACGATTTCGACCATTGCCACCCATGACTGGGGCAGGGGCGAGCCCTATTTTGAAGAGCTGAACATTTCGGTCAACTTGCCGATCACTGATCGACGCATTGCCTATGATGAGGAAGCGCTGAGCCTGACGGAAGCTCTGCACGAAGATATCTATTTCTCGCTGCTCGAAGTTTTCCAGAAAAAGTCTGGTCGCCCCGTCGGTGATCGTGGCTTGCAGCCCGGTCAGATCGTACCCGAAGTCCGCTTCCGTGATGCAGAGCCAACCGTTAGAGTGGAAACACGTCCGCTGGCAACGTCAGATGCGCTGACTGCCGAGCAAGTTCTGGAAAATGCGCAGGCTCCTCTTTCGGCTGACCAGATCCGCAGAGAGATTGCAAAGCTTGGCGGCACACCTTTTGAAGCTAAGACCCGTGCAGGTCGCAGCGTGCGCGCGACCTATGTTTCGGGCCATGAAACGGCGATGATGATCAGTGCCGGGCAACATGCCAATGAAACAACTGGCATCGTCGGAGCGTTGCGTGCCGCAAGCCGTCTTAGCGCACGCGATGGCGCGCACTTCACGATCTCGCCGCAGGAAAACCCGGACGGGTATGAAATCCATAAGCGTCTGTGCGTTTTGCAGCCACATCATATGCATCACGCGTCGCGCTATACGGCTCTTGGCGATGATCTTGAATATCGCAGCGGCGAGGGGCTTTTTGAGAAAGCAATCCGTGTAGAGGCGGAGGCGCGCACCAATGCGAAGCTGCATGTCAATCTGCATGGCTATCCGTCGCATGAATGGACACGCCCGCTGTCTGGATATGTTCCACGATCCTTTGCAATGTGGACGTTGCCAAAAGGCTTCTTCCTGATTATTCGCCATCATGCGACGTGGGAGAAAGAAGCCGAACAGCTGATGGATCATGTGACCAGGCATCTTGGTGCCATCGATGGTCTGCTTGATTACAACGATGCGCAAATCAAGCTTTTCGAGCAACATGCAGGCGAAACAGGTTTCCGCATTATCAACGGCTTCCCATGTATGGTCGGTGTTGATGATCGTCACACAGTTCCGCTGACGCTGATTACCGAATATCCGGACGAAACCATCTATGGCGATGCCTTTGTCAAAGGCCATACGGCGCAGATGGAAACCGTGCTCTCGGCTTATGAAGCCTTGCAGCTGCTCTTTCCGAGCGAGCCGATTGCCTAACTAAAAGCGCATCCCGAAAAGTGTGTAACGGTTTTCGGAAAAGATGCGCGTTAAAGAAAATTTTAGAGCGTTGAGCCGATTTAATCGGATCGGCGCTCTAAAGATAGTAAATGCCAATGCGATTGCCGCCGATCATTTCGACGGCAATCTCCATCTCGTAAATATCGCGCAGAATATCCGGCTGAATGAGTTCTTCCGGTGATCCCTGATGGACGACCTTGCCCTTGCGCATCGCAACGATATGGTCGGAATAGCAGGATGCGAAATTGATGTCGTGCAGCACCAGCACGACTGTCTTGCCCAGTTCATTTGCCGCCCGCCGCAGCAGTTTCATCATCGAAGCGGAGTGCTTCATGTCGAGATTGTTGAGCGGTTCATCCAGCAGAACGTAATCTGTGTTCTGGCAGAGAACCATCGCCACGAAAGCGCGCTGGCGCTGTCCGCCCGAAAGCTCATCGAGAAAACGGTTGCCTAGCTCTTCAAGTTCGAGATAGCCGATTGCCTGATCAACGTGGTCGAGATCTTCGCGTGTTGGGCGGCCCTTGGAATGCGGATAACGCCCGAAAGTCACCAAATCGCGCACTGTGAGGCGCGAGTTAATGGCATTGTCCTGCCTTAAGATCGAAAGTCGTTTTGCCAGCACATCACCCGACGTGGTCGATACATCCAGCCCATCGACGGTAATGCGGCCTTTACACATGGGAAGTAGGCGGCTGACCATGGAAAGCAAGGTGGACTTTCCAGCACCATTCGGTCCGATGATCGACGTTATGCCACGTGCGGGCAATTGCAGCGTCACATCATCAACGACGATCGCATCTCTATAGGATTTACTGACCTGGTTTATTTCGATCAACGTGCGTTTCCCCTGACGAGAAGGATGATAAAGACGAGCCCGCCCAGAAACTCGATGATGACACTGAGCGCAGTATTGAACGAGAAAACGCGCTCAAGAATGGTTTGTCCGCCGACAATGCATAGGATTGCGAGCAATACAGCAATAGGCAGCACGATACGATGCTTGGATGAACCAGCAATCATGTAAGCCAGATTGGCGACAAGCAGGCCGAAGAAGGTGATAGGGCCAACGAGTGCGGTTGAGACGGAAACAAGGATCGTGACGATCAGCAGAATGCGATGCACAACGCGGCTATGATCGACGCCCAGATTGATTGCCGGATCGCGTCCCAGCGATAAAACATCAAAGACATTGAGAAAACGCAGGCCGTAAAGCGTGACCACTGCCACGATAATTGCTGCGAGCAACAGAATATCCGCGTTGACGCTGTTGAAGCTTGCAAAGAAACGGTCCTGAAGCACGGCGAATTCATTCGGGTCGATCATGCGTTGCATGAGGTTGGAGAGGCTTCGGAAGAAGACACCGAACACAATGCCGACAAGCATGACCAGATGCAGGCTGCGTGCCGCACCTGAAAACAGCCAAGCATAAAGTGTGCTGGCAAAGACCACCATGATTGCCGTCTCGGCGAAGAAGCGGCCATTTGGACCGACCCCGTTCACATGGATAGCGCCAAAGGCGAAAACTGCCAAAGTCTGGATCAGAATATAAAGCGCATCAAACCCCATGATGGAGGGAGTGAGAATGCGGTTGTTGGTGACAGTTTGAAACAGCACTGTCGAGACAGCAATCGAATAGGCAACCAGCACCATTGCCGCAAGCTTGGTGCCGCGGAAAGTCAATATGAATGACCAACTGCCCTTGGCTCCCAGTGTCATGAAGGCTGCGCAGGAAATAATGACGAGGATCGAAAGAACCGTGATGATGAAGCAGGGACGTTTAAGCAAGGCGCGATCCCCGACGCAAAAGCAGATAGAGGAAGATCGCGCTGCCAACGACGCCCATCATCGTGCCGATGGGGATTTCATAGGGAAAACGGATGATGCGCCCGACGATATCGCAGGCAAGCACCAGTCCCGCACCAAGCACGGCCACCCACGGCACAGCACGGCGCATATTATCGCCAATGAACATGCTGACCACATTTGGTACGATGAGGCCCAGAAAAGGGATCATGCCCACCGTCACGACCACGCTGGCGCTGACCATAGACACGATCACAAGCCCGAGGGTCACGACGCGGCGATAGTTGAGACCGAGGTTGGTCGTGAAATCTTCGCCCATGCCAGCGACTGTGAAACGATCAGCGGCAATATATGCGATGACGGTGAGGGCGAATGAAAGATACAGCAACTCATAACGACCGCGCAGCACGCCCGAGAAGTCGCCGGTTGTCCATGAATTGAGCGCTTGCAGCAGATCATAGCGATAAGCGATGAAGGTCGTCGCAGCGCTGATCACGCCGCCCAGCATAATGCCAACAAGTGGCACAACGAGCACCGAACGCAATGGAATGCTGCGCAGGATGCGCAGGAAAAGGGCTGTACCAGCAAGGGCCGTAACGGATGCTACCAGCATCTTGCCGAAAACTGGTGTGTCAGGTGCGAACAGAATGACAAGCAGAATGCCGAGGCTTGCAGATTCAACGGTTCCGGCTGTCGATGGCTCAACAAAACGATTGCGTGTCAGCATCTGCATGATCATTCCAGCAACTGCCATCGACATGCCGGCAAGAATGATTGCTAGCGTACGAGGTATCCGGCTGACCAACATAACTTCTGCCGCCCGATCGGTGCTATTTGCGCCAAACAGTGTAGTGAGCGATACATCGCTGACGCCGATAAACAGGCTGATAAAAGCCAGTATGACGACAACAACGATAGCTGCGGCAAGTGCCTTCACGCTTAATTCCTGTTCTCTTGCCTTGTCATGAAATCGGGCCACAAATTGTGCGGCCCGAAATGACTGGGTCAGAAGATATTATTTCGCTTTGTCAAAAGCCGCTGAAAGCTGCTGGATCGTGTTGTGAAGCGCACCAAGGCCACCGCCAACGAGATACCAGTTCTGCGCGTTCAGATAGACGACCTGATCGTTCTTCCAGGCGTTGGTCTGACGCACGAGTTCATTATCGAGCAATTGTTTGGCAGAGGTGCCTTCACGACCGATGGCTGCATCGCGGTCGAGCACGAAAAGCCAATCCGGATTGGTTTCAAGAATGAATTCTGAGCTGACTGGCTGGCCATGATTGCCAACAGAAAGATCGGGTGCTGCGGGTTCAACGCCGAAGCTGTCATGCAATACGCCGAAGCGTGAACCCGGACCATAGGCGCTGATTTTACCGCCGGACGTCAGGATCATCAGGCCTTTGCCTTTGCCCTTGGTCTTTTCTTTCAGTGCTGCGAGTTCGCTATTGAGCTTGTCGACTTCAGCCTTGGCTTCGGTTTCCTTGCCAAAAATCTGGCCCAGCTTTTCGATATTGGCTTCGGTTCCGGAAATGAATTCCTTGGCTGGAACAGTCAGATCGATGGTCGATGCAATCTTTGCGAGCTCACCATATTTTGCAGCCGAGCGACCGCCGACAATGATCAGGTCTGGTTCGGCTGCATTGACCGCTTCATAGTCAGGTTCAAAAAGCGTGCCGACTTTCGTGTAATCTGCGCCGTCGTATTTCTTGAGATATTCCGGGAAAGCTATGCTGCCAGGAACACCGATGATCTTCACGCCAAGGCGATCAAGATTGTCGAGCGTTGCAAAATCGAACACCACGACTTTTTCAGGATTTGTCGCAACCGTTGTTTCGCCTTGGGCGTGTTTGACTGCCACATCAGCAGCGTTCGCGCCGGAGGCAAGGGCTGTGGCAACAAGTGCTGCGCCAAACAGACGGGAAAAATGTCGGCTGATTTTCAGCATGGCGTTCAATCCTTTCGTCAATCTTGTGCTTTATAGTCCGGTTTTCTTCCAGTCAAAGCCGGAAGACCACAATTCAGTTGTTTTGTTCGTCTGGGCTCTCATTGAGCAGGATGAATTTCAAGCTATCTTCGACCGTAAGCGGTATCATCGAACCATGGCTTTCGTTGTCGAAGCGACGATAGGCGACCTCAAAGCCCGGAAGTTGTTTCAACTCGGTCTGAATGTCTGTACCCGAAGGTCCGCCGCGCAGCTTCTTCAGACGCTCAGTATCTTCTTTTGACTGACCTGGGCGTTCGCCGCGCTTGCCGGATGATTCAACAAGCAGCCGCATCGGTTTCGGATCGGCTTTGAATGCCTCCACAAACCGATCCTTGTCGGTGAGAATCGAGCGTCCATTCCACCAGATCGATGGGTCTGCGGCGGCATAAGTCTGAAATGAATCCGGATGATTGAAGAGCGCATAAAGCGTGAAAAGGCCACCCAGCGAATGCCCGAAAAGAGCCTGCTTGTTTTTGTCGATAGCAAAACGCTTTTCGACTTCGGCTTTTACCTGATGATCAATAAAATCGAAAAACGCGTCACGACCGCCAGTTTTCGGAATATTGGTCTGAACAGGGATCAACTCGTCTGGTGTCGGAGGCGTAAGGTCGAAGTAGCGTAGGCGGACAATTTCGTCCTTGTCTTCGGTTGGATAACCGATGCCGACAAACACCGCGTTGAGCCGAGGACTATCTTCCATCAGTTTGGCTGCGATTGGCAACATCCGGTTGCCATCACTCATATAGACAACGGGAAAGCCACTGGCAGGCGCTTTTTCAGCGGGTGCAGCCACGAAGATTCGATAGTCGATGCCGTTCGCCTGCAAATCAAAGGAGTCGACTTGTGGCTTTCCGGCATGTGCGGAGGCGTTCACGAGAATGCATCCGAACATGAGGCATACCTTTAAGACTAAGTTCTTTGTCTGGCTCACGAGAGCATCCATTCCATAAAGAAATGACGCCAGCCCTAAAATCAGCTGGCGTCATAATGTGCGTTAGAAACGTGACGTCATGCCGAGCCAGAGACGACGGCCTTCAACCACGTTGTTGATTTCGTCCACTGTGACCTTTTTGTCGAATATGTTGTAGACGGCAGCATTGAGCGTGACATTCTCGCTGAATTCATAGGAGCCACCCAGGTCGAAAGTGGCATAGCCCTTATATTTTCGGGCGATGACCTGACCTCTGCTGTTATAGGCATATGGCTCACCCACGGTACCGATACGCAGACCAGCATTGATTTCAGGGCCGTGATAGTTACCAGCCGCCCAGGCAGTCAGACCGTCGACTGGCGTTTCCCAATCTGCACGGATGTTTGCCATGTGCTTTGGCGTACGAGCCAGAGGCAGACCTGCGTATTCGCCGGTCTTCTGTTCTGAGTCGGTATAAGTATAGCTACCGCGGAGCTTAATCGTGTCAGTCGCTTCCCAATCTGCCGTCAGTTCTACACCCTGAATTGTAGCTTCATCGATGTTGTAGCTGTAATAGAGAACGTAGTTCGGGTCCTGGGCCCAGCGCAGTGGCTGACCTGTGATTGGGTCATACTGAATGTTGCTGGCGATCTTGTCTTTAAAATCGGTGTAGAAGTAGGTCGCACCGAGACGCAGACCCTGCTGGTTGTCCCACAGTGCACTGGCTTCATAGCTGGTGCTCTTTTCGGGCTGAAGGTTTGGATCACCGATAATGACGCCGCAGTTTCCAGTCGGGCCATAGGTACAGTTGCCGCCGCCAGTCGTGTAAGCATAACCAGGTGCAATAGTGCGAATCTCAGGTGCGCGGAAGCCGGTTGAAATGCCGCCCTTAAGGGTCAGTTGATCCGTGGCGTGCCAGACTGCATAGCCGCGAGGGCTCCAATGCGAACCATAGATTTCGTGGTGATCCATGCGCAGGCCGCCGGTTAGCGCGAAGTCTGGAGTGATCCACCATTCATCTTCAGCGAAAAGCGCCCACTGCTTGATCGTAAACTCTTCGTCCAAGCCTGTACGACGGCCCGGATTCTGATCTGTCAGGGTGCCCTCGATGAACTGACCGCCCGTTACAAGCGTGTGGTTGCCATAAAGCTCGAACGGCGTGGTGAACTTGCCGTCCAGTGTAGAGTTGCGGATATGCGGTGAACGCAGGCTTTCTACAAAATCACCGCGAGCATTGTTCCAGGTAAAGTTTGTTCTCTGAGCAGTTTCCTGCATGAAAGAGAATTCGGAAGTTGTTGGACCCCAGCGGCCTGTGTGACTGATCGACCAGTGGTTTCGGTCGTTCATATTATAAGTGTCGAGCGGTGCGGTGCTGCCGGTGGCTACAGGGTTGATCGTGTTTCCAACCGATGAATCGCGGCGCAAGCGCGTCTTGCCAGCTTCAAAAACGATGTCGTGATCGGCGTTCGGCGTAATCGTCACACGACCGGTGATATCGATATCGCGTTGCTCAGGCGTGCCGCTGATGATCTTGTCTTCCTGACGCTTGAGACCGCGCCCCCACAGCTGCACGCCAACCAAATTGGGAACGAGAGGGCCGGTCATGTAGTATGAGCCCTGTAGCGAATTACCAAACTTCGAGTGCTGCTGAACCGTGGTGTCGAAGCTCAGCGAACCGCTCCACTTGTCCGAAACCTTCTTGGTGATGACGTTGATCACCCCACCCATGGCGTCGGAACCATAAAGCGATGACATCGGGCCACGAATAACTTCGATGCGTTCAATAGCGTTGGCTGGCGGCAGGAAGCTCTGTTCAAAACCGGAGTTGCCGTTGGTGCGCGCATCACGCGTGCTTTGACGCTTTCCGTCAACGAGGATCAGCGTGTAGGTTCCCGGAAGTCCGCGAATAAAGATATCACGTTCTGCTGCAGCCCCCGTCACAGCAACACCTTGAACGTCGCGCAATGCATCGCCGAGATCGCGATAAGAGCCTTTCTCAAGTTCTTCACCCGGGACAACCGAAATGCTCGCTGGCGCATCGGTGATGTTCTGCTCGAAACCCGTCGCCGAAACAACGATCTGATTGAGCGTGATACCACCGGCCGCGTTTACTTGTTCGGTCGCCTGGGTTCCAGCCTGTTTCTTTTTCGCGGCTTCTTCTTCCGCGTTGGTCGCGGTCTGTGCGAAAGAAGCTACACTGCTTAGAATGAGTGCTGTCGAAAGGCATGTGCCCGCAAGAATGGCTTTTGCAAAAAACGATCCGCTGGCCAATTGCCTGTTCTGCGAACCATTGGTACGCAATCCCCGAAACAAGCTGGTCATAAATATCACCCTTAAAGTTGAGTTTTCAGCTCTCCTTATGTATGGCAATAACGTGACGTCAATCATCATGATTTATAACAGTTCCAAGTTCCAGAAAACGCAACTGAACGGATGTCGGAGCAATGTCGGGCAAGCGAATGAAAACGCAGGCAGAGGTTGAGAAAGTGGCGGGCGAGAGCCTGAAACTGGGGCAACTGAGATTGCTCATTGCACTGGATTCACTTCTTGTGGAAGGCAGTGTCGGTGGCGCTGCAAAACAAATGGGTTTGAGTATTGCGGCCATGAGCCGGCTACTTGGACAAATCCGAGAGAAGTTCGACGACCCGATCCTCGTTCGTTCTGGTCGCAACATGATTGCAACCCCAAAAGCTGAAGCTTTACGTGGCCGTTTGCGCAGACTGGCCAATGAAGCTGAAGCGCTTATGAGCTTCGATGGCAGGGATGCAGTGGAAACGCATTGCAAAAGAAAACAGGGCTGGGAGAGGGCAAGCGCTATCATTGCGCCTCCGCCGCTTGGTATTCGTAAAGTGGTAGAGCTCGAAAACCATCCGACACCTGAACAGCTTGCAGCACAATTTGCCAATATTCAGGATGAGAATGACCCTGTCCGGCGGCTTGCAAAATATATTGCGATCACGGGACGCAAGGTTGGTCACACGCGCCCACTCGAAATGTTCGAAGCAGAAGATGCTTTCACCACGATATTTGCGGGTGAGGCAGACCCTATGCAAATCAGTGCTTTATTGAGACTTATTCATTATCGAGGTGAAACGGCGCCTGAACTTGCCGGGATGGCTAATGCAGCTCGAAAATACTACTCGACAAAGGCTGAATTAGGTGGACCAGCACTCGATTGGCCTGCATATCTTTCACCGAATTCGCATCAGTCTCCATGGTTTATGTTGGCGGCGATCCTTGTTGCACGCGCGGGCTATCCCGTCGTATTGCATGGCAATTGCGGAACTGGCGAGCTTTCCGGAAAGCTGGAGCTTGCGGCAGAATCCGTCAACATCCCGGTTACAGGTTCACTATCTTTGGCTGAAAGTGCTTTGCAAGCGCATGGCATCTGTTTCATGCCATTAGCTGGTTTTGCACCGCAGGTTCACGCGCTGCTCTCGCTTTATCCTCTGTTTCACTCGAGATCTTCGATCAACAGCCTTGCGCATCTGCTTAACCCCATGAAGCTCTCCGCATCGTTCCTTGGCGTTACTCAACCGACCTATCGTGAGCTGCATCGCGATGCAGCGGCGCTCCTGGATTTGCAGTCTGTTTCGGTTGTGTCGACGAGCCGCGATGTGGCGGAGCTGGTGCCTCACCATGCGCATACGGTTTTTAGATGGCTCGGCGGACAGAAAATAGATCTCACATTGCCAACCTTGTCGAAAGCAGGAACCGACAAACATTCCAGCCTGTCTTCATTCGAATACTGGCTCGCCGTCTGGTCGGGTGCCGCGATTGATGAGCGTGCAGAGCTTACGATAATCGCGTCTACAGCAATGGCGCTCATGACTGTCGTCAAAGCGGAGAATGATAGTTACGGACAGTTTTACAAAAAGGCGGAAGAACTTTGGAAAGCACGCCATCAACACTGATTGCCTGTGGGTGTGTGCGCGCAATCTTCTGTTTTGTTGTCTACATCGGCGGCTGAAGTGGAGCAAATCCGGATCGACACCGCCAGCCGTCGAAGTGCGATTGCTGATAAGGACCAATGAACATAAAGCTGGTCAGGTTCTGCAAGATGTGTCGTTGCGTTCAGGCAAGGGAATTATTCACGGAATCCTTGGTCGCTAAGGCAGTGGTGTAAGTACATTAGAGCGCTGTTTGAAATATGCTGTATAGCCTATCAAGAGGGTATGCATTCGCCGCTGATCTGAATTAAGTAAAGACAAGGAGGTATTTTCTATAAAAATACGAAGCGGTATATGCGATATATTACAGTATTTTATCACGATATGCTCATAAAATACTAAAGGTATGTCGTGGCCTTATCATATATGAGATGGATGTGGTCCGGCAGATTGCAGCAGCGTGAAGGATCATCCAAGAAATACGTGGTTGCGTGAAGTAGGAAGAACAATCTGAAACGGCGACTGCGTCCGCATCCGGATGTTGCACGCCTATCAAGATCTCCAGTGTTTTCCAAGGCTCGCAAGCCTGAAGCTGGGATGAGTTTACGGATAGCCTACTTGACGGTTAATTGGTGTGTAGTCGTCGACACACGCAACCGATGCGATACCTAGAATACCTTGTGACCGATAGGCGCCTATAGTAGCTGGCAGGACAAGGAAAAAAGCGCCGGAAACCCGGCGCTTTCATTTCGACATATTCGTTGCGCTTAGCCGCTGATCAGCTTGACTTCCATGAAGTCTTCCAGACCCCACTTGCCGCCTTCGCGACCATTGCCGGATTGCTTGTAGCCGCCAAACGGGCTACCTGGCGCACGCGCAGTTCCGTTGATCTGGATCATGCCAGCGCGGAGTTTACGCGCCACGCGTTTTGCGCGATCCGGGCTGCCTGTCTGAATATAGGCAGCCAGGCCATATGGCGTATCATTGGCGATAGCGATGGCCTCCTCTTCCGTATCAAAGGGGATCATCGCCAGCACCGGTCCGAAGATTTCTTCCCGTGCAATAGTCATTTCGTTGTTTACATCGGCGAAGATGGTCGGCTTGACGAAATCACCTTCGGAGATGCCATCGGGTCGACCGATGCCACCTGCAACGAGACGCGCACCTTCATCAATACCCTTCTGGATCAGCGCCTGCACCTTTTCGAACTGGATTGATGACGACAGCGGGCCAATATGTTCACCATCCTTGGACGGGTCATCGACTGCGGTTTTGGCGGCAGTCTTCTTGGCAAATTCGACTGCCTGTTCATAGATCGATCGTTCAACCAGCATACGTGTTGGCGCATTGCAGGACTGACCGGTGTTTTCAAAGCAATGGTTCACACCACGTTCGATTGCCTTTTCCAGATCACTATCAGCAAAAACGATATTTGGTGACTTGCCGCCGAGTTCCAGCGAAACGCGCTTGACGGTCGCAGCCGCTGCACGCGAGACTGCAGATCCAGCACGGGTCGAACCTGTAAATGACATCATGTCGATGTCAGGATGCTGTGACATTGCTTCGCCAACGACTGGACCTTCGCCGTTGACGAGGTTGAATACGCCTTTCGGCAGACCGGCTTCATCGACGAATTCGGCGAAAAGCATTGCCGACATTGGTGCAATTTCGGATGGCTTGAGTACGACCGTGCAACCAACAGCAAGAGCGGGGATAACCTTGAGTGCGATCTGATTCATCGGCCAGTTCCATGGCGTAATCAGTCCGCATACGCCGATGGGTTCATGCAAAATGGCCTGATTAGGATGCTTTGGCGATAGAATTTCTTCGAATTCGAAATTCTCAAAAGCAGCGATGAAAGCCTTGGTATGCGAGAGACCGGCGGCAGCCTGGGATTCGCGCGCAAGCTTGATTGGAGCTCCCATTTCCTTGGAAATAGCATGGGCCATTTCTTCAAGGCGACGCTCGTAGATTTCAACAATTCGGCGCAGATAGCCAATACGTTCTTCAGCAGGCGTTTCGCTCCAAGAAGGAAACGCTTTGCGCGCTGCAGCAACAGCGAGATCAATATCCGCTGAAGAGCCAGCAGAAATCGCTGCATAAGGCTTCTCATTGGCTGGATTGATGACTTCTATGGTCTTTGCTTCAAGCGGGGACCGCCATGCACCGTCGATATAGAAATCCGTTTTCTGATCCAGATTTTTCTGAAGCATGATGAAATCCTCCAATGCTTTGAATTTTATCTTCAAGGTGGCGAACCACCCGTTTTCCCTAGTTGCCGCGCAGACTAACCGCCAGCTACGACGCCGTCAAAACACAACGATCAATGGAAACATCAATTTTTCTTATTCATTATCGTAGGCTTCAAACTCGATGCCGAGCGTTTCCAAACCTTCTTCTATGTAGTCGCCCAAGAGCGGTATGCCGAGCAGGTACTTCGCTTCGCGTCCATTGTGACGATCACTTGCGGTCGCAAGAGCGTCATCCCATTCTTCAGCGCTAAAATCCCCGCGACCAACCCAGACTAAAGCCAACAACTCAACCTTCTCGTCTTCATTCAGAGAACGAATTGCGGCGACAAGCTCCTTGCGCGTCGGATTATCAAGCGAAGCATCGAGAATATCGATATCGCCGTCATCGGAAGCATTGGAACCAGGGTTTTCATCGACCGCCGGAACCTGCACATCATATTCGCGCGCCTTGGCGATAATGAATTCGATGTTTTCGATATTGTTGACCAGTTCAACCATAGTGATTTGCCTCCATGACGTCATTGTTTAACGAACGCAGGGTTGGTGGTTCTGGTTCCGTCACAGGTGAACCATCAGAGCATCTTTGCCGCAGCACGTCCCGCTGTTCGTCCAGAAAAGATGCAGCCACCAAGGAAAGTTCCTTCTAGCGCATTATAGCCATGATAACCGCCGCCGCCAAAGCCTGCTGCTTCGCCAGCTGCATAAAGGCCAGCTACCGGCGCGGCGTTCTTGTCCAAAACCGCTGCGTTAATGTCAGTATGCAGTCCGCCCAGCGTTTTCCGGGTCAAAATATTAAGTTTGACTGCAATCAGTGGACCATTGGCTGGATCAAGCAAAGCATGAAGTGGGACAGCGCGGGTCAGCTTGTCGCCAATATAGGATCGCGCATTGTGGATGGCCATGATTTGCGCGTCCTTGGAGTAGCGATTGCTGACTTCCCGGTCGCGTGCTTCAATCTGGTTGCGGATATGTGTTGCATCCAGCAGCTCGCTGTCGGTTAGCTTGTTCATCTTGGCCACAAGCTCGTCAAGACTATTCGCCGTGACGAAATCCTCGCCATGATCAATGAATGCTTTGACTGGCGGGGGCGGGGCTTTGCCTAGTCTGCTTTTGATAAGCAGTTTCCAGTCTTTGCCGGTCAGGTCGGGGTTTTGTTCAGAACCGGAAAGCGAGAATTCTTTGCGAATGATTTTTTCGGTCAGTATGAACCACGAATATTCATGCCCCGTTGCGAGGATGTGCTTCAAGGTGCCGAGTGTATCGAAGCCGGGGAGGCAAGGTGAGGGCATCCTGTTGCCTTCCGCGTCGAACCACATGGATGATGGTCCCGGAAGAATACGAATGCCGTGATTGGGCCATATCGGATTCCAGTTTCGGAGCCCCTCCGTATAGTGCCACATGCGGTCACCATTGATCACATGCCCGCCAGCGGCGAGGGCGATGTCTATGCCGCGCCCATCCACATGCGCAGGTACACCAAGCACCATATTCTGAGGTGGATTGCCAAGGCGATCACGCGGCCATGCCTTGCGAACACGTTCTGGATCGCCGCCAATGCCGCCCGAGGTGACAATCACGCAATTGGCTGTAAGCTCGAACTGGCCCTCAACATCGCGTGATGATGATTGCCCGCGCTCGACGGTCGATTGCGTCAAGATATCACCGCGCACGCCGCTTGTTCGCCCATTGGTTGTTACAATCTCATTGACGCGATGGCGGCATTTGAGTGTCAGCAGGCCGCTAGAGATTGCTTCTCGCATAAGGCGCTCAAAAGGAGCCAACACGCCTGGCCCTGTTCCCCACGTTACATGAAAACGTGGAACCGAATTGCCATGGCCATGGGCCTGTCCACCACCGCGCTCTGCCCAGCCAACGACTGGAAACCATCGCATACCTAGACTGTGCAGCCAGGAACGCATCTCGCCCGCTGCAAATTGCAGATAGGCTTCTGCCCATTGTTTCGGCCAATGATCCTCCGGGCGATCAAATTGTGCAGATCCGAGCCAATCCTGGCGGGCGAGGTCGAGATTATCTTTTATGCCAAGACGTCGTTGTTCGGGGCTATCCACCATGAATAGGCCGCCGAGCGACCAGAAGGCCTGTCCGCCGATCGAATTTTCGCCTTCCTGATCAAGTAGAATGACCTTTCTGCCAGCACTTGTCAGTTCATGTGCTGCCACAAGCCCGGCAAGGCCCGCACCAATTATGATCGCATCCGCATTTTTCATACCCGCATCCTCCCTCACGGGCAGAGTGGCTTATGCAAATGCGGCTGGCAAGTGCCCGTCAGGCCGAGAGGAATGGCAGAACCCAGTCGGCGATCAGCTTGATTGAAAGACCGAAAAGCGTGAGCTGCACCAAAAGAAAAAACGGGCCATCTGGCATGATGCGTGTGAGCTTTGCGCCAACGAACGTACCGATAATAGCGGCAGGCAAAAGCCAGAGACCGAGTGACCAGTCGAGATTGGAAAACTGCTGCAACTGCCAGTAAGGGATGAGCTTAACCGCATTGACGATTGCAAAAAGAATGGTCGAAGTGCCTGCGAAGACCAGCTTTTCGAGATGTTGCGGCAGGACATACATTTGAAATGGTGGTGCGCCGGAATGCGAAACGAAGCTGGTAAGACCGGTTATGATTCCCCAGAAGGTGCCACGGGGAATATCGGCTTTGCGCGCCTGACGGCGGTACTTTGCGCCAAACCAGACATTGAAGCAGAAGAAGAGACCGACAAGCCCCACCAGCATTCCAATGAACGTGCTTGAAAGGTGCGAACTGAAGAACCAGCCAAGGCCGATGCCAACAATCGCGGCTGGCGTCAGGATCGCCAGATTACGCTTCGAAAAATGATGACGGTAGAGATAGAGACCGAACATGTCGCTTACGACATAGATCGGCAGCAGAAGCGCTGCTGCCGTTACAGGTGAGATCACCAACGCCATCAGTGGTACTGAAAGTGTGCCGACAGATGGTAAGCCACCTTTTGATAAGCCCACCAGAAAGGCTGCAACAACGGCTACTGTCATAAACAAAGGGGTATGCTCAAGCATTCAGGCAGTAACCGTTATTGGAATCAAACGATGGTTAAAGCTGTATTTATCAGCTATGCGCCCATTCCCAGTAGAGCGAACGCGCGCGCTTGGCTATAGCGCCATACTCGAGTTTACGTTCATCAAAACCGATGATCGGTACAACCTTGCTCAAATTGCCAGTAGAGAAGATTTCGTCTGCTTCGCGGAAATCCTGCACCGAGAGCGTGGTTTCATGAACGCTGACGCCTGCATGGCGGAGCAGTCCGATTACGCGCTGACGCGTAATGCCATTGAGGAAGGTACCATTCGGAACTGGCGTGAACACTTCTCCACCGCGCACCATGAAGACGTTGGATGTAGCAGTTTCGGCAACATTGCCGAGAACGTCTGTAACCAGGGCATTGTGAAAGCCTTTAGCTTTTGCTTCGCGTAGCATACGGCCGTTATTTGGATAAAGGCATGCGGCCTTGGCATTGACGGGCATCACTTCAAGATAAGGGCGACGGAAAGATGTTGTCGTGATGGTAAAGCCTTTTGGCTCGACCATAGGGATTGCTTCGAGACACAGCGCAAAATCTGTCGATTCAGGTGCGGCTGCAACCGTGCTGGTATCGCCTTCTTCGGCCCAGTACATTGGACGAATATATACGTCAGTGCCGGGCTCGAACTTTTTGAGGCCTTCGCGAGCCAAAGCTTCAATATCGTTGCTCTCAAGCGTTGGTGCCAGACCGAGCGCACGCGCTGAATCATTTGCGCGCGCGGAGTGGCGATCAAGATCAGGTGTTACACCTTCAAAAAGGCGAGCGCCGTCGAAAACGAGCGAACCAAGCCAGGTTGCGTGGGAGGCAGCGCCAAGAATACGAACATCGCCTTCATGCCATTCGCCTTTGTAATAGGTCCACATTGCCAGCTTCTCGGCCATCGTCTTCATCCTTCTTCAATCTCGTTGTCGTGCCAAATCCCGCGCAGGACGCTTTTGATTGACTGTTGGAATTTCAGGTAGAAGCGTGGGCGGGACATGAACGTGAGCCGTTATAGCACGTCACCCGAAACTGAAAACCAGTTTCGGGTTTGATATCGCCGTATAATAATCAATCCTTTGAGAGGATTGGGCTATTTCTCTTCCGCCAAGGCGGGTGATGGATCAGAAGTCGCTACTGCCGCCGGACCTTCCACACCGCGCTGGCGTTCGCGAACGAAAGTAAACAGGCCGGAAATTGTGATCAGGATAATGCCGATGAGCATCGGCAGATCGATATGGTCATGGAAAATGAAATAGCCGAATAGAATTGCCCAGATCATCTGGCTGTATTGCGGGGAGGCGATAGCGCTTGCCGGTGCACGCTGTGCTGCCAGCATCAGGAGAATATTTGCAAGGGCTGCAAGCAGTCCATATCCCGCGAGATAGCCCCATTGAACGGCTGAAGGTGTCTGATAGCTCGGGATCATTAATGCGCCGCAGATAAGAATCGGGCCGATAAGGCCAGCGGTATAAAGCGAGATACGCTTTTCCTTCTTACCCATTGCGCGAAAGATTACGATGCTGAATGCGCCGCCAAGCCCGCCGCCCAACGCGCCAAGATGACCGATAGAGAGTTCGCGAAAACCCGGGCGCAGCACAACAAGCACACCGATAAAGCCGATAATCACAGCTGACCAACGACGCCAGCCGACCTGCTCCTTTAGAAAGAGCACAGAAAGGATCGTGACAAAGGCCGGAAGCAGAAAGATGAGCGCAAAAGCTTCAGCCATAGAAAGATGTGTGAAAGCGACAACGCTTCCGATTACGCCCATAGCTGCGGTAAGTGTGCGAAGTAACCACAACTTTATATTTGTGGTTCGAAACATATCGAGCCACTCATCTTCGGGTTTCTTGATGAACGGTATGGCAAGCACACCCAAAATGGCACCATAAAAAGCGATTTCATATGGCGATAATGTGCCGTCGAGGAACTTGACGCAGGCGTCGCTTATCGCGAATGCAGCATAGGACGCGAACGCAAGAAAAATACCGTAAAGCATGGTGATATCCGCAAGGGGCTAGAGATAATCTCCTCCGCTGACCGGATTAATCGATTAAAGCGGCTTTTGCAAAAGACATTTGGTAAAAAAATCAAGAAATCGAGTTGCCGCTATCCCCTATGCAGTAGGCGATTGCGGCATTTTCAAGAAGAGGAGCTCTACCGAAAATGCATGCCTCATTTGCAATCATATCCGTGGTGGAATTTTATGCAAAAGACTATTTATGAGGCATCCAACGAGGAGAAAAGAAATGAACATTCGTCAGAAATTCCAGCAGTACGTTTCCCGTCGTCGCGCCCTTCGTGAACTAGGTGCAATGGACGACCATCTTCTTTCCGATATCGGCGTATCGCGGTCGCAGATCCAGAGCGCAGTTTTCGGTAAGTAATCACTGATGGTGCGGCTGATAATTGATCGCCCCGAAAGTGAAATTGAAATAATGTAACAAAGCGTCGGTGCTCCAGTCCCGGCGCTTTTGTTTTTGATAAGTATAGTTTTAATTTGATCTGCTGATTGGTTGTGAGCAGTCCGAATTTTTCAAAGAACCAGCGCCATTCTTATATGCCGCAGATCTATTCGCATTTATGTGCGCTCATCTCTAAGGTCAGCAATTGAAATTGATTCCGATTGTTCTGTCGCTTCAATCGCGACGCCTTTGCGCGGTCTCAAAGGGGCGGAAGCTCGCGATGGAAGCGATTTCTCAAAGATGCCAATGATCAATTGTTGACCTTCGCCGCCGCAATGATATCGAGGCTTGTAAACCGAAAACTATTCTGCGTGTTCATGCGAAACATATCTGTTTTTATCTTAATGTCGAGCATGCATTCAGATGGATTATATTCCTTGCGTGTCGGGTGGCTACACGGTTATGTGGCTGCCCAAGCCAAGAGGACTCGTCAATGCTTACTCTCATCATCAACGGTATATTGATCGGAATTGGTGCGACGATCGTGATGGACCTCTGGGCCCTCGTTCTATCGATGTTTCCGGGGCAATCTCGTCCCAACTGGGGGCTCGTTGGCCGTTGGTTCTGGCATTTGCGCGACGGACACATCTTCCATGACGATATCTCAGCATCCAAGCCTTACGCGCACGAAGTTGCGCTGGGCTGGCTTGGCCATTATGTCGTGGGCATCCTTTATGGCATCGTCTTTGCACTCTATGGCGGCGCCGAATGGTTTGCGAACCCAATTTTCTTCCCCGCATGGATGTTCGGCATTGTGACGGTTGCAGCTGGGTGGTTTCTGCTTCAACCAGGATTGGGAATCGGCTGGGCCGCATCGCGTTTGCCAAACGCGCGAAATGTCCGTATCCTCAATCTTGTTGCCCATACATTTTTCGCTTTGGGCATGTATGGAACCGGTATCCTATTGAAAGTAATTGTTTAATCCGAAATATTGACTTGAGAGTGGTGACTTAGACAGTTACCATTTTTGAAGCTCTTTCAAAAATTAAAGCCTGAATAAGTGACTGGCGCAGTTTTGAAAGTCAGTCCAAACTAAATCACGTTAATAAACAGGCATTCTTGCGGCAGAACTGTGTTTTTGATCGCGTTGGGTGTATGGGGAACAAATCCGCTCGCGTAAATGCGGCTGCGGCTAACAAATACGGCAATCGCAACAGATTGCACCGATTTCAACCGGCTGGTCGCAAGCAATTGCGCTCGGCTGTTTATTGGTGCCTTTCAATGCGCGCTTTTTGCCCTGGAGGGATCATGCTGGAAAAGCTGTTCAAATTGCAGGAACATGGCACGTCGGTGAGAACGGAAGTGATCGCTGGTGTGACCACCTTCCTGACGATGTCTTACATTATCTTCGTCAATCCTGATATTCTGTCCACTACGGGGATGGATCGCAATGCGGTATTCGTAGCCACCTGTCTTGCGGCAGCTCTTGGTTCGATTGTCATGGCGCTTGTCGCCAATTGGCCAATCGGCATGGCACCCGGCATGGGCCTCAATGCTTTCTTCGCCTTTACCGTTGTTGGCGCCATGGGTTTTTCCTGGCAGCAGGCACTCGGCGCGGTCTTCATTTCGGGTATCATCTTCCTGTTCCTGACGGTGACAGGTATTCGGCGTTGGCTGGTTGAAGGTATTCCGCATTCGCTAAGAAGTGCGATTGCTGCCGGTATCGGTATGTTCCTGGCGCTGATCGGTTTGAAGAGCGCAGGCGTTGTCGTTGATAATCCTGCAACGCTCGTCGGTCTTGGCGATCTGCGCGAAGCTGGTCCTCTTCTGGCGATTGCTGGTTTCTTCATAATTGCAGCCCTCGATGCGCTCAAGGTTCGCGGTGCGATCCTGATCGGTATTCTTGTCGTTACCATTGCGTCGATTTCGCTTGGCATTACGCAGTTTGGTGGCGTGTTCTCCGCTCCTCCAAGCCTCGCGCCAACTTTCCTGCAACTCGACATCATGGGCGCTTTGCACACAGGCATTCTGCACGTCATTCTGGTTTTTGTGCTGGTCGAAGTGTTTGATGCGACTGGTACGCTGATTGGTGTTGCCAAGCGTGGCGGTCTGATTGAGCCGGGCAAACAAAATCGTCTGGGTAAAGCGTTGTTTGCAGACAGCACCGCAATTCTAGGTGGTTCCCTGCTCGGTACGTCTTCCACGACTGCTTATGTTGAAAGCGCTTCTGGGGTTCAGGCTGGTGGTCGGACAGGTCTTACGGCACTCGTCGTCGCCCTTCTATTCCTCGCGGCGCTATTTATTTCGCCACTGGCTGGTTCTGTACCTGCCTATGCAACGGCACCGGCGCTTGTCTATGTCGCATGTCTGATGATGCGCGAACTCTCCGAAATCAAGTGGGACGAAATCACGGAAGCAGCTCCAGCCGCTCTTACGGCACTCTCCATTCCGTTCACCTACTCTATCGCCAACGGTTTGGCTTTCGGCTTCATCAGCTACGTTGTGCTGAAGTCTGTAACGGGCAAGGCTCGTGAAGTTCACTTGGCGACCTGGATCGTCGCGGCACTATTTGTGATCCGCTTCGCATTCTTCCCAGAATAACACGAAACGCCGGGGCAACACCCCGGCGTTTTTCTTTCTAGCCTAAGGGAGTTGAGGTTATGACACCGGATGAATTGAAACTGCTCGAAAAACTGATTGAGGTAGTCGAAAAAGACATCATACCCCTGACGGAACAGGGCGTTGCAGAAGGCAACAAGGTCTTTGGTGCAGCTCTACTGAACAAGTCTGACTTATCTCTGGTGCTTGCCGAAACTAATAATGAGACCGAAAATCCGCTGTGGCACGGCGAAGTCCATACTTTGAAGCGTTTCTATGAAATGCCTGAGCAGGGACGTCCGAATACGAAGGAAATGGTTTTCCTCTCCACCCATGAGCCATGCTCCATGTGCTTGTCTGCGATAACCTGGAGTGGTTTCGATAATTTCTACTATCTCTTTAGCCACGAAGATTCACGCGATGCTTTTTCGATCCCACATGACCTGAAAATTCTCAAGGAAGTCTTCACCCTGGAGCCGGGTGGATACAATCGCGACAACAGTTTCTGGCACAGCCATTCTCTTCCGAAGATGGTGGCTTCGCTTCCGGAGCCTGATCGCTCACGGCTGGAAAAGCGACTTGATGCTATTCGCACAAAATATGACGCAATGTCAGTCACTTACCAATCTTCCAAAGATGCCAACGCCATTCCATTAAGCTAATAAAAAGGCCGGATATCTGATGATATGCGGCCTTTCTCAGTATCAAATTCTGTCTAGTAGATTGCGCTTCTGCAGGTTCTGGATCAGCGCGCGAACACCGAAAGTCCATTCGGCGCAATTATCGGTGCGATCGACCCAGTTGACCAGTCGTCCAAGCTTAGGCGTCGAAATCTCCACCTTGTCTCCGATTTCGTGCGTAAATCCTTGACCAGCACCCCGACGATCTTTGACCGGTGCAAACATGGTGCCGAGGAAAAGAACAGCGCCATCCGGATACTGATGGTTGCGGTTCATCATCTGCCCGGCAAGGTTTTCCGGATCCCGGCTGATCGCCTCCATGGGGCTTTCGCCGGTCATTTCGAAGCCGTCAGTACCTGTTACTTTCAGCGACAGCTTGAGCTTACGCAAAACATCCATCGTAAAATTGCCGTCAAAGAGCCGGATAAATGGACCAATGGCGCATGATGCGTTGTTGTCCTTGGCTTTGCCGAGCAGAAGTGCCGAGCGACCTTCCACGTCACGAAGATTGACGTCGTTGCCAAGCGTTGCGCCAACGATACGGCCGTCAGATGCAACAGCAAGCACCACTTCTGGCTCGGGATTGTTCCATTGTGAAATTGGCAGAATGCCGACAGTAGAACCGCAACCCATCGAAGACATTGGCTGCGACTTTGTGAAGATTTCAGCATCCGGGCCAATGCCGACTTCCAGATACTGCGACCAGAGGCCCATTTCCTGAAGCAACGCCTTGACCTGTGCCGCCTTCTCAGAACCTGCAGCTACTCCGCGCAGACTGTCGCCGATGACAGGTGCAAGACGGTCGCGTACTTCACGCGCACGGCTTGGATCACCCTTTGCCTGCTCTTCAATCACACGTTCGAGCATACTGTCGGCGAACGTAACACCTGCAGCCTTAATAGACTGAAGATCAATTGGCGCAAGCAATTCACCCTTTTCGCCAGAAAGATAATCGTCAAGCGCACCAAGGTTAGCAAAACGGCTGATATCATTCAGCTCACCCACCAACTCCCTGCGCTCCAGCAGACCCGATACGGTTGCAGAAAGGCTGGAAAGATCATGCACATGGCCATTTATAACCAATACTGGGCAGGGACCATTTTCAGCCTTCGACCAGACGCGCCCAATGAGCACTGCCGACGCGCTGTCTTCAGGCAAAATGATGGACGAGTTCAGAGTATGCTTGTCTTGCACGGATATTCCTCCCGGTTTGTTCATTCAGATGCGATCGGATGGTTTGCGGCGCGGAGGCGCGACTATGTCCAAATCAGAGGAGGGTCATCTCCGTTGGTGCTGAAAAGTTCACAATCTAACTCCTCCGAAATTATATTGTAGGGTTGTCTGATAACTATATATTCAAAATTTGAAAACTCTTTTATGCGTCGAACAACGCAATTGGGATGAAATAGACCGCCCAACTGCCGCTTTTCGCATAGGTCAACCTCTTCTGCGAAGAGCGGTTGTCGTTGGAAGTGATGGAATTGAACACGGAGCAGCAAGGTGCGCTGAAGCACGCGCGCTTGGCATTGGTATCGTGCTTACTGATCCAGATGCGATGCAGCGTTTCTGCCGGGATTTTTCCGGCGACGTAGAACATAGGGCGGTTGCCGTGTTGCGTCCGCGGAGCACAGAAGAGGTCACGTTCGCAGTTAAAGCGTGCCGCGCGCTCGAACTTGGAACCATTCCTCAGGGCGGTGTATCTGATGGTAACAGTGATCGGGTTATTCTTAGTCTTGAGTGTATGAATCGCATCCGCCAGGTCGATCTTGATGATTTTTCAGCGATTGTCGAAGCTGGCTGCGTTCTCCTCGAAATGAAATGCCAGCTCGCGTCGCAGGGCATGTTTTTCCCGCTAGCGCTGGGAGCTCAGGGCAGTTGCCGTATTGGTGGCAATGTCAGCACCAATGCTGGTAGCGTGAATGTGCTGCGCTACGCCATGACGCGGGAATTGGTGTTAGGACTTGAGGTTGTTTTGCCGGATGGCTCAGTTTTCAATGGCCTTTCCACTATGCGAAAAGATAACCGCGGTATTGATCTCAAGCAGCTGTTTAATGGTGCAGAAGGCATTTTCGGTATTGTTACAGCTGTTGCAATCAAACTGATGCCTTTGCCCGACAAAGTCGAAACCGCGATGCTTGGGATCAATTCGCTCGAAGATGCGATTGCGCTCTATCGTCGAGCGGCGTTCAGTGCTGCGATTTGATGTCAGCCTTTGAATTCATGCCGCCGATGGCATTTACCCTTGCACAAGTGGCCATTCCGGATCTCGTCGCTCCATTGGGGCAATATCCCGCTTATGTGTTGATGGAGATTTCAGGCTCGGGTCCGGTCGATATTGCGGCCTTGATCGAAGCATTTTTGAGCGAAGCATTGGAAAGCGGTCTTGTGCTTGATGGCACCATCACTTCGTCGCGTGCACAAGCGCAAAACCTTTGGCAATTTCGTGAAGGAATGATAGAAGGTCAGGCATTGCGTGGTAAGCACCTTCGCACCGATATCTCTGTACCCCTATCAAAGCTCGCAGCATTCGTAGCGGAGGCAGAGGCAGAATTTTCGGCGGTTTTGCCAGAGTCCCTTGCGATTTCTTATGGTCATGTCGGTGACGGCAATGTGCATCTGAATGACATACCGCCAAACGACCTCGACCTCGCAATCAAGAGTAAGAAAATCAAACTCGCTAAAGAGACGGTCAATGCAGTTCTTGATCGCTATGCTGGCAGCATCAGTGCCGAACACGGCATCGGGCGCTTGAAGCGCGATGATTTCGACAAGAGGCTCGATCCTGTGAAAAAAGCTCTTTTATCAAGCCTTAAACATGCTCTTGATCCAAGTGCGCTCATGAATCCCGGATGTCAGCTTTCGCTTGACTTGGTTCGGGACTGACGACAAATCAGATCTAAGGAATACAGAAAAGGAGGCGGAACGTGTTCGGTGAAATCAGGCGCAACGAGCAACTTCCGGCCCGTATTGCTTCAGAGATTGTGCGACAGATAACTGAAGGCAGTTTTCTGCCTGGGCAAAAACTGCCGACCGAACACAATCTTGCACAGAGCTTCGGCGTTAGCCGTTCGGTCATCCGTGAAGCGATTGCCCAGTTGCGTAATGAAGGATTGATCGAAACGCGTCAGGGTGTTGGTGCATTCGTCACTGAACCCGACCGTCGCCAATCAATCCGCATTGAACCAGAAACACTTGCTGACAAAGATCATTTTCAAAGTCTGTTTCAGCTTCGGATGGCACTGGAGATTGAGGCAGCAGGCCTTGCCGCTGTGCATCATACAGCCGAAGACATGCATCGGCTTGACGCGGCTCTTGCCGACATGACTGGCCGAGCAAAATGGACGAGCGAGGGGATCGCTGCCGACCTTGCGTTTCACCGTGCGCTCGCAGCTGCGACTCATAATGAATATTTTCCGCTTGTTCTGGGCTTTGTAGCTGAGAGGATCAGTCTGGCAATTCGTGCTGCGCGCGCGCGTGCCGTGCTTGCAGAGATCGTTGAAATCACTATCGCAGAACATCAAGCGATCCGCGATGCGATTGCGGTGGGCAATCCACTCAAAGCGCGAGAGGTCATGCGCCAGCACATCGTGGGTGCAGCCAGCCGCGTCAATCTCAAGCTCGAAACATTTTAAGGACAATGAATTTGCATATCATCGTTATGGGTGTGTCCGGGTCTGGAAAATCGACGGTTGGCGAAAAGTTGGCAGAGGCTCTTCATCTGCCCTTTCTTGAGGGTGACAGTCTTCACCCAAAATCCAACGTCGATAAAATGGCGTCTGGCATTCCTTTGCAGGATGAGGACCGATGGCCGTGGCTTTATAAAATCGGCGAACGAATGGCCGCTGCAGAGCAGGGGCTTATTGTTTCGTGTTCGTCGTTGAAAAGGAGCTATCGGGATCGCTTGCGCGCAGCAGTCGGCGGGAAACTGGCTTTTTTGTTTCTCGATGGAAGCTTTGAAGTTCTGCATGAACATATGGGGCATCGTACTGGCCATTTTATGCCGGTAACAATGCTGGAGAGCCAGCTTGCCACGCTGGAAAGCCCTGTTGGTGAACCTTTGGTGTTCCGGGCCGATGTCGTCGATCCGATTGAGAAAATCGTCGCAGAAAGCCTTGAGTGGGTCCGCTCTACGAATGCTCAGTTATCTTAGAGGCCAGAAGAACATCAGTGCAGGCACAGTTACGAGTGCGATAATAATTGATAGCGGCAGTCCAAGCCTCGGATAATCGCTGAATTTGTAGCCGCCCGGTCCCATCACAAGCGTATTACACTGGTGTCCGATTGGTGTGAGAAAATCGCAACCAGCACCGATTGCCACCGCCATAAGAAAAGCTTCCGGTTTAAAGCCAAGGCCGGATGCAAAGCTTGTCGCAATTGGAGCCATCACCAGCACAGTTGCCGCATTATTGAGAAACGGCGTAACCATCATGGCCGTAACCAGAATAAGCGCCAGCGCGCCGGCGGGTGGTAGCTGGTGACCGATACTGGCCAAGCCTTCTGCAATCAGTTCAGTGCCACCCGTTGTTCTTAAAGCATCGGATACCGGGATAAGCGCTGCGAGCATCACCAGAATAGGCCCGTCAATCTCGTCATAGACCTCATTGATCGGTATGACCTTGAAAAGTAGCATCGCAACAGCGGCAGCAAAGAATGCCACGGCAACGGGAACAAGACTGAGCGCGGTAGCGCCAATGGCTACAATCAGGATTGCAAGCGGGATAAGCCCGCGCCTCACACTGCCAAGCATCAACTTGCGGCGAGCCAGTGGCAGCAGCTCAAATTCTGTCAGAAAGTTTGATAGGCTTGCCTGTCTGCCTTGCAGAACCACAACATCGCCAAAACTCAAACGCACTTCACTGAGACGTTCGGAAATACGCTGACCGGGACGACTGACCGCCAGCAGATTGACCTCATAGCGGGCG
Source organism: Ochrobactrum sp. BTU1 (assembly GCA_018798825.1). Classification (NCBI taxonomy): domain Bacteria; kingdom Pseudomonadati; phylum Pseudomonadota; class Alphaproteobacteria; order Hyphomicrobiales; family Brucellaceae; genus Ochrobactrum; species Ochrobactrum sp. BTU1. The sequence goes on along the minus strand of CP076355.1, from coordinate 855,669 downwards.
TAAAGATCCAACTGTTGCGCATTGAGGCCAACGAGCCGGGAATTGGTTCCGATCACAGCTTCAACCGTTTCGATTTCTGTGGAGCCGCTCGTTTCTGATGGGTTGCGGTTCTTCGACAGTGTAAGCTTGCCAGTGCTGACGACCGTATCTAGTGCTTTGGGATCACCTTCAAGCAGAACGACATCGTTCTCGACGATCACAGTATCGGGCAAAGGCGTAATGCGGCTGTTTTTGCGAATGATTGACGTCACCATAGCTTCGCCCTCGGCGGGCTTGATGAGATCGCTGATGCGCTTGCCGACGATGGTAGAGTTGGCAAGCACGCTTGCTTCTGAAGCGTAATTCTTGATCTTGATGGTTTCGTCGAGTGAAATATTTTCACGGCTGCGCTGCGGAACCAGCCAATAAAACGTAACCAGATAGACAAGCCCTACTGCTGCCAGAACAGCGCCGACTGGGGTGAAGTCAAACATTGTGAATGGCTCACCAACCATTTCACCTCTTATTCGAGAAACGACGATATTGGGCGAGGTACCCACTTGGGTCATCAGGCCACCAAGAAGTGCACCAAATGCCATCGGCATCAAAAAGGTAGAAGGTGAGACGTTGGAGCGTCGCGCAAACTGAAAGGCAACCGGGATCATGATCGCGAGCGCGCCGACATTCTTCACAAATGCGGATAGAACGGTCACAATGGCAACCAGAACCGCGAGCTGCAATCGCACGCTGTTTATATCCGGCAAAAATCGTTGCACGGCTTCCTGCATCAGGCCCGAACGGGCGACCCCAGCACTTACAATTAGAGCACTGCCGACAATAATGACGATATCGTCGCTGAAACCGGTAAACGCCTGGTCGAAAGGCACAACACCGACTGCGACTGCCAGCAGCAGTGAACAGAGAGCCACAATATCGTAGCGAAATTTGCCCCAGATAAATGCCCCCATCATGAGAATAATCACTGCGAAGGACAGTATCTGCTGATGGGTCATGTAATGCGCATTCCTCAGAAAGAGAAAAATATTCTACTTTGTGTAGCGCATAACAAAGAAAACGAAAACGGATAATTAAATCGAATTCTAATGCATTGGGCGCTCAGAATCCTGAACGCCCTATGTTGAAATTAGTTGCCTGCGCGACGACCGTCGGCACCAAAAATATGAACGTCTTTTGCCGACGCACCAATCTTCACAACTTCATCAATCGTATGTTCAGAACGGCCCTGAACGCGGAAGATCAGCGGCTTGCCGTCAGTGAGTGAACTATGGATATAGCTTTCAGCACCAACGAGTTCGATGGCTTCGATGCGAACTTCTGCATTGAATCCGTCGGCTTCCGGTTCACCGTTCTCGATGATGCGAATATCTTCCGGGCGCACGCCGAACGTGTATTTGTCCGAAGGAAGCGTTATAGCCTTGCCCGGCTGCCAAAGGTTCTTCTCGCCGCTTTCCAGAAGGTTCATGGACGGTGAGCCGATGAAGGTCGCAACAAAGGTCGAAGCTGGCTTTTCGTAAAGTTCGATTGGCGTGCCAACCTGTTCGATATTGCCTGCGTTCAGCACCACTAGACGGTCTGCCATGGTCATGGCTTCCATCTGGTCGTGAGTTACATACACGCTGGTTGTTCCAAGCGACCGCTGGAGACGCTTGATTTCAACGCGCATCTGCACGCGCAGTTTTGCGTCTAGGTTCGACAGTGGCTCATCAAAAAGGAATGCAGCCGGTTCGCGCACGATAGCGCGACCCATAGCAACGCGCTGACGCTGACCACCAGAAAGCTGACGGGGCTTGCGATCAAGGAACTGCTCGATTTCAAGTGCTTTCGCAGCCTTGGCAATGCGGCGCTCGATTTCGTCCTTTGGCGTTTTACGGTTCTTCAAGCCATAGGCGAGGTTATCGCGAACCGACATATGCGGGTAGAGCGCATAGTTCTGAAATACCATTGCGATGTCACGTTCTGCCGGTTCCACATCGTTCACAACGCGATCACCAATAGAAATTGTGCCCGCAGTGATGCCTTCAAGGCCTGCAATCATGCGCAGAAGCGTAGACTTGCCGCAGCCAGATGGACCGACGAGAACGACGAATTCACCGTCCTTGATTTCCAGCGAAACGCCTTTGATTACTTCAATACCGCCGGCATAGCTCTTGCGGACATTATCAAGAATGATCTTGCTCATTATTTTTCCGTTTCCACGAGACCTTTGACGAACCAGCGCTGCATTAGCACAACAACGAGGATCGGCGGTATGATAGCCAGAATGGCCGTTACCATGACGTAGTTCCACGGTGTGGAAGCATCAGCGAAATCCACCATACGACGCAAGCCGATGATGATGGTGTTCATTTTCGCATCGTTGGTAACGAGCAGCGGCCAAAGATACTGGGTCCAGCCATAAATGAAGAGAATGACGAAGAGGGCGGCGATATTCGTCTTTGACAGTGGCAACAGGATATCGCGCATGAAGCGGAACGGTCCTGCATTGTCGATGCGTGCAGCTTCTACCAGCTCACCCGGAATGGTGAGGAAGAACTGACGGAAGAGGAACGTCGCTGTGGCCGATGCCATAAGAGGTAGCGTGAGGCCTGCATAGGTATCGATCATGCCAAGATCGACGATGACCTTATAAGTCGGCAGGATGCGTACTTCGACCGGTAGCATGAGCGTGACGAAGATCATCCAGAAGAAGAACATGCGGAACGGAAAGCGAAAGAACACAATCGCGAAAGCCGACATGAAAGAAATGATAATCTTGCCGACTGCGATCAACATCGCAACAACGAACGAGTTCCATAGAAGCCGTTCGAGGCTCACGCCAACCACACGCTCAACGCCACCGAAAATAGCATCGCCATAGTTCTCTATCATATGCCCACCGGGCAGAAGCTGGATTGGCGGGCGAATAATATCGCCTGAGGTAAGTGTCGAAGCGACAAAGGTATAATAGATCGGAAAGGCAACCACGATGATCCCGATAATGAGGATCAGATGGCCTAACAGATTTGAGACTGGGCGTTTTTCAATCATGGTCGCCTCACTCACGAATAATGCACGCGCTTCTCAATGAAGCGGAACTGGAATGCGGTCAGGGCGATCACGATAATCATCAGAATAACCGACTGCGCCGAGGAGGAGCCGAGGTTAAGATTGACGAAGCCGTCGTTATAAACCTTGTAGACCAGGGTTTCAGTGGCTTTGGCAGGGCCGCCGCCGGTTACAGCATGGATAATGCCGAACGTATCGAAGAACGCGTAGACCGTATTGACCACCAGCAGGAAGAATGTGGTTGGTGCCAGAAGCGGGAATACGATCGACCAGAAACGCCGCGCGCCGCGCGCGCCATCAATGGCCGCTGCTTCAATAAGCGATTTCGGAATTGCCTGAAGTCCTGCGACAAAGAACAGGAAATTGTAGGAAATCTGTTTCCAGGCTGCAGCACCCACGATCATAGCCATTGCCTGATTACCATTGAGCAACGGGTCCCATGCAAAACCACTGCTGCGAAGCAGATAGGCAAGCGTGCCCATAGCTGGATTGAACATAAACAACCACAGCATACCTGCAACGGCGGGCGCTACCGCATAAGGCCAGATAAGAAGGGTACGATAGAATGTCTTGCCGCGAATGACACGGTCGGCAGCGGTTGCAAGCAACAAGGCTGCGCCCATGGCAACAAAAGCGGTCAGAAGATTGAAGACAATTGTAACCTGAACGGAATGAAGATAATTCGAGTCGGCTAGCACATTGGTAAAATTGGCTAACCCAACGAATGTAGATTTGAGCCCGAATGCGTCTTCACGCATGAAGGACTGATAAATCGCCTGACTTGCTGGCCAGAAGAAGAAGATCACAGTCAATATGATCTGCGGTGCCAGCAGGACGTAGGGTAAGATTTTATTTGGAAACGTGACTTTCTGCACGGGGAGTTTCCTTGCGGATAGCAGTGCCGCCAAACCCTTGGGGCAGGCGGCACGCTTTAGTTCATCAGATTATTGAGCTGCAGCAATCGCTTCGTTCACGCGTTTTACAGCGTTATCGAGAGCAGTCTTTGCATCCTGCTTGCCGCCGAGCATGGCTTCGAATTCTTCATTCAGAATATCACGAACTTGCGGCAGGTTAACGAGACGCACACCCTTGGAGTTTTCCGTTGGTGCCTTGCCCATCATCTGAAGGATTGGCGTTTCGCGACCCGGGTTCTTTTCATAGAAGTCCGAGTTCTTGGTTGCTTCATAGGCAGCCATGGTCACAGGCAGGTAGCCGGACTTTTCATGTAGCTTCTGCTGAATTTTGGTCTGCGAAAGGAAGTTGAAGAACTGCGCAATGCCTTTGTATTGGTCATCACTGAGACCAGCAAACACCCAGAGACTGGCGCCGCCCGGAATTGTGTTCTGTGGGCCATGGCCTTCATAATAAGGAAGCTGACCGATACCGTAGTTAAGGCCAGACTTAATAACGTCACCAAGGCCACCTGATGATTCCGTCAGGATTGCGCATTCTCCGGAGGTGAAAAGCTGCTTGGCTTCAGATGTACGACCGCCATAACGGAAGGTGCCATCCTTGGCGAGATCGGCGATTGCCTGGAAGTGCTCAACAAAAAGTGGCTCGTTGATCTTGAGTTCGACGTTGGTACCGCCGAGGCCGTTTTCATTGGTACCGTAGGAAACGTTGTTCCATGCAGCAAAATTCTCAGTCTGAATCCATGTGAGCCATGTCGAGGTGAAGCCGCAAGCAGATGCTCCGCTCGACTTGATCTTCTTAGCTGCTTCAAAAACTTCCGGCCAGGTCTTTGGCGGGTTGTTTTCGTCAAGACCTGCTTTTTTGAAAGCGTCCTTATTATAATAGAGGATCGGCGAAGACGAGTTGTATGGGAAAGACAGCATAGTGCCGTCTGGCTTTGAATAATAAGCAACAATTCCTGGCAAGTACTGCGACTTGTCGAACTTGAATCCACCCTTTTCGAGCACTTCTGCAGCAGGAACCATAGCGCCTTCGGCAGCCATCATGACACCGCTACCAGCGTCGAAAACCTGAATGATCGCTGGCGGTTGCTTGGAACGGAATGCAGCAATGCCTGCGTTCAACGTTTCAGGGTAGCTGCCCTTGTAAACAGGAACGATCTTATAATCGCTCTGGCTTTCATTGAACTCTTTTGTAAGCTCAATGATCATTTCGTTGTTGGCGCCAGTCATACCGTGCCACCAGCTTAGCTCCGTCTGAGCGAAAGCCTGTGAACCAATGGTGAGAGCAAGAGCGCCGGTGAGCGCTGAAGTCGTGATCAGACGGGTAAGCATATTTCCTCCTCGGAAATGAGGTTACGTAAACATCAAGAGCGAATTTACCGCTCAAGGTGCCGGAACCTGCATTATGGTTATTACACTTTTATGACCGCAATTGTGCTCGGGATCAACTTCTCACTCGCAATAATGGAATAAATTCGAAAATTTTAATCGTTAAAAGGAAAAAAAACGAAACAGAATCGATAAATATTGGGGAGAAGATGTGGATATCTAACCAAGCGATCTCTGACGAAAAGAAGTCAGTAGAGATATGTCGTTAGTCGCCTCACAAAACCGCCATTCATAGCGCCTCCAATTACATAAGCGATAATGCATTTAATGCACTATTAAAAGTAACCCATAAAATTCAATATTCTCAGGGGCTTGCGCGGGAGAAAGAATCCGAATTATCTGCTGTCGGTTTTACGATGCTGCCGGAGTTTTCACTTAATCTTCAGGCAATCTACGCAAACGAACATGATAACATTCGCATACATGGAGCCGCTAACGGTTTCATGAACCGCCTGACGGAGTTTCCATGCCCATTCATGCTGACTGGAATGCAGCGTCTTTGTCTGCAAAAGTTTTTTCCAGAACTTGGAGCAGGAATGAACCCGGCGGTGTTATCATCGGATTTGACGCCCATGGCGTCAAGTTCGCCTATGCAGGTGGTTTGGAATGCCTGCCTTCCGGAATGCCTTTTACGGCCAATACGGTCGTCCGATATGCATCCATCACCAAGCATATCTTTTGCGCCATGGTGTTGCGTCAGGCTGATGTAATCAGTCTGAATGACAGGCTTGGCGATCACCTTCCAGAACTGCAAAGCCCACTGGCAGATGTTTCCGTCGGACGCGCACTTGATATGACATCAGGTCTACCCGATGTACGCGAAAGTCTGACTTTATTAGGCTTGTCGGTCTACACGCATACGGACGCGGACGGCCTTATCGACTTTCTGTCGTCGATGACGCGGCTGAACTTTAATGCTGGCAGTGAAATCTCTTATTCGAATACGGGATATAGGCTGGTTGAAGCGGCACTGGAGCGCAAAGGACTAAGTTTCAACGACTTTGTGAAATCTGAAATCAATGCGGTGCTGAACACTTCCCTTGAAGTTCCAGATGTCTGGGCCGACCCGGTCAAAGAGCTGGTCCCCGGCTTTTGGAATGACGGAGATAAATGGCAGGAAAGTTCAGCAGGTTTGCATCTCTCGGCGTCGGGCAACCTAGCGGGTAGCGGAATGGCTCTCACCAACTGGGCGCAAGCGCTCCTTAAGGGTGAAGGTGCATTTAGTGGGTTGCTTTCGACGCTTTCAGCTGAGCACTTTTTGAGCGACGGTCGTCCGACAGGCTATAGCCTTGGCCTGCGGTGGAACGAAATAAATGGCAAGCGCTTCGTCGGCCATGGAGGATCACATCCCGGCTATAAAAGTTATTTCCTCCTCGACCCGGCAGACAAAACAGGCATGATTGTTGTCTGTAATCGCGAAGATGCAGATACATATAAAATTGCCCGCGACTGCATGGCTGAACTCAACGGGCTTTCGCTTCCTGAAATGGCGACAGCTATCCCTGATGGGTTATACGTCGCTGATTCAGGTCCAATCTGGCTTGAGATGCGCGGCGGCGTTGCCAATTATCTCGGTGCTGAAGATCGGCTCTACGATATAGGAGAGGGCTGGGCCTCTTCGTTATCGCCATCCTCGCCACTCAAATTGCGCTGGAACGGTGAGGTACTTCAAGGCGAAATCGGCCATGTGAAGCGAGAGTTGCTTCCAGTTCAGGCGAGACCAGTCAGTAAAGAATTTGACGGTCACTGGAGCGCTCCGCTCTACGGTGCATCTTTCACCATCGCTAATGGCCATATCATAATGGGTATCGGACCTACGCGTCAGGTTATGCCGCTTGAAGATCTCGGTAATGGTAGAGCTTTGTTCACGTTGCGGGATGGTCCATGGAACAAGCGCATTTGCGTCCATTTGCTTGGCGGCAATAGGGTTGAATTGGTACTCAACCGCAGCCGTATGATTGAATATCAGCGTTGAAACAGCTTCCTTATGTTATTTTCGGGAAATTGATTCCGAAAATGATTTGAATGGAGTGTGCCAATGCTTGAACAGATGATCGATCAGGGTGCCGGTCGTGAGCTCGCCGATATCGTGTTGAAAGGTGGCCGCTTCTTCGATCTTGTAACCGGCGAACTGGTTGAAAGCGACGTTGCGATCAGCGGTGATCGTATTGTGGGAACGTTCGGTAGGTATCAAGGCAAGCAGGAAATTGATATTTCCGGTCGCGTTGTTGTGCCGGGTTTTATCGATACGCATCTCCATATTGAATCGTCCAATGTGACACCGCATGAATTTGATCGTTGTGTGCTGCCACAGGGCGTCACAACGGTCATTTGCGACCCACATGAGATTGCCAATGTTCTCGGCGTAGAAGGCCTGCAATATTTCCTCGATAGCTCGCTGGAAACGATCATGGATATTCGGGTGCAGCTTTCAAGCTGTGTACCTGCGACCCATATGGAAACATCCGGTGCAGAACTGCTGATCGATGATCTTCTGCCTTTTGCCGATCATCCGAAGGTCATAGGCCTTGCTGAGTTCATGAATTTCCCCGGTGTGCTTTCAAAAGACCCTGAATGCATGGCAAAGCTCAAGGCTTTTCAGGGACGTCATATTGATGGTCATGCGCCGCTTCTGCGTGGGCTAGATTTGAATGGCTATATTGCTGCCGGTATTCGCACCGAGCATGAAGCGACCAGTGCCGAAGAAGCGCTGGAAAAGATGCGCAAGGGTATGCATGTGCTGGTGCGTGAAGGCTCGGTTTCCAAAGACCTGCATGCTTTGATGCCAATCATCACTGAAAGGCACTCGCAGTTTCTGGCGCTTTGCACGGATGACCGCAATCCTCTCGATATCGCTGATCAGGGCCATCTTGATTATCTCATCCGAACGGCTATCGCTGGAGGCGTAGAGCCGCTGGCGATTTATCGCGCGGCAAGTGTTTCGGCAGCGCGCGCTTTCGGGCTGTTTGATCGCGGACTTGTTGCGCCGGGGCAACGCGCCGATCTCGTGATCGTCGACAGTCTTGAAGGGTGCAATGCTGAAATCGTTCTGTCTGCGGGCAGGGTGGTTTCGGAAGAACTGTTCTCAACGCGTGGATCAGTTGCGGAAGTCGGGCGCAACAGCGTGAAAGCGCCCATTGTCAGTGCATCAAGCTTCAGATCACAATCCAACAGCGGCAAAACCCGTGCAATTGGCATTGTTCCGGGAAAGATCATCACGGAAAGCCTCGAGTTTGATCTTAAAGTTGGTCCGCAGGGCGTGGAACCTGATCTTGAGCGCGATGTGGTCAAAATCGCAGTTGTCGAGCGACATGGCAAGAATGGCAATATCGCCACCGGATTCGTGCATGGTTTCGGCCTGAAAGCCGGAGCCATCGCGTCGACGGTCAGCCACGACAGCCACAATATCTGTGTGGTCGGTGTTTCAGACGAGGACATTGCCGCTGCGGCCAACCGCTTGGGCGAAATCGAAGGCGGATTTGTCGTTATACGCGATGGCAAAGTGCTTGCGGAAATGCCTCTGCCTATTGCCGGACTGATGAGTGTTGAGCCTTACGAAGCCGTCCGAGAGCAACTACGTGCACTTCGCCATGCAGCTGAAGAGCTTGGTTCGGTATTGGAAGAACCGTTTCTGCAACTGGCCTTTGTTGCGTTGCCGGTTATTCCACATCTGAAGATCACGGATCGCGGACTAGTCGATGTCGATAAATTTGAATTTGTTGGCAACTGAAGAGGCTGACATTATCGTCATATTTGCATTAATCTGATTTGCTAACGCACTGGCATAAATCGGATTTTTGACCATGCAGTTTTTGGATACCTTTGATTTTTATCCATTCCTCGACACGGCAGTGAGCTTCACCGCCGCGTTCATCTTTGGCACGATGATCGGCGCAGAACGTCAATATCGCCAGAGAACTGCGGGCTTGCGTACCAACGCGCTTGTCGCGCTGGGGGCAGCTGCTTTCGTTGACCTAGCTGCGCGTCTTGCAGGCAGTGCCGAGGCGTTGCGTGTTATCGCTTATGTCGTTTCTGGCGTAGGTTTCCTGGGCGCTGGCGTCATAATGAAAGAGGGCATGAACGTCCGTGGGCTGAACACAGCTGCAACGCTCTGGTGCTCAGCAGCTGTTGGTGCCTGCGCAGGCACAGATATGCTGGCGGAAGCTGCACTTCTGACCCTATACGTTTTGCTGGGAAATACGTTGTTGCGACCGCTCGTCAATCTCATTAACCGCATTCCAATTGATGAGCAGGCGTTGGAGCAGACCTATGAGGTGCGCCTGATTGCGTCTCATCAGGTCATGGAAGAAATGCGCGAATTGCTAGTCGAGAAACTGGACGAGGCGAAATACCCGGTCGGAGATGTCGAAATCACGGATCGCAACGCCGAGACTGTCGAAATTTTGGCAACCCTCGTCAGCACATCGATTGCCCCGGAGGAAATCGACGCTGTTACGCATTTTATGGAGAAACAACCCGGTGTCTTTTATGCAGGTTGGGAAGGCAGTTCGAAGGATTGATTATCGATCAATTCGCGTCGACAGAATGATAGAAGACATGGTGCGTTCGACACCTTCGAGCGCACCAATCTTATCGAGAACAATATCCAGTTCCTGAATCGACGGCGCTTCGACTACAACAATCATATCAAAATGACCGCTGACCGAGTGAAGCGTTCTGACAGCCATGATACTGCGAAGTGCTGTTTCAACCTTCGGCGCGAACTTCGGAAGCGCTGTCACCAGCACATGCGCACGCACCAGATCACGTTCAAATTCAGGAGCGATTCGAACGGTATAGCCTTCGATTACACCGCGCTTCTCCAGCTTTTCCAGCCTGCTTTGTACGGTCGTGCGCGACACGCCGAGCCTTCTTGCAAGGTCAGCGGTTGAGGCGCGGGCGTTCTCACGCAGCAGAGCTATAAGTGTCAGGTCAGCATTTGTCGTCATAATGCATATTAGATACGTCATATCGCACAAACAAACAACGTGAAATCGTCGGTTTGCATGCTTCTTTTCGCCGAAATTTATGAGATTCTTTATCTATCGAAATTGCATTACCCAAACAGACTTATAAGGGAAAAGACATGAAAGAGATCGTTGTTGTAGGCGCGGGCAAAATTGGCGCGACCATTGCCGATCTTCTCGCTTCGACGGGTGATTATGCTGTGACAGTTGTTGACCGTTCGCAGACACAGCTCGACGCGCTGGACACTGGTGCGGAAGTCAAGACACAGGCTCTCGACATTGCAGATGCTAAGGCTCTTGAAGCCGTTCTCACCGGCAAATTTGCAGTTCTGAGTGCTGCTCCATTCCAGCTCACCACGCTGATCGCAGAAGCTGCAGCCAAGACGGGCGTGCATTACCTCGATCTCACCGAAGACGTCGCCAGCACCAAGCGCGTCATGGAATTGGCACAAGATGCAAAGACTGCATTCATTCCACAGTGTGGTTTGGCTCCAGGCTTCATCTCGATAGTTGCTTACGATCTCGCAAAGCGTTTTGACACGCTGGAAAACGTGCGTATGCGCGTTGGCGCTTTGCCAGAGTTTCCATCAAATGCTCTAAACTACAACCTGACTTGGAGCACAGATGGTCTGATCAACGAATATATCGAGCCATGTGAAGCCATCGTAAACGGCAAACTGACCAAGGTTCCAGCTCTTGAAGAGCGCGAAGAATTCTCACTCGACGGCGTAACCTATGAAGCATTCAACACTTCGGGTGGTCTCGGCACGCTTTGCGATACCCTGGAAGGCAAAGTTCGCACGCTCAACTACCGCACGATCCGTTATCCAGGTCACGTAGCGCTGATGAAGGCGCTGCTTAACGATCTTGGCCTGCGTCATCGTCGCGAAGTGCTCAAAGACATCTTTGAAAACGCTCTGCCAAGCACGCTTCAGGACGTTATCGTCATTTTCGTAACTGTTTCGGGCACAAAGAACGGTCGTCTGGTTCAGGAAACCTATGCGAACAAGGTTTATGCCAATCAGGTTGGCAAGATCGTTCGTTCGGGCATCCAGATCACGACAGCATCGGCAATCTGCGCCGTGCTCGACATGCTTGCTAAGGGCGAAATTGCACAGAAGGGCTTTGTTCGTCAGGAAGACATCACACTTGATGCATTCCTCGCAAACCGCTTCGGCAAAGCCTATGCGCAGGACGATCATTCGACGCGTCTGGTTGCCTGAAAGCACCGTTGAGGCCATGTCAGACCCGTTGCGCTAAACGCGCAGCGGGTTATTTTGCATTTTAATATGACCAAAGTTGCAATTGAATTTGTTCGGCTTTGCGGGCAATCCGAACCGAGTACTTGATAAAAAGCCCGTGTCTAACAAGTGGAATAGGGAAGTGATGTTTAAAACAATTTTGCTGGCCGGACTGGCCTCCGTCGTCTTTGCCATGTCTGTGCAGGCGAAGGAATGGAAAGAAATCCGTATCGCCAGTGAAGGTGCTTATCCACCCTTCAATTATATGTCGCCAGACGGCAAGCTCGTTGGTTTTGACATCGACATTGCCAATGCAGTTTGCGAAGCGATGGAAGCGAAGTGCACAATCGTTGCAAATGATTGGGATGGTATGATCCCCGGACTGCAGGCAAACAAGTTCGATGCAGTCATTGCTTCCATGGCCATTACGCCCGAGCGTGAGGAGCAGGTTGCCTTCTCAGAGCGCTATTACACGACGCCACTGGCAGTCGTTGTTCCGAAAGACACCGACATCGCCTCGCTTGAGCCTTCAGCGTTCGATGGCAAGACCGTAGGCGCACAGGCTGGCACAACGCAGGGTAATTATGCCGATGACGTTTATGGCAAAGCCGGCGCGGATGTGAAGCTTTATCCGACGGCTGACGAAGCTAATGCTGATCTTGAAAGTGGTCGCCTTGATGCCATTGCTGCTGACAAGTTCCTCGCTGCCGACTGGCTGAAGAAGCAGGGCGCTGATTGCTGCAAGTTCCTTGGCGATATTCCGGGCTCTGAAACCAAGATCGCTGTTGCTCTGCGCAAGGGGGACGATGATCTGCGCGAGCAGTTCAACGCCGCAATCAAAAAGATCCGTGACGACGGTACTTACGAGACAATCCGCAAGAAGTATTTCGACTTCGATATTTATTGATAAAATTATCGGACGCCGCCAGATGTTTAACTTGAAACAGTCGGCGTCCGGTGCTTCATTCAATCCATCAAATTGCGGGCGGGAAACCTGCAAAATAGAACCATAACAACGGTCAAGGGGAATATTATGTTGAAATCAATCCTGTTCGCGGGCGTGGCCTCCATTATTGCTGCACTTCCAGCGCAAGCCAAAGAATGGAAAGAAATCAAGATTGCAACTGAGGGTGCTTATCCGCCGTTCAATTTTGTTGCGGCTGATGGTTCTTTGCAGGGGCTGGATGTTGATATCGCCAATGCGCTTTGTAAAGCGATGGAAGCAAAGTGCACCATCATTGCCAATGATTGGGACGGCATGATTCCGGGCCTTCAGACCAATAAATTCGACGCGGTTATCGCTTCGATGAGTGTGACGGAAGAGCGCCAGAAGCAAGTATCTTTCACCGACAAATATTATTCCACGCCGCTGTCGGTTGCTGTTCCAAAAGATAGCACGATTACATCCCTCGATGCCGACGCGTTCAAAGGTAAATCAATAGGCGCGCAGGGATCAACTACACAGGGCACTTATGCGGAGGATGTTTACGGCAAGGCCGGTGCTGACGTAAAGCTTTATCCGACAGCGGATGAGGCGAATGCAGATCTCAAGAGCGGCCGCCTCGATGCCGTTGTTTCCGACAAGTTTCCGATTTCAGATTGGATCAAGGGCGATGGCGGTGATTGCTGCAAGCTGATTGGCGACATTCCAGGAACTCAGACAGATACGGCGATTGCTGTTCGCAAGGACGACAACGACCTGCGTGAACAGTTCAACGCGGCTATCAAAAAAATTCGCGACGACGGCACCTATGCGACCATCGTGAAGAAATATTTCGACTTCGACATTTATTGATTGAATATATGTGACTTGTAAAAGTCACCACTCTTTGCTGTATGCGGGAGCGCGCTGAAAATCGATCAGCGCGCTCTTTCACTTCATGGAATTGGCGGGAATACCATGCAGAAACAAGACGTCATTGTACTGGGTGCGGGTATCGTTGGGGTTTCAGCCGCGCTTCACCTGCAAGCGCGAGGGCGGTCGGTTACGCTGATTGATCGTGGTGAGCCGGGGCAGGGCACGAGTTTCGGTAATGCCGGTCTAATCGAGCGTTCAAGTGTCATTCCCTATTCGTTTCCGCAAGGTTTCTGGACGCTGCTGCGTTATGGCCTGAATCGCCGTTCAGATGTGCGATACGACCCGTTTTATGTATCGCGAATGGCCCGCTGGCTGTTCCAGTATTGGCGCGAATCTTCGCCAGTGCGCCTGAAGATTGCAACAAACGCCATGTTGCCATTGGTCGAAGCAAGTGTTCGCGAGCATGATGCGCTTATTGCCCAAGCTGGCTGTGAACGACTTGTGCGTGCGCAGGGCTGGATTGAGGTTTTTCGCAATGAAGCAGCTTTCAACGCTGCCGTACAACGCTTGCCGCAATTGCAGCAGTTTAATCTCGCCTATGATGTCCTGGATTCCCAGTCGCTAAAACAACGGGAAACAACACTTGGCGATGTTGCGGGCGGCATTCACTGGCTTGACCCAAAAACAATAGTCAATCCGGGTGGTTTGGTTGAAGCTTATGCTGATCTTTTTCGCGCGAATGGGGGCACATTTGTTCATGGTGATGCAGATTCCCTCGTTGAAAATGGTGATAGCTGGCAAGTAACGACTGAAGAAGGCCCGATCGTTGCGAGCGATGTTGTGGCAGCTCTCGGACCGCAATCTGGATTGATCTTCCAGAAGTTTGGTTACTCAATCCCGCTCGGTATTAAGCGTGGGCATCATATGCATTTTGAAATGCAGGATGGCGTGCGGCTCGGTCATACAGTTGTTGATGAAGAAGCAGGCTATGTACTCGCGCCTATGGTACAGGGCGTTCGGCTTTCAACCGGTATAGAGTTCGCTTCACCAGATGCGCCTGCCAATTTCATTCAGCTCAAACGTGCTGAGAAAGTTGCGCGACGTCTTTTGCCGCAACTGGGTACGCCTGTAGAATCCAAGCCATGGCTCGGTTTGCGTCCATGCCTGCCGGATATGCGACCGGTTATTGGACCCGCACCGCGCCATAAGGGACTATGGTTTGACTTTGGCCATGCTCATCACGGCTTGACAATTGGCCCGGCAAGCGGGCGTCTGCTTGCCGAAATGATGACGGGCGAGAACACATTTACTGATCCCGCGCCATATTCCGCAAAACGGTTTCTCTAATCGCTTTCAATTTTCAGCGAGCGGCCTTGTCAGGCGCGACACTGTGGGGGTAAGACTTTAGCCCCGTCAAATCCGCGTTCTGCGGGCAAATCGATCCGGAATAATCTCGTGAAAATGAAACCTTTGGGCCGTACAGGCCTCAATGTTACCGAAATCTGTCTCGGCACCATGACCTGGGGCGTACAGAACACTGAAAACGACGCGCATCAGCAACTTGATTTCGCAGTCGATGCCGGCGTCAATTTTATCGATACCGCTGAAGGTTATGCTATTCCGATGAGCCCGGAAAGCTATGGCAAGACTGAAACCTACATCGGCAACTGGTTCAAGAAGTCTGGTAAGCGTGATCGCGTTATCCTCGCCAGCAAGATCGCAGGTGGTGGTCGCCAGGAGTGGATTCGTGGCGGTGCAAAGCCAAGCCGCGCAAGTGTTACTGAGGCGGTCAATGACAGCTTGAAGAGACTGCAGACCGATTACATCGACCTCTATCAGATTCACTGGCCATCGCGTCCGCATTATCATTTCGGTCAAGGCTGGGGTTTTGATCCCTCCCATGTTGACCCAAAGGCGGAACGTAAACAGATCCATGATGTTTTGCTCGGACTTGAAGATGCGGTTCGCGCAGGCAAGATTCGAAACGTCGGTCTTTCAAACGAAACAGCTTGGGGTACGATGCAATGGCTGAAGATTGCTGAAGAGCACAATCTGCCACGTATGGCGTCTATACAGAATGAATATGGTCTGCTGCAGCGTGAATTTGATCATGATATGGCAGAAGTATCGCTGTTTGAACAAGTTGGTTTGCTTGCCTATTCAACGCTGGCTGCAGGTGTTTTAACCGGCAAATATCTAGGCGGAAAAATCCCAGAAGGATCACGCGCTTCGGTGACAGATGGGGGCCTTTGGCGTGATAATTCCTATTCGGAACCCGCAATTCGCGCCTATATCGATATTGCCAAGAAGTACGGGCTCGAGATTGCGCAGATGGCGATTGCGTTTTCGGCGTCGAGACCTTTCATGACATCTGTCATTATCGGCGCCACGTCTGTCGAACAGCTGAAGATCGACATTTCTGCAAGCGAAGTGACGCTTTCAGCAGAGGTACTGGCAGACATTGAAAAAGTCTACAGATCTCATCCGCGTCCTCTTTGATTAAAAAACGGCCAGCCACATATCTGTGGCTGGCTTTTATCCTTTAAGCTGAATCTCGTGCTTTACGTGCCATTCATCGATCGGCGTCTCGCTCGATGAACTCACAATTAGCAGCCGGTCAAAGCGCAGCTTTCGACCTGAAAGCTCTTTGGCAAGCCGCTGCATTTCCGTTTGTTTCTGCGTTGTAGCCTCAACACCATAAGCCAGTGAGACATGCGGCATGAAGCTCTGCAGGCTGGCCTGACTAGATATTTCAAGGGAGTCTTGTTTCAGTCGCATCAGCGCCGGTGCTTTTTCAAGTGCCGCGTAGAAAGAGCGAAAATAGGCTTCGCTCCCCGTTACATCCTCAATCAAAAGTTCAAGTGGTTGGCGGCCGATTGCAAGGCTCACCACCTGTGGCAAAAGCTCTTCTGCAGATCGATTCATATCCGGTACCAGTGTTGCGTGTGGCTCAAATACCGGTGAGTTGAAGCGCCCACTCAAATGCCGGCCGATTTTCTCAAGAAAAACAAGATCATCATGCGCGGGGCGGAGCCAGATAGAATGATCGGACATTCAGGGTTTGCTTCCTTTAGAAGAGTTTTCCTTTTTAAGCGGGCGCACGCTGCCTCGCAAAATAAGTGGTGTGTCGATCATCACCATCTGTGGCGGCTCGTTGGGTGCACTTTGTCGTTCATCGAGCATACGGATAATTTCAGCAGACAGGCGCTCTGCATTCTGGTCGAAGGTTGTGAGACGATATGCACCCCAGCGCGCTTCGGCGACATTATCAAAACCGATAACGGACAAGTCTGTCGGTATAGAGAGATTGAAAACCTCACGTGCGCAATCAATTAGCCCAAATGCCATCAAATCATTCACGCAGAATACGGCCTCGACACGGTCGCGCTCGCTGAGGAGAAGGGACGCAGCGGCAAAGCCGCCATCGTAATCCGTCAGTTCCCCGCGTTCTACGCTAACATCCAGGCCTAAGTTTATAGCACGAGAGACATAGGATTCTTCGCGTTCCAGCAAATTAGGACTGCGAACATTTGATGTCACAAGCCCGAGCCTTTTCATGCCGCGCGCGGCAAACACGTCGACAGCCGTTTCCGCCGCTTGTTTGTTATTGATCCGGATATGATCAGGGCCATCTTCGTTACGGCCCACAACGATCAGCGTATGGCCGTTGCGCTGTGCCAATTCGACAAATGATGATGATGGCATGCCAGATAGAACTACAGTCGCTTCTGCCCGATAACGGAGAAGCGTCTGGTGGGCTGCGGAAAGATTCTCGCCGTGCTGACCGGTCGGGATCAGCACCGGCACGCTGCCACGCGCGGTCAATCGGCGGGACAGCGCTGCGATCTGGCGGGAGCGAAAAGGACTTGCCGGATCGGCTGCGATCATGCCGACGATGCGGCTACGCTTAGCGAGCAGGCCCCTTGCAAGATCATTGACCTGATATCCAAGCTTTTCAGCTGCCTTCAGCACTTTCTCACGCGTTGAGGGGGATACGCTGGCTCCAGGCGTAAAGGTGCGAGAGACTGCCGAGCGAGAGACGCCAGCCTCCACTGCAACTTCATGTGCGCTGATGAAACGCGGTTGGTTTTCGGGGATCTCGTCCTGAAAACGATCTTTGTCGGCCATAGTTATCGACCCACTTTCGAGAGAACATCGGCGCGCAGGAAACGCTCGACCACGAACATGAAAGCAATGGACGGAACCAGCAGGATTAGCGCGCTGATCGACGCTATCTGATAGTTGCCACCGGAGCTTGCTGTATAAAGCATCAGCGGCAATGTTGTAATATCGGGTGCGCCCACAAAATATGTCCCGGTGAATTCATCAAGTGATTCAAGGAACACGAAGATAGCGCTGGCGAGCAGCCCTGGGGCTGCAATTGGCATTGTAATGTGGAAGAAAGTCTTCATGGCGGAAGCGCCCATGGAACGTGCGGCCTCTTCCAGCTCACGATCAATCGCGGAGAAAGCGGCTGTCGCAATCCACACCGCATAGACCAAGCCATGGGTCACATGAACCAGAACCACGCCGGTAATCGTACCGTTTAGACGCAGCGAATAGAACATCTGCGCAATGTTGACGTAGATCGGCAGATTTGGAAATGCCTGTGGTATCAGCAAGATAAGCAAGATCAATCCGCGAAATGGCAACTTCAGCCGTGCCAGCGCATAGCCAGCCGGGATGGCAAGACCCAGCGAAACAACCACAGTAAGGCTTGCAATAACCACGCTTGTGCCGAGTGATGAAAGAGCGTTGCCGCGTGGCGAAAACACATTGGCCCAGAAGGAAAAGCCATACTGAATAGGCAGCGTATGAGGAAAATACCAGCGTTCAGCTACGGCCCAGAGAAGGAGGTTTGCAAGCGGGCCGAAGATTGCAAAGGCAAGCAACCCTAGAAGAATTCCGCGCGGTATCCAGCGCCAGTCGAGTGCGGTGCTCATCAGCCGTGCTCCTTCATGGTTTGTCTGAGATAAATCCATGCAACCAGACTGGTCATCAGGAGCGATATTGTGCCGAGCGCATTGGCGACGCCGTAATCGCCATAGGCATTGATGCGGAAAGCCATATTAGCAGTGATCATGGTTGGAGATTGAGCATTGATCATCAGCGGCACAGAAAGTACCGACATCATGGTGACGAAGCTGAGGATCAAGCCAACGAGCAGGGTGGGACGCACTTGTGGAAGCACGATTTCTATCAAAATACGTAGTCGTCCTGCACCGAGATTACGCGCAGATTCGATAGTACTGCGATCAATCGATGCCATTGCCCCCGCAAGGAGTAACGTGACGAAGGGCGTTTGTTTCCAGACAAAGGCGATGACGATGCCGCGCCAGTCGAGAAAGCTCATCGCCTGAAGCGGCGTGAGAATGCCGCTTTCAATCAGAAGGCTGTTCATCAGGCCGTTTTTAGCGAGAAACGTGCGCAATATCTGGCCGACCACAATGAATGGAATGAACAGCGGCCAACGGTAGAGCCAGCGCAGCAAGGTAACGGCACGCTGATTAGAGCCGAGCGTTAGATAGCCACCGATGGCGATTGCAAAAAGTGCGATCAGCGCAGAAGAGAGCGTCACGATTACAAGGGTGAAAAGCATGTCGCTTGAATAAAGCTCGAAAGCCTTGGTGAAATTGCCGAAACCCCAGTCTTCACCAACATGAAATGCTCCGGTTATCGCGCCAAACAACGGCACGATGAATAGAAACAACACGATTGCCAATGCTGGCGCGACCAGCAGAAAACCCGTCATTCTCTGCGACATTGATATTCCCCGAATTTATGATGTAGGGACCGGGTCCGTGTTTCACGCACCCGGTCTATGCTTTAGTGCAGGCTAATTAGTTGCCTACCTGACGCTCGTAAGCTTCGAGGATTGCTGTATTGTATGGTGCAATCGGAAATGGCTTGCCGTAATTGGCAAGATCTTCCGGCGAAATGTCGGTGAAGAGCTTGTTCCACGTATCGGCATTGAGTTCTGCCTTGACGTGATCAGCATCAATGCCCGGATACCAGTTGAAGCGTTCAACGATGCCTTCAGCCTGAACTTTGGGGCTGGTTGCAAGTGCCACGAACTTTTCAGCAAGTTCCTTGTTGGCGCTCTTTTGAGGGATGACATAATGCATCGGCTGCCCCGGCATGCCCGGCGAAGGCAGAACAAGTTTCATTTCTGGTGGAAGCTGGCCATTGGCCTTCCATGAATAGAACATGTCAACCCAGACAGGGCCCATGGCGATTTCACCGCGGCTTAGCATATCGAGCGTACCGGCATTACCCGGTGTCAATGTTGCTTTCGTCGTGAAGTCCTTGAGCGACGCAAAGGCCTTGTCCCAGTTCTTGGCTTCGCCTTCTTCAAACGGGCCTTGCATTAGCTTGTCGGCATCGCCACCATAGGCATAAATCCAGCCCATCACGAAGCTCACGCCCGATGCGCCACCCTTGATGCCGTTATAGCCGAACTGCTTCGGGTTTTCCTTTGCCCATGTGACCAGCTCATCATAGCTCTTTGGTGGATTTGAAACGAGAGCTGGGTTGTAGGCGAGGGCTGTCTGGCTGTTGAACATTGGCATGACATAGCCATCAACATTTGTGCCGAGCGCCATCTTCGCATTGTCGCGTGTGACGAGCTTCCCGCTGTCGATCTTACTGCGATAGTTTTCGAGAAACTTTTTTTCAACCATCGGACCTGCGAATTTCTCGTGAACGACAGCAACGTCTGCGTCCCACTTTTCAACGCCCGCCTTCGACTGGGCTTCAAAGCGTTCGAGAATCTTCTGTGAACCAGCGTCGCCTGGGCCGGTGCCAACAACACGAACTGTCGTCCCTGGATTTTCCTTCTCGAACAATGGGCCGAGATATTCGTTCACGTAATCGACCATGTTCTGGTCCCCTGCGGTCAGAACGGTCAATTCATTCGCTGCGGCGGGCGATGCCGTCAGGCCGAGGACAAGAGCTGTTTTCAGGATCGTCTTCATCGAATAATTCCTGCTTTTGTATCCGCATGGCGGAAGATTTCGGCGGTTGGATAATTGTGTATCCGGTGAGGTGTGATCGGGAATTTTGTGCGGCTGCGGGCGGTCGAAGGCCCGCAATCCTCTTCTGAGCAGTAAAGCCTGCTAACGATCGACTTGATGACAACTTCACTCGTATGCACACCTGTGCATCGCAGAAACAGTTACCAATTAAGCAGATCAGGTCACTTGTCGAACAGGAAGAGTGCCTGTTCGGGAATGCGGATTTCAACCTGTGAGCCGGGTTGATGGCTCTCTTTTGCATCAACCAGAAGATGCTTGCCGCCGACGCTTATCATGTGCCGCCAAAGGCCACCCGGATAGCTCGTCTGGTCAACGGTGCCCGTTAGGATAAGTTCAGGTGTTGTGCCAGAATTTGGAGCGCCGGGACTTGTAAGCTTTGCGGCTTCACTACGGAAGCGTGCTGTTGCGATGCCATCGGACAGATTGCGGCGGCCAGCCGGGATTATACTTGCTTTGTTTTGTGGACCTGCGGCGATCGTGATCCGGTCTGCTTTAACACTGACAGGAAGCTCAATGAGGTTCTCAGCGCCCATAAAGGCTGCGACGAAGTCGGATGCTGGATGATTATAAACTTCTTCTGGTGCGCCGGCTTGTGCCACTTCGCCATTATTCAGGATCACGATGCGATCAGCCATAACCATGGCCTCTTCACGATCATGCGTCACATGCACCGCAGTTATGCCAAGCCGACGCTGCAGAGCGCTGATTTCATGGCGCACCGACAGGCGAATGCGGGCGTCAAGGTTTGAAAGCGGCTCATCCAGCAGCAGAATGTCTGGCTCGATTGCCAATGCACGTCCGAGTGCTACGCGCTGGCGCTGACCACCGGAAAGTGCGGCTGGCTTGCGATCAAGCAGCGCATCGAGCCCTAGAAGGCGTGCAACTTCCTGAACTTTCTGCCTGACAGTATCTTTCGCTGTACCACGAATACGCAGGCCGTAGCCGATATTTTGCGCCACCGTCATATGCGGCCAGAGCGCATAGGACTGAAATACCAGTGCCATGCCGCGCTTGTCAGGCGGTAATTGAGTGACATCCTTGCCTGCAACGCGGATAGCTCCATCGCTGGGGGTATTGAAACCAGCAATTGCACGCAGCAAAGTGGTTTTGCCACAACCGGAAGAGCCGAGCAGCGCTACGAATTCACCCTTCTTCACTGAAAGGTCTACACCTTTAAGAATCTCATTATTGCCATAACGGACGCGTGCATCCGCTACCTCCAAAAACGCAGGCATATGCGTATCCTCCCCAGGATCGACGGCCGGTTTTATTTTTTCTGCACAGCCGTGCAATCTGGATTGAAGCATTTTTATTTTACCTCGACAAGCAACAAATTCTAGTGTGCTGGAAAATAGCGAACGGTTTTGAAGCGCCGTTCGTTGTTATGGTTATCTATCGAGGATTTATAACAGCCATATGACTGATGCTGCGCAGCTGTGCAAAAACGTGGACAGCTTTGCAAAGCTGTCCACGCTGCACGCAAGCTGTTCCGACACGAAAGGAGACAGCTCACAATGAAGTTTTAAGCCGTTTCAGCCTCTTGCCGCGTTTCTGCGCGTGCGTTTCGCCAGCTTGAAAACAGGAAAGCTGCAATGAAGATCACTGTCATCAGCAGAACAATTGTCGGTGCAGGGGCGCTGTCTATGAAGAACGAAAGATATACGCCCATGAAGGACGAGAAGACAGCAACGATGACTGAAACGATCATCATGCTGCTGAATCTGTGGGTGAGCAAAAAGGCGATGGCGCCTGGAGCAATCAGCATGGCGATTGCGAGAATAATTCCTACCGCTTTTAGGACACCTACGATGGTGAGTGAAATCAGGCACAGAAGCCCATAATGCAGCAGCCGGACTGGCAAGCCGACAGCACGCGCCTGTGCGGGGTCGAATGCATGCAGCAGGAAATCACGCCATTTGACGATGAGAACGCCTGCGGTCACAGCTGCGATAATCGCCGTCTCTATAAGGTCGCTTGCGCTGATACCGAGAATGTCGCCGAAGAGGATGTGATCAAGATGCACATTTGCACGCACAGAAACATAGAGCACAAGACCCAGCCCAAACATGCCGGAGAAGACGATACCCATGACCGTATCCTGCTTGATACGGCTGTTTTCCTTGAGAAAACCGGTTGCAAGTGCGCAGACCATACCTGCAACAAAAGCACCTATGCCAAAGGGCAGGCCGACGATATAGGCAATCACAACACCCGGCAGCACCGCGTGGCTTATGGCATCGCCCATTAGCGACCAACCCTTGAGCACCAGAAAGCAGGAAAGTAAGGCCGTTGGAATGGCAATCAGGATCGACGCGATCAGTGCATAGATCATAAAGTCAAACCGAAATGGCATTAGAAGCATGTCGGGGAAGCTCATGGCTCAACCTCCTGCAATGCTTTGGCTGCGCGCCTGCGGGCCGCAAGGATTCCGTGTTTAGGTGCCAGAAAAAATACGGTGAGAAACACCAGCGTTTGCAGCACGACGATGATGCCGCCGGTTGCGCCATCCATGAAGTAGCTAACATAAGCGCCGATGAAGCTGGTTAGCGTGCCGATTAGCACCGCAATCCACAAAAGTCGCGAAAAGCGATCGGTGAGCAGATATGCAGTCGCGCCGGGGGTAACGACCATGCAGATGACCAGAAACGCACCTACGGTCTGCATTGCAGCAACAGTGCTTGCCGAAAGCAGCGTGAAGAACATGATCTTCAGCGCCGTTGGTTTTAATCCAATGGAACGTGCATGGCTTTCATCGAAAAACACCACCATCAGGTCTTTCCATTTGAGCAAAAGCAGCGCGAGCGAAACGAACCCTATGATCGCCAGCTGAAGAATATCGCCCGGTGTTATCGCCAGAATATTGCCAAGCACTATTGTCTGGATACTGATCGAGGTTGGCCGCAGCGAAATCATAAACAGTCCAAGGCCGAAGAAGGCCGTGAAAATCAGCCCAATAATCGCGTCTTCTTTGAGCTTTGTTCGCTGGTTGAGAAACAGCATTGCTGCAGCAGCCAATCCACCTGAAAAGAAAGCACCTACGGAAAAGGGCAGACCGAGCATATAGGCGCCAGCAACACCGGGCACGATGGAGTGGGAGAGGGCATCGCCGATAAGCGACCAGCCTTTAAGCATCAGATATGCAGAAAGAAACGCACAAACACCACCGACAAGGGCTGAAACCCACATAGCATTGAGCATGTAACCGTAAGCAAAAGGTTCGAGCAGGAGAGCCATCAGTCTTAGCCTTCCTGCTTTTGCTCATAGAGCACGAAGGGCCGCTCATCATCAGTTATGACACCGATTGCCGAACGATTCTGCTTGGTTTTCTCGTCGAGAATGAGGTGCCGTAGCACTCCGCCAAACGTCTTTTCGAGATTGGCCTGTGTGAAAATCTTCTCTGTTGGACCAAAAGCAAGCACCGTATTCTTAACGAGAACTGTCCGGTCGCAAAACTCGGGCACGCTGCCGAGATTATGCGTGGAAACAAGCATCACGCGGCCTTCATCGCGGAGCCCACGCAGAAGCGTGATGATCGCTTCCTCAGTCTTTACATCAACGCCGGTAAAAGGCTCATCAAGAAGAATGACGTGCGCATCCTGAGCAAGTGCGCGAGCAAGAAAAACACGCTTCTTTTGGCCGCCAGACAGCTCGCCTATTTGCCGCTTGCGAAAGTCGAGCATGTTGACACGGCTCAGTGCCATTTCGACTGCTTCGTGATCGGCACGACGGGAAATGCGCATCATGCCCATATGTCCATATCGGCCCATCATGACGACATCTTCGACCAAAACGGGAAAGTTCCAGTCAACCTCTTCACTTTGCGGGACATAGGCGACAAGATTCTGCTTGAGCGCCTGTTTGACCGGCAGGCCAAGGATGGAAATGTCACCCTTTGCCAAACGGACAAAACCCATGATGGCTTTGAATAAGGTCGACTTGCCTGAGCCATTCACGCCAACCAGTGCCGTAATCGTGCCGGTAGGGATCTCAAAACTGGCATTGCGTAAAGCCGTGTGACCATTGCGATAGGTCACAGTCGCGTCCTTTACCTTCAACCCTTCAACCGCGCTATTTCTAAGCGCGGCATGTTCCTGAAGATGGCGATTTATCGGAACGTTCATTGTTTTAGGCCTTTTGCGATCGTGTCCGAAGTTACTTTCAGAAGGTCGATATAGGTAGGAACTGGTCCATCAGCCTCGGAAAGAGAATCGACATACAGCACGCCGCCGTATTTCGCGCCGGTTTCTCGCGCAACCTGTTCTGCCGGTGCTGCCGATACCGTGCTTTCAGAAAAAACAGCGGTGATGTTATTTGCGCGAACCGCATCAATCACCTTACGTACCTGCTGAGGTGTGCCTTGTTGGTCCGCATTAATCGGCCAGAGGTAAAGCTCCTTTAGATCAAAATCACGAGCGAGATAGGAGAATGCGCCTTCGCTGGTAACGAGCCAGCGCTTGTCAGCTGGTATAGCCGTAAATTCTGCTCTGATCGGATCAATTGTCGCCTTTATCTCGGTCTTATACTTCTCAGCATTGGCTTTGTAGACTTCAGCATTGTCTGGATCATATTTGACGAATGCATCACGAATATTATCGACATAGATGAGGGCAGAAGTAGGCGACATCCATGCATGTGGGTTAGGTTTGCCAGAATAAGGGCCTTCTGTGATGCCCATTGGCACAACCCCGTCACTTACGACCGCGCTTGGAACGTTCTTAAGTCGCGAGAAGAACTTCTCAAACCACAATTCGAGATTAAGTCCATTCCAGAGGACGAGATCTGCATCCTGCGCCTTGATTAGATCGCCAGGCGTTGGCTGATACTCATGGATTTCAGCGCCGGGCTTGGTAATTGATTCAACAGTGGCGGCATCCCCGGCAACATTCCGGGCAATATCTGCAATGACCGTAAATGTAGTTACAGCTTTAAATTTGTCAGCTGCAAAAGCGGAACTTGATGCCAGCAGCATTGCGAATCCAGCAACAAAAGCTTTTGCCAAGCCACATCTGATCGGTCGATACATTACCTTCTCCTTAATGCGAATAATTAGCAATTGCATAACGTAGAATTATATTCACCTCAAGCGCTTTTGCAAATCATTTGCAATTAGGGAAGGTCTTTCTTGCTAGATACAAATTTCCTTCCTTTTTTCATGCAATCTAAAATTGTGTACTTGTATTTTATGTTAAATTTCTTTTTTCAGAATCGAGATGATTCCAGCTTGGCTCCTTGAACCGATTTTTCAACGCGACCTGGGGTAACTCTGTTAGTAAACTGATGCAGCGTTTCTCGAATTTATTTCCATTTCTAACATTTGAGATGTCGGAAAGAATGCCCGATTGCAACGAAGTGGAGCCCATAAATAAGAAAGAATTTCAGGGGCAGCGGAGATGTAAGAATCAAGAAAAGAGCTCGACAGAACCGGACAACTTAGGTGAAGCTTTCTCTTATGGATTCCAGCAACCAAGGTAAGAGGACGTGGCTCGAAAAAAATGATGATAATTCTCTGGATTAAAAAGAAAACTTAAAGTTGTATTTTATGCAAAAATCATGATTTGCGAGCAATTGAATAATGCGAATTTTTTTTGTTACAGCTGAAATGGAAACAGCGTTCAAATTGCGAGATTCTTCGGAATTCCTACTAGTAACTACTCCTGAAACGAATATTCCCATCATTGATCTTGCGAAGATATACGCAGAATCGGCAACAACTCTCCGAGAGATCGTTAGTATTTTCAGCAACAGTGTTTGCAACTCAGTCAGTTTGTCATGGGCTACTTAAGAGACGCTGATGATAGCGGCGAACACCAGTTGCGTGCTCTATACTCCGTAGTGATTTAGCTTCCGACACGTAGCGACAATGCTTTCAGTAAGCCCATCGCAGTTCTGTGGGACTTCGCGCTCTTGCAACTTGGCAAAATTAGACACGGGGATCGCGCCAAAGGAACAACCCATCAGATAAATCATAGAACAGAACTGAGGAGCGGTTTGTTTAGCTAGCACTGGGTGTCGATCCTCGTTTCAGCCATTTACGCCAAATGTGAATTTCACTTCTTCGGCGCCAACGCCGCACGCGATGTGAGTCATGCGAAAGTACGATCAGTCCTAGAGGCAACATCCAGAAGCCTAGCACCGGGAGAAAACCTAATGCGCCACCTACGACCAATGAACCGCCAAGTGTTCGCCGCATGAGCACTGATTGAGGCATTGGGATTCGCTTTCCAAGAATCACAATTGCGCGTTTTCGTGGTTTAGGTTCGTATTCTTCGGTCACTCGGTCTTTCTCACAGCTTGGGGGCAGAAACTTTTCGGTTGGAAACGTCCCAGAGAATATAGGGTTTCATGATCAGAATGCAAAAAATTGAAAAAAAACAAAATTAGGGCTTGGCAAATCAGAAATCCTCCTGCTATACGCCACCTCGCTGACGCAACGAGCACCTCTTCCCCGGTAGCTCAGTGGTAGAGCAACCGGCTGTTAACCGGTTGGTCGCTGGTTCGAATCCGGCCCGGGGAGCCACTTACTTTTTTGGGTTACAACTGCTCAAAAATTTAAGTTAAGCTAATCAAAGGCTTACGGCTCAATTTAAAAATCACAATATAACTATTGATCCAAATCGGCTACAATCCGGATTACATTCTGGGTTACATTGTGGGCGTTGATCTTGTCAGTTGATATTACGAAATATGTGCAGCGGCAGCCGAGCGGTATCTACCGCTATTATAGGCGCGTGCCGATCGAAGTGTCGAATCACGACAAATGAACTTTCGTAAAAATAAGCCTCAAAACTAAGAATCATAAAGAAGCACTGGAAAAGGCGCAGGGCGTTCATGACGCGACCGAGCGTCTCTGGGCTGCAATGTCATCGGGCAACGACAATCGCCCTGAATGGGAGCGCTATGAGGCTGCTGTGCGGACTGCACAGTCGCTGGGTTTTGCGTACAAGCCTGCGGCTGAGATCGCATCAGGATCATATGAAGAGCTCTTTCTGAGGGCGAAACACGCCGCAGAAGTCTTAGAAACAAAGCCGTCTGCGGCGAAAGCAATTGTCGGGCTGGTCGATTTTCCTAACCCTCGCATCTCAAATGTCTGGCAGATGTATGAAAAATTCAACCAGTCCGGATTATCAGGACTGTCTGAAGGCCAGATGTCCAAACACAAGGTCTCTCGCGAACGCGCGATTAAATATGCCAGCGAACTGCTCGATGATCTTCGATTAAGTGAAATTACGCGCGCTGACGTGCTTCGATATCGCCAATGGTGGACAGATAAAATTGCGACGGAGAAGCTTAAAGCGTACAGCGCCAACCGCAGCTTTAGTGACTTGAAAGGCATGCTGTCTGTCATCGACGATGCGCTTCAAACTAACTTTCGCGCACCATGGTCGGGGATTCGCCTAAAAGAAACTAACGCCACAAAACTGGATAAGCGGCCGCCGTTTTCGGTCGAATGGGTGCAAGATCGCTTATTACAGTCAGGAGCGCTTGACGATATCAATCAAGACGCGCGGCTCATTATATATACGATGATTGAAACAGGGATGCGTCTAGGGGAGGTGTGTAACCTTCGTTCCGAGGACATTCGGCTAAACGATGAAGTGCCTCATGTTGAGGTCGCTGAACGCGAAGACAGGCGACAGAAGACCGATTACTCGGTGCGTCGTATCCCTTTGGTAGGAGTTGCACTCTGGGCAATGAAGCAAGCTCCGGATGGGTTCGCTCGTTACGCTGACAAGTCAGATTCAGCGTCGGCTGCTATCAACAAGTTTTTGAGGTCAAAAGATTTATTCCCGTCACCGAAGCACACGATCTATTCGCTCCGACATACCTTCCAGGATCGAATTGAGAACGTGGGCGCTTCCGATCGCATGCAAGCGGATCTAATGGGGCATGAATTCGGACGCCCTAAATACGGCGATGGCGCCGAGATGAAGCGGCGCCGTGATCTGCTGGAGTCCATTAAGTTGAAATGGGAAGGCTAGGCCGCGCGAAGTATCGCCTGAGCTCGAGCTAGAGCGCTGTCTCGGCTTGTAGCGGCTGTAAGCTCAGCTTCCGCGCGCTCTAACAAAGGAATGGCCGCGTCTCCGAATTTTACGACGAGCTTAGCTGTATTCCGAACGCATTCTTCGTATTCGGCCATGCTGAAAGTCTGGCTCATGCTTGGTGCCGAGTAAATATAATCGGAACGAGGGCTGATTTAATCGTCAAAGGATGGAACATTCGATTCCTGTCCACGTTATTGCGGCAAATTCCCCTCCTAAGGATATGGAAATGTGGCCCGTAAACAGCACGATTCATAATTTTTACTACCTCTCAGAACAGTCGAATGGTCTTTGGGCCGTAAAGGAAACCGTCAGTCAGAATCCGGTTTCACTCAATGGGCAGCTATGCTGCTCGCTTAAGAAGCGCGATGCCGAAGAACTGATTGAGTACCTCAACGGATTGGATGAGGCGCTAGCGGCTTAGTGGGCTATGGCGATGATCTACCCTTTCCAAATTGATTTGTTTCGGTTTCGTTCCTGTTGTAATTGCCGCCTGACAGGGGAGCCACATGCACATCCACAGTACGAACCGAACGATTGGCGACTGTATCCGCTCCCGCCGTCGGTTCGATCCATACGAGTTGCGCGCCCTTGATACGGGCGTTGAGGCAGCTGGGGAGTTTTTGCAGTCCATACAGAAAACCGACCTTGCGGAATGCGACGAGTTAGAAGCGCGCATGCTGGTGAAGGCCGCATGGGAAGGCTGCGGGCGAGGGATGCGGGAAGCTTTGAAAGCTGCGCCGTTTTGAAGGGAACAAGATGAAGCACGACAATGATAATAGCCTCGGTCTCGTCGTCCGATTGTGCAATCTAATAGATGCGATGTCTCAACCGTGGGTGGATGGGGCTTCGCATTCTTTACGGACGCGTCAATATCGATCCCGGCCCAGATGACCTCTACGACATCCCCGATTTAGGCGCTCCTGTTTATGGGAGATTGCGGGAAGGTATCAAGATGGTGCTTAACGCTATGATCTTCTCTAAGAAACCACTTAGTCGGATGCCCAAGGGGACACGTCAGCTCTTTCCGAAGGGGGCAACAATCGGAAGCATTACGTCAGCGATTGAGAACCGACACCCTGCCATAAGGCATCTCTTCTATAAAGGCATTGGTCACCGTGACCAGTTCACCGAAAGTCAGATCATGGTGGATTTGCTGTTACGGCTGATGGACGAAGGTGTCGTCGCCTTGCAGCTTCATGACGCCGTATTGGTTGCAGAGAGCAAGGCCCGGAAGACGGAGGTAGTGATGCTGGAAACTTTCATGACGCATGTCGGTATCGCCGGAAAGGTCACCCGCGAATAGAGTATTGCCCCCGAAGTTTCTCGCAGGTGGACCGCTTGGCAGACCTTTCATCCTTACCGAAATCATACAACAGGTTCTCATGTATTAAGAGGGAAAGGTTGTCCAAGCTTGTTTCTTGACCGTTCCTGTAATCTGTATGGTCTTCAACAATCAGAATGGCGAAGCCATCAGCAAGGATGACAACTTAGGCGATCCTCTGGTTGCACGTTAAGCCAACTTCGCAGGAACCTTGCATGTGGACAGGGGGTCAGCCTAAGGTGATAACCTATGGTATTGATCTCCTCTGAGGAGGAGGATCATTGAGCCTTAAGAGCAACCTAAGCTAACATGTACAGCTACAACGTTCAGGTGAACCTAAGGTACAATTAGGAGGTAACCCTCAAGGAAATCTTCTATATGGGGACCGTAAGGAGACTTCATGTGCTGATGTGAAGCACTTTGTAGGTTTGACCTTCTCGGGGTGCGTTGCCTTGGCTCCTCGTAATACAAATTCGCCCATAGAGCACCCATAGAGACGCGCCAAGCAATTTCAGCTACATGCACTTCATTCTGCCTAATACCCACCTATGGCGCTCTCTGAGGCAAATAGAGCTAATCCGAATATCCACCCTCAATTCAACCCGCAGCACTTCTTGTACTTCTTGCCCGATCCACACGGGCACGGATCGTTGCGCCCAACCTTTGTCGAACGGGCTGACGAGAATATGTTCAGCATGCTTCGCGTATTAGGCATGTTTCGCGCATATTGGCCGATCCTTGCAGCCGCTAGGCGCTCAGCATTCAGTATTTCAACCCAGCCGGGGATAAGGTCGGGTGCCGTTTCGTGTATGCCTTCAAGTTCTTCTTTCTCGACGCAGCTCTCATCCTCAGCAACGCCAATAAGCATGATAAGCCCAGCCATTGCCGTTGCGGTGTCTTCGTCAGCGTTAAGATAAATGCGCCAGCTTTGCGGACGCTACGTCATGGCCTGTTCAAAGCCCTCGATCCAGAATTCCCATAGGGTGTCGTCTGCGTTGGGATCGACATCGAAGACCGGCGCATAACGTCCTAGGCTGAGATCCGTAATCGTCGCGTTGTAATGTTCCATGACCAGATTTGTAAGCAGCTTTGCTTGTTCGACATCTTCAAAGACATACTCACCGTCCTCATTGCCGCCACCCCAGACAAACGGCAGCCATTCACTCGGCATGATCATATCGGGACACACGATGATCCCGGCAAGGAAACCTTCAAGCTGACTGAGGAACATCGCATCGCTGTCGATTATCAGCTTATTCAGTTCCTCATCAAGCAGTTGAAGGCGAGGGGATAAGTCATCTGACGGCATGTCTTCCGGTTTCATGGCAGGTCTTCAATGCTCCATCTGATCGGGCACGTGGCAGTGCGTGGGATCACCTTATATCTAGAACGGATGCTGCCATGCGCAGGGTTCTAAGGGATTAGGAGGAGGATTACCTCACCTTGGCAATGTGTTCTTCTACAGATACCTTCGAATAACCGAGAAGAAATCCATCTATCCGTTCGCGGTCTAACCTATCGAAAACCCCTTCTATGTTGCCTGCCCAAGAGAGCCGAGAAATAAGGTCCTTGAGCTTGCAACGCCATTCCTCGGAAGGCAAGCAATAGGTGCGCAACTCGAAAGCCAGCTCTTCGTTACGTGTGACGAATTTCTTAATTTTCCCACTGTCGACATAGGGTTGAAATTCAGCATCTCCTACGAGTTCAGAAGGAACGGCATCGTCTGCAAGAAAGCTGGCCATAGGCTTCGCACCGGCAAGCATCAATTCCAACTCTCGACCGTTGTGTGACCCTGGCTTGTCCAGATCAATTTTCTCATTCTGCATTGTATCACCCTTAATCAGCTCGATCACCTATGACAGCCAGCCTCGCAAGACGGAGCGCCGCCGCCGCCCCCACTGAAACTCGGAGGGATGTACCCCCCTCGGTCATTATCCCATACTCAGTTGTTAATTCCAAAGTTCCGGTCAAAGCAATCCTGACAAATCGTATTCCCGTGCCCGTCCATGAACGTGCCGCCCGTAGGAGCACCACAGTCTGCACCTGTGCAATTCCAAGTGGGGGACCGTTTGTCATCGGCCGCGTAAGCGTGCCATAAGGCTGGCATAAATGATAAAGCTATTACTACCAAAATCCTGAAATAATACATGAATTCTCTCCTCATATTTGTACTGTAGACGAGGTGAAGAGTGGTCAAAATCGCAGTTCATTGGGTGCAATAAGCTGTTGGATAGACTGCTGATGTCCCTGAGGGCGTATCAATCCTTGTCCTCTGCTCCATCTTGGGACTGAACGTCTCGTGGCTGGATACCCGGATTGTAATCGTGGTGGAACGGCGATGGCATCAGCGCAGCATCCTCGTCAGGTTCTATAGCTGCAGGTGAATTCCTCACGGGTGCTTTCAGCTTCGCAGCACAGATCTTCGATCTGTCTTGACATCGAAGTACTGCTGTCGAGCGAGAACGTCGACGATTTCGAAAAGAAAATGTTCACGATCCGCGTGGAAGAGCGACTGGCGTTCTCTGTCTATCGTCCAGAGTCATTCGTGACCGGCGACGTCGAAGGCGCTTAATTGATGGTGGGGAGACATTCGCCCGAAAGGCCGGGATGCAGGAACAGACCTCGCAGATCATGCGCGCCGTCGAAAGCGTTACAAACCGCATCGACGGGCTTACCGAGCGCATGGATTGTGTGTTTGAACAGAAGACGACGCGGGCGAGGGGTAGGGCAGTAACGCGACAGGGTGGAAACAAACTGGCGCGAACGCGAAACGATTGCAAAACGCGGCTATGTCGGTTTTCAAAATGCGCTTATGAGTTCGCGTTGTGGATGGTGAGCGATCGATTGTGGGAGTGTGTTTGTGATCCCTGATGTGATTTCTTTGCTCTCTTCTTTTTCGCAACTGGCTGAACAATAGTTTGTTCATATTCCATCCGAGCATTTCTAAGCCGGAGAGTCTTTGCAATTCGAGCGTCCATCTCGACCTGTTGTATGGCGCGCGCAGTGCGATCTATTCTGGCTGCGATTGATTCTTTAACAGATGAGGTTGGCTTAAAGAGTGTCTCTTTGGTGAAGATTGGTTGCGTTTCAATTGACATAAATGAATTCCCTTAAAAATAAAAAAGGTCAGGCAACGCCTGACCTTAAAAGTAATCTTCTTTCAAC
Source organism: Ochrobactrum sp. BTU1 (assembly GCA_018798825.1). Lineage (NCBI taxonomy): Bacteria > Pseudomonadati > Pseudomonadota > Alphaproteobacteria > Hyphomicrobiales > Brucellaceae > Ochrobactrum > Ochrobactrum sp. BTU1. The sequence continues at coordinate 822,753 of CP076355.1, read as the reverse complement.
AGTGCCAGTACATCCGTGGTCAAAGCAAAGAAGAGAACCTATTTATGCAGCCTGCAGGTTGCACGCAGACATTTTGCCCGACTTCATGTCGCGCTCCAAATCATAGCCAATCTTCTGGCCTTCGACGATTTCGCGCATTCCGGCGCGCTCGACAGCAGATATGTGAACAAACGCATGGAGGCCGCCATTATCAGGCTGAATGAAGCCGAAGCCCTTGGTGGAATCGAACCATTTAACTGTGCCAGTGGTCATAAAGAACCCTTTCATAGCAATAAAGATAGCAGCACGCATTTGCGTGACGCAAAGTGATAACGATTTTTAAAAGGGGGTTCGTTCAGGGCGCGATGCTAAACGCGCAATAAGCAAAACACATCAAAAAATATCGATAAACAATACATAAATAGTTATTTTGATTTTGTCAAATTGTATATATTTTTGTTATTTAAAATGGGAATCTTAGATAGCTTTTTTACCATATTTATTTAATATTTATTTTAATAATTACAGCAGTCGAACTCTCGAAACGGTCGGTTGACGGAATTATTCGTCAGTGGGCGAAATAGGGAATTTCAGGCGCTATTTCGCCCACTGACTTGTTGACGCCCCTTTCACTTCCACCACAATGACAAATTGCGGGCCACCAACCCGCAAACAAACCAACACGAGGAGACTGTATGTCTGAACAGCCACAGAGCACGGCGGCGCGCGTAAACACGGGTGGGCATGCAAATCCATTCCTTACTTGGCAAAATCCTCAAGGGTTCAATATTGCCAGCCTGCATGAAGGCCTGACAATACGTGATCATTTGCTGGGCAAGCACTGACTGGCCTTATTGGCGGATCGCACCATGAGATGGCGACCGTCGCAGAGATGGACAATACAACAATCATCAAGGTAGCTTCCTCGCTGGCTTACGCTTACGCCGACGCCATGATCGCTGCCAGAGGTGAGGCGTGAAGAAGCAGAAGAAAAAGCCACACGTGCAACTGTTGAGGGGCGGCATGGCAACATCAGGTTACGTGAGATCTATGTGGATGTTGATGTGCCAAATACAGACAATCCAGATGAAGTGGGTTGGAAGGTCGGAAGCAAGATAGTGTTCACGGCTGACAAGTTCTATTTCGGCGATGAGCCATGGCCTCATACTATTCCTCGCACTAATCATCCTGCCGACCTCGTCATAATCGAAACTCCATACAGTGGCGACGTGGAAGCAAACACAGCCTATGCTAGAGCTGAGACATGGATGGCGTGGATGGCGGTGCTCATAGTTATAGGATCAATTCTTGCGGAATGGTTCGGCGTCCCAACTGAATTTACTATACTAGCGGCACTGATCGGTATGGTGATTTGGGCACCTTTTTATTGGAGGTCGATACTATGGACAGGATCGACGAGACCACCGATCAGTTTGATGCTCGTGTGACCGGATACTGTTTAACTGTGATCGCTGCAATTGTCGTTTTGTGCGCTATTGGAGACCTAATAAAATGAACCAATTCCACGTCGGCCAAAAAGTGGTCTGCATCGATTCAGTCGTTGGGTTTGAGCAATACCTCGAGGTAAAGGAAGGCGAGATTTACGAGATCGAGTGGATCGGACCGTTCGAGCATTATACTCATGGCTCCTACATCGGAGTACGGCTTAAAGGCGTTGATCGTGGAACGTGCCCTCAGTTTGGTTATGAAAACCCGCCTTTTGCCGCGAGACGCTTCCGGCCGCTTGTGGAAGATAAGTTGTCAGCGTTGCGCGGCTTGCTTGCTGGCGGGCCAGTGACTGAGAAGTTTGAAGGACCAAAGCGGAAGGTGGAGGAGGGTGTGTGATGGTGCCAGATGCAAGAATTGACCGTGAGACACTCCCAGGTGATCTGGATAACTAGTCTCTATGAAGCAGATTATGCCGAAGCCGGTGCACTTGACTGATCTCGGCCTTCGATCCAATAGCGCGATCAAATCAGACGGCGGCTCGACCAGCTATTACGAGCTCCCGAAGGCGGCGAGCGAGCTAAACGATCTTATTGAACACAAAGGCATGTCCTTTGCGCTCGGCAACATCTTTAAGGCTTGCTATCGTTTCGGAGAGAAGGACGCCGCCAGCCGGCTGTATGATCTGAACAAGAACATATTCTTTGCTGAGAGATTGGAGGCGATCGAATGAACAACACTGGACAGCATAGACTAAACTCTAAATAATCTTAATCGCACGTTAACGTTAATCGCATTTACTAAGTTGGCTGGCTAATCCAATCCGTACCGATCCCTCCCGCCAGCTAAAACCCAAAAAAACCGCTCAGATCAATCACTGGACGGGCTTTTGTATTAGCGCAATAGAAAAACCCCGCCGAAGCGGGGCCATCTTAAACGGATTACTTTTTCGGCGGACCGACGCGATCGAGCAGCTTGTAAACGATCTCAGCACAGTCGTCTGTTGACTGATCTTCAGCGCACTTCACATCTACCTTAAATCCCTTATCCTCAACGCGGATGTGTGCTGACTTTTCGGGAGGAGGCGGACCTCTATGTGGCGGAGGTGGTGGTGGCGTACCCGGCGCTTCGGCAGATGAAGGTGCCGGTGGCTTAGGCGGCTCCTGCGCAAGTGCAGAGCTTGAAATCATAGCGAGTGCAGCTGCAGCAATAAGGACGATCTTCATTGCATTACTCCTAGCAGTGTTTGCGCAGAAGAAACATGCGGACGAACCTTTGGTTCCTAGGCAGGTTGATCATATTTTTATGATTGATGCCTGCAACAGAAAAGCCCCGGCACGTCTTCAACGTCACGGGGCTGCGCATGCGCTTGGACCCAGCTTCCTGACACGATGCGTGGCAAAAATTTTATCAAAATGAATTTTCATTGAAAAGTGTGTTTTGTTCGTTCGTGCCTATCCCACGTTCGCCTATATGAATAGCGGTAGCGGCTTCGACGAGGGCCTCGGCCGCTTCCAACCTATCCAATCCTGCCGTTTTTGGCTTCGTCTAAGGCCTCGACCAGCAAATGCGAAATACGAAATACGACATATGCCTTATGGCACTGTAACTGAGTTTGCGGTCATCTGCCTTTTGGATCGTGCATGACGCTTGCACGGTCGATTTTGTTTTCAGCTTAATGACTGGCTAGGCCAGTAGAGGAGGGCATAATGAAAATCGTTGCCATTTTAGCAATCGGATCAATCATGGCATCGGGGGCTGCGTTCGCAGCAGCTCCGGTCACTTCGGATAGCAAGCAGACCGTCACGCAGGATCGAGCATCTGGGCCGGTACTCGCTGGCGGGCCAGGCAGAATGCTTTCCCCATCCATCCCTCGTGGTGGCAAAGGGATCTACATAAGATAAGCGTCTGAAGTCTGCCTCGTTTTTGCGTGGCAGACTTTCCACCTTACCGTCGTCCAGCCAACGCGTCTTCGCCAAGCTGCCGGTGTTCGTAGCAGAACCAAAGCTGGCCATACTTTGTCTTGTAGCCGTAGCTGACGATCTGAACAATATCATATTCTCAGCTGAGCGATTGAAGGCGCTCGAACTGTGTGCAAAGAATCCAGGTCCGAGGCTTAGATGACATTTTAAGTAGTTTTAGCTGCACATTGGCCTTGATTGCATTTACTAGGCCCGCTGGCTGATCAAATCCGTACGGCTTCCTCCCGCCGGCGAAGAACCAAAAAAACGCTCCGATCTATTACTGGGTGGTTTTTATCCGCGCGCTGATAAAAACGCCGAAGATTGGGCATACCGAACGGATTACTTTTTTGGCGGCCCTACGCGACCAAGCAGCTTGTAGACAATCTAAGCACAGTCGTTTGTCGACTCGTCTTCAGCCCACTTCACGCCTAACTTAAAGCCCTTATCCTCAACGCGAATGTATGTATGCGGTGGTGGAGTACTCGGCACTTCGGCTGAAGGAGGTGATGGTGGTTTAGGCGACTCCTGCGCGAGCGCAGATCTGGAAATCATAGTGAGTGCAGCGGCAGCAATAAGAACGATCTACATTGCATTAATTCTAGCGGTTTCTGCGTGACCGAAACATGCAGACCAAAATTTAGGTTCCGCGGCGGAACTATCATTTTGGGTTCGAAATCTACAAAAAAATCCCCGCTTTGGCGGGGCTCTCTATTTCAAGCAATCGGTTATTCCATTTCCGGCATTTCACCAAATTGGAAATCAATGCGGCTTAGCGAACAATAATTCGTTCCCAGTTACCCTCGCCAAAAGGCTTGCCTCCATGACGCCGTATAAAAGCGCTCATCCGTCTTGCTGATGGAAAACTAAACACGCAAAAGTCAATTCCTGACTTACGTGCCATGCGGTGAGGCAGGAGTGCGCCAAGGCGCCCTGCGTCCCGGTGAACTTCACGCCGAGCGCACTTCAAGGCATAGGCTTCAGGAAGCGCTGCTTGAAAGTTCCTCATCACGCAGCCCTCAGAAAAGGGCTTGGCCGGCGTCCATAGGAGATTGCAAGGCTGGCATACTCTACTTCTTTGATTAGATATTCACGATCCTTGAGCAAAGATTCGATTGCCCCGCGCACGTCGCCCTTATGGTAGGCTAATACCAAATCAATCTCAGCGTCGTAGTTTTCCAAAACTCCATTCATGATGCTCTCCATAGCTCTCGTTGTTCTTGTTATGTTCCCTTTTCGATTAACAGTCAATAGGTTTGATTCGCCACGGGCGAGGGAACCGCTTTCAATTCTAACTACCTGAAAGTATAACTCGTTGACTTTGAATGATTGATCGTTCGAGAAAATTTCAAGTATGTTTCCATCAAATCATGAATCTAATCTGATTATTCACCCCGCTTCGATTGTTTTTTGCGTTTGATTCCACCCAAAAGGCATCTTCGAGAATCTGGAGATCACTCTCCCTTCGGGAACCAGTTTGGCTCCTATGCATTGTTATTCTTGTCCGTAGAGGAGAGAAATATGCTGACAGCTGGTGTCATGTGGCTTTTCGGTGTCCCGCTAATCGTAGTGATCCTTATTTATTTTCTTGTGCTCCGAAGGCGGTAGTTAAATACATAACTGCAGGAACCATCAATCTATTGGGCATATTGGAAAAACAACGTGATGACCCATCGATGTTTTCTTCGTTTATGTTCCTAACATCGTTTGTTTTTTAGAATGGAGGAAGGCATGAGGCTCTCAGTAATTTCACTGGCGGCAGCGATGGCTATGTTTTCATTTGGTGCACAGGCCGCACCGGTTTCAATGCCAGAGCCAGCCAATCAAACGGGCTTGACCCACAGCGTCGATTATCGCTGCGGACCCGGGCGCGTGACTGACCGAAGAGGACGTTGTGTGCGTGTTCGGCGCCATGCCCCACCGCCACCTCGTTGGGATCGCGAACGACCATCTCGCGACTGGAGAGGTAAGCGCCATTATCGGTCTGAGAGGCATTATCGCGGAAGGGATAATCGTCACTTCTGGCCCAGAAAACGCGAATCTCATAACTAATCTTAGTGGGCGATTTATAATCTAAAACGGCTCTGTCAATTCAAGAATTGACAGAGCTTTTTCTTGCGCTTGACTTATAATTGGATCGCTTCATTAATATAAGAAGGCTCAATAGGGTGTATTTTATGAAAAGAGCGCTTCTAGCCGCGATAATCACTGTATCTGCCACTCCAGTTCTGGCAGATAAAATCTACGATAAATGCATCAGTAAATCAGACGGGAGCAATAGTGCCTGGTCGCAGTGTGGTGGCGACTGGCTGAAGCGTGCCGATGATAAGCTGAATGCGACGTGGAAAAAAGCTTACAGTAAGGCTGACGGACAATCCAAAACCGATTTGCTTGCAGAACAGCGTCTATGGAACAGTTATAAGGAATCGTCGTGTAATCTTTATGCGAACGGAGACTGGGGTAGGGAAGGTCAAATTCTCAACTATCCCAACTGTCGGGCAAGCGTGATTGAAACGCGCACTAAGCAATTGCAGGAATACAACGCCTTCATGGCCGGTCAGTAATCAGGCAAGCAGTTCCCGGTCGACGCTTCTATGGCAGGAAACTCGTCTTTTGAGACGATGGCGATAGGCTTTAATAAAGCAACCATAGCCATTTCGGCTTGTGATCCTGGGGCTTGGAATGAAAACCCTGATGGCAGATAAGCGTCGTCCAAGATGTCAGGGCGACGTCCGATACACTACAAGCCAATCAATCGGAAGAAGGCAATCATGCGACTTGGCTGACGGCCTCTGCTGATCTTCCGGCTCCTTCTATTTTAAGATGAACCAGCTTGCTCGGCGTCCGCGCATATCGGAATCTTCTGTTGGCGGACGCTGCTTATTTTTGCTCATTGTTGTCATGCCTACGCGAACGCCGAAAATGAACGGGCTCAATCGGCAGACCTATCTAGGCGAGATGCTCGGAATTTTTCACATTAATTGAACCAAATCGGAATACCTGCGTTCTTAATCTATCATTAACCATGACGGAGTTTGCTATGCTGTTATATTCGAAGATTGAAACAGGTATTGCAGCGGCGTTTCTCGTTCTTATTCCCCTGATGCTCTATATGGCATGACGAGATGAGACGTTTGTTACTCGGGCGGCATTAAAGATTATAATCTTTTTTGCCGCCATTTTATGTTTCGATCACATTGATTTTATTTAATGTTTGGAAAGCCCTTCATTCATCTCTTGTTCACTCCGGCGGCGATAAATTCGGTCCAACACAAAAGGAGTGTCCCATGATTAAGAAAGCCTTTCTCGCCGCCATTGCTCTCTCGTTCGCTGGAGCGCCTCTTGCACAAGCTCAAGATTATCATCAACCACGTAAGCCTGGATACAATCGCGTAGAGCCATCCCGTCCGTCGCATGGAAAGGAATTCCAGCGTCATGACCGCCGTGATCAGGGCCACAAACGGTGGTCGCGTGGCGAGCGCTACGGTGACTGGCGCCGTCATCAGGAAATCCGCGACTACAAGCGTTATGGCCTGCGCAAACCAGGTCGCGGTCAGCATTGGGTAAAGGTTGATAACCAATACCTACTCATCACAGCTGCAACCGGCCTTATCGCAGGGATTCTCGCTGCTCGGTAGGCTTCGCGAAAATCGATATATTCTAAGCTTGAAGGCGGCATCAGCCGCCTTTTTGCATTTTCAGCATTTCAATCTGGATAAGCAAATACGCGATAAAACAAGGAACGGGGAAGAAAGCACTGCTTGCCCAAATAATCCCGAGTCTGCAATGTAAGGTCGCGTGACACCCCCGTCACATATGCAGGCACGACGCGCAGATACTAACGCGTTAAGCGGAGAATTCTATATGAGCGGCTTTCTTGCCCTTCTGGATGACGTTGCAGCTATCGCAAAAATTGCTGCGGCTTCGGTCGATGATATATCCGCAAATGCTGCGAAAGCTGGCAGCAAAACCATTGGCGTCCTGATCGACGACGCTGCTGTTACACCGAATTATGTTGTTGGGATAGCTGCTGCGCGTGAATTGCCAATGATAGGCAAAATCGCGATAGGTAGTCTTCGAAATAAAGGCCTGCTTATACCGGTACTCTTGGCGCTGGATTATTTTTTGCCGATCGCCATCACCGCACTTTTAATGATCGGTGGCGCTTATCTTTGCTTCGAAGGCGCAGAGAAAGTCTGGCACAAACTATTCCCAAGCAAGGACGATCATGAGGATGGAGGTTCAAAAGAAAAAGATCCAACTGCGCTGGAAGAAAAGCGCGTTGCAGGTGCAATCAAGACCGATCTCATCCTATCCGCTGAAATCATGACACTAGCGCTTTCAATGATTGAAACTAATTCAATCTGGATCGAGCTTTTTACGCTGATTGTTGTCGGCATTATGATCACGGTTTTGGTCTATGGCGTCGTTGCCGTCATCGTAAAGCTTGATGATTTCGGCGTCCTAATGGCTAGGAAAGGACGGCTTTCGGTGACACGCGCATTGGGCCGGTGGACAGTCCGCGCCGTACCTCAGCTCCTGCTTCTTCTCACCATAATTGGAACAGCCGCAATGTTATGGGTGGGCGGCAATATCTTTATTCATGGCCTTCATGAACTTGGCGTCCATCAGCCATTTGCATGGATTTCCGAAACAGCCGGCAATCTGGCTGCGTTCGTGTCGGCCGGCCTCTCGGGAACTGTTAACTGGTTCGCCACGGCCTTTGCTGATGGTGTCTTCGGCTTTGCTCTCGGTTCAGCAATAGTGATTATTATAGCCAAAGTTGTAGAACCACTTTGGAATACCGTTGGCCAAAAATCCTGATTATGCAGAATGAGCGAGGAACGGAACTTCCTCGCTCATTTTTATCTTAGATCATGCCACCATTGGCACGCAGAACCTGTCCATTTATCCAGCGACCATCTTCGCCGACAAGGAAATCCACTAAAGATGCGATGTCCTCCGGAGTTCCAAGGCGCTCCAACGGGTTCATTTTTGCCATCCGCTCAATCAGTTCGTCAGATTTGCCATTTAAAAACAAATCAGTTGCCGTCGGTCCCGGTGCAACCGCGTTCACTGTGATATTTCGGCCGCGCAATTCCTTGGCAAGTATTCCTGTGAGGGTTTCGACTGCAGCCTTGGTTGCTGCATAGACACCATAGTTTTCAAGCTTCAGACCAACCACACTTGTTGAGAAGTTGACGATACGACCACCATCACGCAAGCGCTGGGCAGCCTCTCTCATCGTGTAAATGCTGCCCTTCAGATTAATCGCAATCTGGCTATCAATGACTGAGTCATCGCCGTCCTTTACGGAAGCAAGTTTCATAATACCAGCATTGTTGACCAACACATCAACTCCACCAAAGGCGGATTCGGCACTTTCAAACATATGCCTAACGGCCGCAGCAACGCTCACGTCTGCTTGATGAGCGACGGCCCGACCGCCTGACTGGATAATTTCTGCGACTAATTTTTCAGCAGCATTTTTGTTACCAGCATAATTCACGATTACGGTAAAGCCATCAGAGGCTAACCGACGTGCGATAGCAGCCCCGATACCACGCGATGCGCCCGTAACGATTGAAACTTTGTCCTTGTTTGCTGACATGAGCCTAATTTCCTTAAGATACGCGTTTAAATAATCCATCAGATTGCGGCGCATTGCGAATGCGCTTTTCACCTTTGAGACGAAACATAGCACTTCTATAATTCCGAATAATCATCCATAATTCGGCATCACTATCCGAAAATGGCGAATAGTATCATGGACCGATTTGATGCCATGCGGGTTTTTACTCGTGTAGCGGAACGACGCAGTTTCACGCTCGCAGCAGAAGATTTAGGCCTGCCGCGCTCAACTGTAACAGATGCAATTAAGCAGCTAGAGAAACGTCTGGGTGTATGCCTTCTACAGCGAACTACGCGCCACGTTAGTCCAACACTAGACGGTGAGGCCTATTACCGCCGCTGCATTTCTATCCTTGAGGAGCTGGAAGACGCGGAGGGTGCGTTTGCCGGTGCAAAGCCTAAGGGTCTATTGCGTATCGATGTGCATGGAACATTAGCCCGGCATTTCCTGATGCCTGCATTGCCGCGTTTCTTTCAAACATACCCCGATATCGAAATTTATATGAGCGAAGGTGATCGCTTTGTCGATCTTGTTCGCGAAGGCATCGATTGTGTTCTGAGGGCAGGCGTTCTGCAGGACAGTGATATGATCGCTCGTCGTGTCGCTTTATTGAAAGAGGTCACATTGGCTTCCCCGACCTATCTCGAGCGTCACGGTATGCCCGCACATCCAGACGAGCTAACAAATGGCCATCACATGGTCGGTTTTCATTCGACATCGACAGGCGGGTTGCTCCCGCTTGAATTTACCGTCGCAGGCAGGGTGGTGGAGTTTGGTCTGCCCGCGCCAATGTCAGTTAATGCTGCTGAAAGTTACGTATCAGCCGCTTGTCTTGGTCTCGGACTTATTCAGGTTCCCATTTATCACGTACAGAAATCGCTTGAAGCTGGTGAATTGCTTGAGGTTCTAGCTGATTTTCCTCCAAAACCGACACCAGTATCTTTACTCTATAGGCGAGAGAGGCAGCTTTCTCCGCGCGTGCGTGTTTTCATGGACTGGTTGCAACGTGAGTTCAAAGAAGCGCAGGCCTCTGACACAGACCTTGCATTCGTGCAGTCTTAGCGTATGTCAGTGTCCGGGGATGTTTTGAAACATGGTGCGATTGCAATCATTCATGCGAAATATGCGATATGCAGCAATCCGAAGAGGATTGGATGCAATTGCATTTTCCGGTCTGGGTAAGTTGTTTCCATCCAGCGGTGGGCGAGGTGTAATCTTTACTTTGCATCATATCGGCGCGGATAAAACTGATGAGTTTCGCCCAAACTCCATTTTATCGGTTACACCTGAGTTTCTGACAGATACAATCGATATTGCGTTTGCTGCCGGTCTTGTGCCTGTTCATCTGCACGATCTTCCCGCGTTACTTTCAAATAAGTCAGATAATCGAAAATTCGTAGCTTTCACTTTTGATGACGGCTATCGCAACAACGCTGAGATTGCTGCTCCGATCTTCCACAAATTCGGAATCCCCTACACGGTTTTTCCGACGATGGGCTTTGTCGATCGCACCCACACAATCTGGTGGGAAACGACGGAAGCACTCTTGAGAAAGACAACGGAGATTAGCTTCGACTTTGGTAGAGGGCCTGAAACCTTATGCACCAAAACGGTCGCGCAAAAATATGTGGCTTTTGACCGACTAGCCGCTTTCGTTCGCACTTTCGATGAAGACGAAGCTGTCCGCCAAATTGATGATCTAGCCGTTAGCCAATGCGATATTGATCCGCGAGCCATCGTTGATAGCTTGGTTATGAATCAGACCGAACTTAAAGCACTGGCTACTGATCCGCTCGCTCATATTGGCGGACACACGATCACGCATGTCAATCTTCGGCGCGTAAGCGAAGAACGCCTCACAAATGAAATAAAGGCATCTCAAGCCGCAATAGAGCAGGTCGTGGGCTATCGGCCAAAATCGTTTTCCTATCCATACGGCTGGTGTTCCGCGGTTGGAGAACGTGAAATCGAGATGGTCGCAAAAGCTGGCTTTCAGGTAGCGGTCACAACACAGCCAGCGGTCCTCCAACATTCTGACGCGTTGAGACCGACGGCCATAAAACGAATATCGCTAAATGGCGATTTTCAAAAGCAACGCTACGTCAAAGCTTTGATCTCAGGTCTTGCCTTCAAGTTTTTATAAGTTCGGGTGGGACTCGAGCAGTTCCATGCATAATGCTTTGCTGGCCGCTGAAATATCGGGATTGAAAACTAGCCAATAGCCTTTTTTGCTCTTGAGGGTGATGTCGCAAGCCGGAACGAGTTGCCCTCGCTTGATCGCACCATCAATCAGACCGGCCCAACCAAGAGCCACGCCCTGTTCCGCAATTGCTGCTTCGAGCACCAAATTATAGGTATTAAACACCAAACCGTAATTTCCGTCCTCAATTTCCTCACCAATAGAGTCAAGCCAGGTCTGCCAAGTGTACCATCGATCACCTTGGAGAGTATCGAGGTGCAAAAGTGCTGTCGAACTTAAACCTTTTCCATTCGGAAATGGGCCATTACGTTCCAGAAAGCCGGGAGAGCAGACCGGCACAACGGATTCCCCGACAAAAGAGACAGCATCTTTGGGAAAATCCTCGCGCGATCCGAACAGAACAGAGATGTCCGCCTCCCTATGATCGAGAGGCTGCAGCATCGAAGACGCTGTAATGCGAACGTCAACATCGGGATACTTTGGCCGAAAATTTGCAACACGCGGCATCAACCAGAAGGCAGCAAAGCCATAATCCGTAGCAATCCGAAGCCCCGGCATGCGCTGTTTACGCTTGATCTGCTGGATAGCCTCGTCGATTCCATTCAACCCTTGCCGCACAGCCTCATAAAGTATGCGTCCTTCGGCCAAGATTTCGACCCCGCGCGCCCGTCTGGCGAAGAGTGAGACGCCCAGACGTTCCTCCATGCGTTTTATTTGATAGCTAACAGCAGGTTGCGTCATCCCCAATTCACGCGCTGCAAGGGTCAGATTTTCCAACCGCCCCACCGCTTCAAAAACACCAAGACTGCCAACATCCCAAGATAGAGAAACCATAAACAACCTTTATATCTGCAATAAAAAATGAATGTCTTTTCCCTTATCCTTAAAGATGTTTTCCTTAAAGGCAGAATGCAAGACATAACGAAATTTGATTTTACCGAGCGGGTTTCGTTAAAGCCAAACAGGGGAAAAGAATGCGCTATCTCAAATTGACGGCATTAGCATTGGCAGCGTTCACGGGGCTTACGGGCGCGGCTGCTGCAGCAGATCCTGCTGCATGTGAAACTATCCGTCTTTCCGATCCAGGCTGGACCGACATTACATCCACAAACGCCATCGCAAGCGTACTGTTGGATGGGCTGGGCTATAAGGCCGATGTAAAAACCATGTCGGTACCGATTGGATATGAAGCCCTCAAGACCAGCAACATCGATGTATTCCTCGGCAACTGGATGCCAGCACAGCAGAAGTTCCGTGACGATCTCGATAAAGCAAAGGCTTCTGAAGTTCTGGTCAAAAATCTTGAAGGCGCCAAATTCACTCTCGCTGTGCCGGATTATGTAGCAAAAGAGGGCGTAAAAGACTTTACCGACCTGTCAGCTCATGCTGACAAATTTGGCAAAGAGATTTACGGTATTGAGCCAGGCGCTCCGGCAAACCAGAATATCCAAAAAATCATCGAAGATAAGAAATTCAAGCTGGATGGCTGGAATATTGTGGAATCGAGTGAGCAGGCCATGCTTGCGCAGGTCGATCGTCGAAATAAAGACAAGCAATGGGTGGTCTTCCTTGCTTGGGCACCACATCCAATGAACACCAAACTTAATATAGAATATCTGTCGGGCGGTGACGATTATTTCGGCCCCAACTTTGGTGGCGCAGAGGTTTACACGCTTTCGCGTACCGGTTGGGCTGCGCAATGTCCAAATGCTGCGAACTTCTTTAAAAATCTCGTCTTCACGGTCGATATCGAGAATGAATTGATGGATAAAATCCTGAACGAAGGAGCGGAAGGTCCAGCTGCAGCTACTGCTTGGTTGAAAGCCAACCCAGAACATATCGACAAGTGGCTGGAAGGTGTGACGACCTTTAAAGGTGAGCCGGGTGCCGCAGCAGTGAAAGCCAAATTCGGTCTATAACCTGCACTGAACATGCTTTTAGGCGGGCGTTCTCGACGCCCGCCATTCTGCATTTTGATTTATTTCCATTTACGGTCTTAGCCAAATGAAAAAACCGAACATCCTCGTTCTGATGGCCGATCAGTTGAACGGAACGTTCTTCCCCGACGGACCTGCTGATTTTCTGCATACGCCCCACCTGCGCAAGTTAGCTGAGCGCTCGGCACGCTTTGCAAATTGCTATACAGCAAGCCCACTCTGCGCACCCGCACGCGCATCCTTCATGTCAGGACAGCTGCCTTCCCGAACAGGCGTCTATGACAATGCTGCTGAGTTTTCGTCAGAAATACCCACCTATGCGCATCATTTGCGCAATGCGGGCTACCAAACAGCATTATCTGGCAAGATGCATTTTGTCGGACCGGACCAGTTGCATGGTTTTGAACAACGTCTGACGACAGATATTTATCCTGCCGATTTTGGCTGGACGCCAGATTACCGTAAGCCGGGTGAGCGTATTGACTGGTGGTATCATAATCTCGGTTCGATCACGGGAGCCGGTTCTGCCGAGATCACCAATCAGCTCGAATATGATGACGAGGTTGCATATCAAGCCGAAGCGAAACTTTATGACCTTGCTCGCGGCCACGATGATCGCCCATGGTGCCTGACTGTAAGTTTCACCCACCCGCACGATCCTTATGTAGCCCGCAAGCGCTTCTATGATCTCTACGCAGATATTCCAGAGCTTGATCCGAAGATCGCACCTTTGCCTGAAGGTGAAATCGATCCCCACAGTGAGCGCCTGCTGCGCGCTTGCAAGGCTGAAGACTATGATCTCACGTCCAAGGAGGTAAGGGCTGCCCGCCAGGCCTATTTTGCAAATATCTCCTATGTAGATGAGAAGATTGGCAATTTGCTTGATGCAATAGAGCGATGTGGGATGAGCGACAATACATTGATCGTCTTTACATCCGATCATGGTGATATGCTCGGTGAGCGTGGTCTTTGGTTCAAAATGAACTTCTTTGAAGGCTCAGCGCGCGTGCCGTTGATGATCGCAGCACCCCAGCTAAAACCGGGTTTAGTCGAACAGGCGGTATCGACCCTTGATGTTTTGCCAACTTTGTCTGACCTCGCAGGCATTGACCTAAACGGTATTATGCCATGGACTGACGGCGTTTCGCTCATCGGTGTTGCATCCGGTGCTAGTTTAAGAGGTGCAGTTCCTATGGAATATGCAGCAGAAGGAACAGTCGCACCGATGGTTTCACTTCGAGAAGGGAACTGGAAGATAAACCTCTGCAGAGTGGATCCGCCACAGCTATTCAATCTTGCCCGTGATCCTGATGAGTTGGAAAATCTGGCTACTTCTGCAAAACATAAAGACGTGCTTGAACGCCTTGTCGATGCAGCCGAGAAGCGTTGGAACCTTGAATTGTATGATAGCCAGGTGCGAGCCAGTCAGGCGCGGCGCCATGTGGTTTATCCTGCTCTTCGCAACGGCGCTTACTATCCTTGGGACTACCAACCTCTGCAGAAGGCATCAGAACGCTATATGCGCAATCATATGGATTTGAATGTTCTTGAAGAAAATCAGCGGTTTCCGCGTTAGATTTGATAAAAAGGCTGATCAAAGATCAGCCTTTTTTAATTAGCTAAGAATGTCAGAAAGACGCTTTTGTTCTTTCTCAGTCCTGTCAAGATTGAGACCCGTGAGAAAGTCTAGAATGTGTGTTTACATCAATGCAGACGCCTCATTGGATCTATGTCGTTATATCGCAACAACGAGCGCGTTATGCGTATGGCTGCAACAAGTCGTTTCCCGACGTTGCCAGTACAGAGCAATAATCAGAGAACAACTTGGTAAAAGCTCGGCTACAAAGCCCGCCAGGATAGAATGCCCCCGCAATCTCAACAAGATCGAGAAGGCCAAGTGCCTTTGCAGCTTCAATATCACTATCGCGCTGGCTCAGCAGATCGAACTCATTGGCCGCCACGAGTGCGACCCGCCATCCACCTCTGTTTTCTCTGACATATTTATAAATCTCCGGCCCGGACTGATAATTGGCAATCATACTAAGTCCGGCAAAGTATGCAGGTGTCAACAATATTAATCCTCATCATGAAGAATACAGAGGAAGGTCGGTTACAATGGATATTAGTAATAAATAAAATAGTTTATTTTTAGAGACTTACGCTGCATCCTGCACGTAGAAAAGTAAAACAAAACAGGCGTGTGATGCTACAAAAATGCAGACGCACTTGATATCTAAAAGGCATCGATGATTCGTCGACTTAACCAAAGTTCAATTAGTTTTGCTCATCGAATGTCTTAATAGCTATTGAATGTAAAACGAATAGCGGTCACGTTTGCCACCCGTCTTCAATTAAAAGAGATGCCATGTCCGTCCAGCGCGCAAGTTTCTACATTCTTCTAGCTCTGGTCACTATAGCCTTCGCATGGCTGCTCATTCCGTATTATTCGGCTGTTCTCTGGGGAGTAATCCTCGCGCTTATCTTTTTTCCAGTACAGCAACGCCTTGTCCGACTGTTGCGTGGTCGCAGAAACATAGCAGCTTTTCTGTCGGTACTCATGTGTATCTGCCTTGTCATCATCCCGACACTGCTGATTTTTGGATCGCTTGTTCAGGAGGGAAACTCTCTCTATCAGCGTCTGAGTACGCGTGAATTTGATCTAAACAGCTACATTACGCGCATATTGGCGGCGCTTCCCGATACATTGGAAGAGTGGATGGTGCGCTTTGAACTCGGCACTTTCGCAGAATGGCGCACGCGTATTACCGGCGGTATTCTTCAAGGCAGTCAGATTTTTGCGAGCCGCCTTGTAAGTTTCGGTCAGAATACTCTGCAGTTTTTAATCAGCTTTGGCATCATGATCTACCTGCTTTTTTTCCTCTTCCGCGATGGCGCGGAACTGGGTGAGAAGATCCGTCAGGCAATCCCTCTCAGCGAAGATTACAAGAACCAGTTCGTCGAGAAGTTTGCTGCCGTCATTCGCGCCACCGTAAAAGGTAATATTATTATCGCACTCGTTCAGGGGACGATTGGCGGGGTTACGTTCTGGCTCCTTGGTATTGAGGCCGCGTTGCTGTGGGGTGTGATGATGACGATCTTCTCACTGCTCCCAGTTGTCGGCGCTTCCCTTGTGTGGGGACCTGCAGCCATATGGTTTGCAGTCAACGGTATGTGGGGCCAGACAATCATTCTGATACTGGTTGGCGTTTTGATAATTGGCCTGATCGACAATCTCTTGCGTCCGCCATTGGTTGGCAAAGGCACGCGTATGCCCGATTTTGTCGTGCTCATCTCGACGATCGGCGGCATTTCCCTGGTAGGGATCAATGGATTTGTCGTCGGCCCGATGATTGCAGCAATGTTCATTGCTGCCTGGTCGCTTCTAGCTCAAGAGCAAAACACGAAAATCCAGCCTCTGTCAGAATCAGATTAAAAATCTCAAACAATGCCGGGCTTAAAAACAAGAACGCCCACTGCACTGGGAGGAGGAGTGTGCAGCGGGCTGATCTGAAAAGCGCGACTGGGAGGAGGAGTGCCGCGCTTAGGGTTCAGTTTCTGGGAGGAGGAGTGAAACTGAACAAGCCCAAAATAGGTGCTAGGCTTGGCACTTACAAGAGGCGATACCGCAATGCAGTTATGCATTTACGAATAGCTTAAATAAAGAAACCGCCCCGCAGCGATATACGCGCTGGGGCGGCTCTATACTCCTCCAAGTGCGGCCGACAATAACGGCACTTAATCAAAAAGCAACCCCTTTATACGTACTTTCATTTTCAGTATTTACTGAAATTATTGCATGTAAAACCAACACTATTAAATAGCCATCAAGCTGTAACGGCAGCCTCTTCATCAATCATCATGTAATAAGAAATTTTTTAATAACCCTGTAAAAATTTACATGCCTGAGACTCACCTTATAACTTTAACTAGTCGTGAAGGTGTTAAATTCTTTAATCGATTAAAGCGCTGCGATGCTTCACATTTCACAAGCGTACGCATAGCCATGGCCACCATTATATAATTAAAGTTGACTCATTCCATCAGGATTAATATAGCCTCCCAATTAATATGAGTCTTTTTATCATCTTAATGGCATGACGGTGAAAGCCAATACGGGGGTTGCAATGAAAATGAAGTCGAAGCGCGGCGGTTATCTGTTGGAAACAACGGTTTTAAGCGGGGCGATTGGTTTGAGTTTGTTGGCAGCAATGCCTGCTTTTGGACAAAATCTGAGACAAATCGCGACAGTTCAGAATCAGAAGGCGCCGGAAGAAGCACAGCCAGCTCAAAAGAAAGAGCAAGCTCTTCAACTAGACACCATCACTATTTCGCCGACAATCCAGAACCAGGCTGCGATTGATGCAATGGCCTCGACCAGTGTCATTACACAACAGCAGCTCGATCGTATTCAGGCAACAACACCGGCCGACCTTTTCCGTTCGACACCGGGCGTACACGCATCTCTGAATGGCGATGACCCTGCAACATCCATTAACATTCGCGGCCTTCAGGAATATGGCCGGGTTGCGGTAACGATAGACGGTGCTCGTCAGGACTATTGGCGCGTCGGGCATGGCTCGGGTTCATTCTATATCGACCCTGAAATGCTTAAGCAGGTAACGGTCATCCGAGGACCGGTATCCAATGCATATGGTTCTGGTGGCATTGGCGGTCTCGTTGCTTTCGAAACCAAGGATGCAGGCGATTTCCTGCGCGATGATGAAACATGGGCGCTGAGCGAAAAGCTACGCTATGAAAGCAACGGCAATGGCTGGATGACCAGCACCGTCGGCGCCTATCGCTTCAACCCGAATTTCGATGTCATCGGTAATATCAACTATCGCGACAGTGATGCCTATAAGAATGGCGACGGCGATGTCGTGCGCTGGACTGGCGAACGCGTTGTCAGCGGGCTTGGCAAGATCACGATCCGTCCTGCAGATGGGCACGAAATAAAGCTTGGTTTCCAGCGTCAAAAATATAATGACATCATGACCGGCAGCAGTGGTTCCACTTCGAGCACGCTATCGCGTTATAATGCCGAAACCATCGTCAGCACTTACACGGGTAATTACACTTATAAGCCGGACGACAACCCATTCTGGGATCTGTCGGTCAACGCCTATTACAGTGATACGGATAACGATCAATATCAGGTCTGGCCGAAAGCCAATATCGGCAAGACGCGTTATTATGATGTCTCGACGGCAGGTTTCCGCGCTTACAACAGCTCACGTTTTGAAACCGGCGCTATGAGCCATACGCTCACCTATGGCGTGGATTACTATAAGATGCGTGGTGAATCCGACACCGACAACTTCGGTAATGGTGAACAGCAGGCCTATGGTGGCGTTGTTCAGTGGCAGGGCGATTATCAGAAGTGGCTCGAACTGATTGGCGCTTTGCGTTATGACGGATACCGTCTCGATGGCACGAGCAAGGCAACGAATATTCTGCCCTCGGAAGAGGTCAACGTCGACGGCAATCGCGTTTCGCCACGCTTCAGCGTCGGTGTAACACCATGGGACGGCGTTCAGTTTTACGGTCTCTATTCCCAAGGTTATCGCGTTCCTCATATGCAGGATATGTTCAGGCAGAACGGCGCACATGGCTCGGGATATGAACCAAATCTGCTTCTCAAGCCCGAAGTCGCAACCTCCTATGAATTTGGGGTGAACTTGCGCCAAGACGGTATTCTGGATGCAGGCGATCAGGTTCGTGCCAAGCTCAATCTGTTCCATACAGACGTCAAGAACTACATCAACACTGTGAAAACCGGGAACGTAACAACATCTGAAAACGTCGGCGCTGCACGCTTGCAGGGTATTGAGCTGGAAGGCACTTATGACAATTGGTGGGGCTATGTGAACCTGGCTGCTTCTTACACGGATGCCGAAATGAAAGACGGCGTTTACAAAGGAGAAAGCCTGAGCAACACGCCGCTCAACAATTTCAGTGCAACGCTTGGCCTCAAGGCATTTGAAGAGAATCTCGTTTATGGTGTCGAATATCAGAGCGTCGGCAAGGTCAATCGCGCACTGACAACCGGTGGCGTCAAGGTTTACCCGCGTGTCGATCTCGTTAATGCCTTTGCCAACTGGCAAGTCACCGACAATGTGAAGCTCGACTTCGGCGTCGATAATCTCTTCAACAAAGCCTATACCGACGCCCAGACTGGTTGGGCGACGAGTACGGATATTGAGCAGGCCAAGGGGCGAACCTTCAAGATCGCTATCACAGGTCGCATTGGTGGCTGATCATGGGGCAGGCGAGGCTACAAATTGCTTCGTCTGCCAATCACTCATCTGAACGATAAAAGTTTTCCCGAATACTCAAGTTTATGATAGTGAGATTCCAGAAAACATAGATTGAGAAAAGCCGTGTCCAAGATGTCATCAGCACTGACCTCCAAGCTGACAAGCCATTCCCATATTCGCCTTCTGAAAGGCGAAGCCTATCTGCCGAACATCATTGATCGGCTCCACTCTTATCAGGCGCAATATCACAGTCACGAAAGCCGCCATGAGTTCACTTATGAATTCGGTCGGATCGAGATTGATGCTGCTGATAGTGGCTATCGCGTTTCCTTGCTTGCAGAAGAAGACATTGGTCTGCATCGCCTTAAAGATCTCGCAGCCGTTGCCATCAAACTCTACACCAAGGAAGAAGCGCCGGAGATCGTTTGGCAAGGCGATCGTGCTGGTGAACAGGTTTTGCCGCAGTTCCGGTTGATGCGGGTAATTTCTACAAGTCTGTTGACGCCGCATATGCTGCGCGTGCGGCTAGCTGGTGAGGACTTGAAACGTTTTTCCCTCTTTGGGGCGATGCATATTCGTCTGCTGCTTCCCACGGAAGAAGTGCCACAGCCTATCTGGCCCATCATGGGACCAAATGGCTTGCCATTTTGGCCGGATGAACAACGCAGACCCGCTTCGCGCGCTTATACAATTCGGGCTCTTGATATCGACGCTGGATGGCTTGAAATCGACTTCTATCTCCATGAAATAGAAGGCCTTGCCTGCAAATGGGCGAAAGGCGCGAAGATTGGCGATACCGTTGGTCTGATGGGACCAGTCGGACGTCCGTTGCGCCGTGCAAGCCGTTATCTTATGGGTGCAGATGCAACTGGCTTGCCTGCTATTGGTCGTATGCTTGAAGAGTTTTCCTCAGACGTAACAGGTCGCGTCATCATTGCCGTCGATAGCGAAAAAGACGTTCAGCCTCTGCAGCACCCAAAAGGTATTTCTGTCGACTGGGTTATCGATGCGGATCAAAAGCGTGCGGGCGAAACGCTGACGCAAATTTTGTGCGAAGCTGAGTGGCCCGAAGGACCAGACAGTTTTGGCTGGTTTGCGGGTGAGGCTGATCAGGCTAAGATTGTTCGCCAACATTGGCGTCAGACACTGGGTAAAAGCCGCGAGGAAACGCTTGTTGCCGGTTACTGGCACAAGGATGCGGTTGGGTTTATGGCTGGGTAGGCCGAAAAAGCTGATTCCCAAAGAATGCTGACCCAAGAAGTCATAATAGCCTTCCACTCACGATAGGAATGCGCTAGGCACCCTACTAATTGTGAATGGAAGGAGCCATGCCATGGCGGATTTGTTGAAGCGCTTCGGCACATATTACCGCCCGCATCGCGGGTTGTTCATGCTGGATTTTTCGAGCGCCGTGGCAGCTGGTCTTTTGGAACTGGCCTTTCCAATTGCCGTAACTCTGTTCATCGATAGGCTTCTGCCCACCGGCCAGCTCGGCATTATTGCTCTGGCTGCCGTTGGGCTGCTTGCGATTTATGTCTTTAATGCCATTCTGCAAGTCATTGTGACCTATTGGGGTCACATGCTCGGCATCAAAATCGAAACCGAGATGCGTCGCAAGGCATTCGACCACCTGCAGAAGCTTTCATTTGGGTTCTTCGACAATCAAAAAACCGGACACTTGGTTGCGAGACTGACAAAGGATCTCGAAGAAATTGGGGAGGTCGCCCATCACGGACCGGAAGATCTCTTTATCGCTATAATGACGCTCATCGGCGCGTTTTGCCTGATGATGTGGGTTCATGTTCCACTTGCACTTATAACAGCTGTGATCGTACCGCTTTGCGCTTATGTGACGCTCCGTTATGGCGGACGGATGACCGCAACGTGGCACGCTCTCTATCGTCGTGTTGGTGACTTCAATGCCCGTATCGAAGAGAATGTCGGTGGCATTCGTGTGGTTCAAGCCTTCACGAACGAAGACCATGAACGCAAGCTGTTTGCTGAAAGCAATGAAAACTATCAGAAGACTAAGCTCGCTGCCTATAAGATCATGGCTGCCTCAATGTCATTGTCTTATCTATCAATGCGCTTCGTTCAGGTTGTGGTCATGCTGGCGGGTGCATGGTTTGTTGTGCAAGGCGATCTAACGGCTGGCGGTTTTGTTGGTTTCCTTCTGCTGGTCAACGTGTTCTTTCGCCCGATCGACAAAATCAACTCGGTCATTGAAACCTATCCGAAAGGTATTGCGGGCTTTCAGCGATACATCCAGTTTCTCGATACCCGCCCGGATATTGCTGATCGTCCGACAGCAAAATCGGTTGCGCGCCTCAAAGGCGACATCGAATATCGCGATGTGAAGTTTGGCTATAATTCCGAACGCCCGATTTTTGATGGTCTGAACATGAGCATCAACGCAGGTGAAACCATTGCTTTTGTTGGCTCCTCTGGGGCAGGCAAGACGACGATATGTTCACTGCTGCCGCGATTTTATGAAGTGACAGGCGGTGCCATTCTCGTCGATGGCATTGACATTCGCGACATGACGCTGAAGTCGCTGCGCTCCAATATAGGCATTGTAAGCCAGGATGTTTTCCTGTTTGCAGGTACAATCCGCGAGAATATCGCCTATGGTCGCCTTGATGCGACGGATGAAGAAGTTGCCGATGCCGCTCGTCGCGCACGTCTCGACGCTGTAATTGCAGCTATGCCTGATGGCTACGATACGGTCATTGGCGAGCGCGGCGTCAAGCTCTCTGGAGGACAAAAGCAGCGTTTGGCAATTGCGCGTATTTTCCTGCGTAATCCACCAATCCTGATCCTTGATGAGGCAACTTCCGCGTTGGATACGGAAACTGAACGTGCAATTCAGCAATCGCTTTCAGAGCTTTCAGTGGGCCGTACAACGCTTGTGATCGCACACCGCCTGGCGACTATCGTCAATGCTGATCGTATCATGGTTGTCGAAGGCGGCCAGATCGTAGAGCAGGGCAGTCATTCGGAACTGTTGTCCGTTAAGAATGGTCGTTACAAGCGTCTTCATGCGGTACAGGCGGGTTCTACAAGCGATGGAATTCTTTCCGCGGCTGGATAAAGCTTGGACTTTGATCCGTTACAATCATCGGGGGCTTGCTCTCGACGTGAATAGACCTATTGTTTCCTGACCAACCAGTCTTGAAACAAGTCATGCCCGATATCGAGATCAAACATATTTATGACGAACCGCAGCCGAATGATGGTTTTCGGGTTTTGGCCGATCGCGTTTGGCCACGCGGGATGACAAAAGAAAAAGCTGCAATTAGTCTTTGGGCCAAAGACTTGGCCCCTTCAACAGAGCTTCGAAAGTGGTTCGACCATGATATTGCCAAGTGGCCTGAGTTTCAGGAAAAATATCGCGACGAGCTGAAAGCCAATCAAGCGGAAATTCAAGAAGCCCTCACAAAAGCCTCTGGTGCACGCCTCACTTTGCTTTTTGGTGCTAAAGATGTCGAGCACAATCAGGCGGTCGTATTACGTGACTTTCTAATGGAGCAATCCTGAATTATTTTATTAGAAAAGAAGCTTATCTATCTATAAAAGCTTAAATAAATAGCGCCCACGATGAATAAATAGTGGGCGCTAATATATATAAAGCTCAACCTTTTTGGGGCTTATCCGACCTTTACCACTTGGTATGGACTTTGAGCAAAGCCTTACGGCCTTCGCCATAGCCACAAACATAAACGCCCTGGCAGCCAGCTACATAGTCTTTGTCGAAAAGATTTGTGACGTTGAGATCAATGCCCCAATTGTCCTTTTCATAGCCGAGCTTCAGGTCGGCCAAAGTCACGGCAGGCACCTTAAGCGTGTTCTGGGCATCGGCATAAGAAGAGCCGACATAGCGAATACCGCCTCCAAGCTTGACGCCTTCAAGTACGCCTTCCGGAACTTTAAATTCCACGAATACGGAGGCCTGCTGTTCTGGCAGAAGATATGGGCGCTTGCCGATGAGCGATGTGTCGTCGTCGTCTTTCACTGTCAGATCATAAGCCGTCAACGCTCCCGTCAGCTTCCATGATTCATTGATATTGGCCTGTACCTCGAACTCAAAGCCCCGGGAGTTTACGCGTCCCAGCTGGCTCTTGTTACCGAATGGGCCGGTCACAACATTTTCTTTGGTGAGATCAAAGAATGATGCGGTGATGAGACCGTCGAAAAGTTCGGGGCGATATTTTACGCCGACTTCGTACTGAATACCGGTTTCAGGTTTGGCTGGCGTAATGACGATGTTCGGGGCATCGCCAATTCGATATAGCTCATCCAGCACCGGGTTGAAGAATGATGAGACGCTCACATAGGGCGTGAGACCATTTTCAAACTCGTAGCCAATACCTGCGCGACCTGAGAAGCGATCATTATGGTCCTTGTAGTGCGGCAAGCCCTTCGCGTTTGTCGTCACATAATCATAACGACCATTCAGCGTAACGATCCAGCCGTCGCCAAATTCCATACGATCCTGCGCATAGATACCAAACTGGTTCCGGCTCAGATCCTGATCGATATATGGATCGCGCATCGTAGGCTGCGTAGCGCCATATACCGGATCAAATGGGTTGATTAGCGTGCCATCACCAGACTGCTGCATCTGGTCGATACCAAAATAACGATACTCAGCACCAAACAGAAGATTGTGAGTCAAGGCGCCAGTTATAACTGTGCCTTCGAGCTGGTTGTCTGCCTGAAATGTATTGATTGTCGTATCGTGCTTGAAATTGATGCGTGACACATATGGATTTCCAGGCGTAGGTTGCGCAAGGAAACCATCATATCCGAATGCGTAAAGGCTATGTTCCTTCACATGCGCATAGCCGTAACGAACATTCTGGCGAACAGTCCAATCATTGTCGAACTGGTGTTCGAACTCATAACCGATTTGCACCTGCTCGCGGTTATAATCATCCAGGCCCGGCTCTGTCAGATTGGTCTTGCGCGAAATCTTACCGAATTCAGTTGGAACAACGGTGCCATAATAGGGTAGGAAGCCACCGCCATCATGTGTCAGATCAAGATGGCTATAGCTCGCCAAAATAGTAAGGCTGGTCGATTCATCCGGCTTGTATTGAATACTCGGCGAAATGACGCCCCGGAATTCCTTGGAATAATCCGTGTAGTTGTCGCCGCCCTGAATCTTGCCGTTAATACGGTAATTAACGGTATCTGTTGCCTTATCGCCGATATCGAAGCCAAGGTAGCCATTGCCGTAGCTGTTAATGCCAGCCTCAAGATAACGCGTGCGCTCGCCATCAGGACGTTTGCTGATATAGTTGACGATACCGCCGGGGTTGGAGCCGCCATAAAGCGCCGAAGAAGCCCCCCGTAGAACTTCAATACGCTCAAGTCCGAAGTCATCGATCAGGAAGCCACCGAAGCCATAGCTGAAGTTCTGCAAACCATCGAGATAGGTGCCGTACTGGGTTGCTTCAAAGCCGCGAATATATATCCAGTTTGTATCGTTATCGACGCCAAACGGCTGCCCCATGACCCCAGCGGTATAACGCAGCGCTTCATCGATTTTCTGTGCGCCTGTCGCATTCATCTGGTCACGACCAACAACTGCAACAGACTGCGGGATCTTTTCAATCGCAACACTATCTTTGGAGCCTGTTGTTGTAGCTTGGGGAACAAAGCCCTGAACAGGTGCAGTTCCATCGGAAGGCTTACCGTCGCCAGTCTGTACGACCACCGTATCAAGACGGATTGAAGTGTTGGCGTCCTGTGCCGCAGCAGGCATCAGCGAAATTGGCAAAACGGCTAGAGCCGTTCCGCTGGCAAGCAGCACCTTAAGCGTCAGCTTCATTGATCTCGTCATGTAATCAGCCCCTCAAATAATCTGGAGAGTGCTTGCTTCAAACGAATGGCTTTTCTGATCGCAAGAAGCTGCTGGCACTATAATTGCGCCGATCGTTCGACGCAGCAAATTAATATGAGTGTTTACATCAGGATATGGCGTGAAGATTGATCGTTATTACGCCTAATTGAATGAAATTTCGCTAATATACTGGGCCTCTATCAGGCCTGCAAACGCAGCCAGGCTGCAGGCGTAGTCCCTGTCAACTTCTTGAATACGCGCGTAAAATGCGCCTGATCCGAAAACCCGGTAATCATGGCAATATGCGGCAATGATGCACGGGGCTGCAAAAGAAACCCCTGCGCACGCTCAATACGTCGCTTCATTTGCCATGCATGAGGGGAGATTCCGGTCGAAGCTTTGAATGCGCTGCAGAAATAAGATTCTGAAAGCTCAGCCAGCGATGCGAGCTCCTGAAGACGGATGATCCGGTGATAATTATCTTCGATGAAATCTGTAACGCGGCGCAACTGCCATGGTGACAGTTTGCTACTTCGCGATGGAACATCCCGGCGGACATCGAACAATTCGCTGACAAGCGCGTTGATAAGACCTTCACCATAAAGATCGTGAAGCGGTTCGGGTGAAAGGCATTCATCCGCCAACAAGGATCCGATCTGCTGAATCTTTGAGTTTGAGAAGAGGAGACGAGGACGCTCCAAATTACTTTTACTTAGCGCACCTCCAAGTCGTTGTTGAAGGACAGTCGTATCCAGATGCAGGTCGAGATGTCGTAGTTTTCCGGGTCGCGTGACACGGCTCCAGATCGTCATTCCTGCCGGAATATAGCAAAGTCGTGGCTGTTCGGTGTTTTGCACGATTGTGCGATCATTTTGCTCAGGCCGGATCGCAAGTTCCCCACGACTTTCAAGCACCAGAAAAAGCCGCGGTGCCTGCGAGACATACTCACCCCGCGCTCCAGGACCACATTCGACCGTCCACA
Organism: Ochrobactrum sp. BTU1; assembly: GCA_018798825.1. Taxonomy (NCBI): domain Bacteria; kingdom Pseudomonadati; phylum Pseudomonadota; class Alphaproteobacteria; order Hyphomicrobiales; family Brucellaceae; genus Ochrobactrum; species Ochrobactrum sp. BTU1. Next base: position 796,514 of record CP076355.1, on the reverse strand, counting down.
CATCTGCAATCGCGCCATTCCAGACACGATAATGAAGATCGTCCAGCAAACGGACGTCCTCAATGCGGCTTGTCATATGCGGATGGAAGTCCAATAGCATTTTCCTGATTAAGCAATTTTAATATGTATATCTTCGTCAGGTTTTGCTATCAACCGCCGAAATGCTGCTTAAATGCAGAGCTGCTATCCGAAAACGGGATAAATTGATGACTTCCGCATTGTTTGAACTTGAGAATGTCAGCTTCGCTGTACCAGGGCGCACTTTGCTGCAGCCCCTGACAATGTCGATCCAAGCGGCAAGCCTAACAGCGCTCATTGGTCATAACGGATCGGGCAAGTCCACCTTGCTGAAAATTCTGGCGCGACAGCATCCGGCATCAGGCGGGATGGTGCGCTTTGCAGGCAAGCCATTGAATGAGTGGGGCGACCGTGAGTTTGCTCGCAAGCTCGCCTATTTGCCTCAGCAAACAGCTTCGGCATCCGGCATGCTAGTAAAAGAGTTGGTAGCGCTTGGTCGATACCCATGGCATGGCGCTCTTGGTCGCTTCGGAACCGTTGACCGCCAAAAGGTTGAAGAAGCCATCGATCTCACAGGAATCGCGCCTTTCGCCGACCGTATGGTCGATACGCTTTCAGGGGGCGAACGGCAGCGCGTATGGCTTGCCATGCTGGTTGCACAAGATGCCGAATGCCTGTTGCTCGACGAACCAACATCAGCTTTGGATATCGCGCATCAGATCGAAGTGCTTTCACTTGTGCAGAAACTATCGCACGAGAAAAAACTAAGTGTGTTTGTTGTCCTTCACGACGTCAACATGGCTTCCCGTTTCTGTGACGCAGTGTTTGCGCTGCATAGCGGTCGTCTTATCGCGCAGTCGACGCCAACCGGTATTATGGTGCCAGAACAGCTCGAAGAGATTTACGGCATTCCGATGGATGTCATGCGGCATGCGTCGACAGGACATTTGATTGCCGCACCGCGATAATCAGCTAAATATTCAAGCTTCGGACTTGTAGTCTGCACGGTTTATCCCGTGTCGTTGCATTTTGTCATAGAATGTTTTGCGCGGAATACCGAGAGATTCCAGTGTCTGCTGAACATCGCCATTATGCTCTGCGAGGGTTTCACGGATCAGTGAAGCTTCGTAACGCTCAAGCCGTTTTGGCAGCGTAGCTTGATCGTCCAGAACAGGAACTGTCTTCACAGGTGTCATAACACCAAGAGAAAATCGCTCGGCAAAATGCACGAGTTCTCGAACGTTGCCAGGCCAGTTGTGTTCCATCAGATGGCGATGTGTAGCGGCATCCAGAACTGGAATGTCCCGATTAAAACGTCGAGCTGCGCGCGCCAAAAAATGTGAGAAGAGCAGGGGAATATCTTCACGCCTTTCCCGTAGTGGTGGAATCGTCAGCGTAACCACGTTCAGCCGATAATAAAGGTCTTCGCGAAAATCACCCCGTTGCTGAGGATCGCCGAGATCGATCTTTGCAGCCGCTACAACACGAAGATTGACCGGACGGACTTCATTCGTACCAAGAGGCGTGATCTCACGCATTTCCAGAACACGCAGAAGTTTCACCTGAGTTGCCGCAGGCATACTTTCGATTTCATCAAGAAAGAGAGTACCGCCACTCGCGTGTTCGATGCGCCCGACGCGCTTTTTCTGCGCTCCAGTGAAAGCTCCTGCCTCATGACCGAACAGCTCGCTTTCAATGACGGTTTCAGGTAGAGCACCGCAATTAAGCGCAACGAAGTTTCCTTTTTTTCTGCGGCCCCAATCATGCAGTAACTGAGCGACGACTTCTTTGCCGCTGCCGGTTTCTCCTGCAATGAGCACATCGACATCCGTATCAGCGATATCTCGGATCGTGCGGCGCAGATTTTCAATTGCTGGCGTCTGGCCGATCAGTGGCATGTCGTTCTGTGCTTCATCCGCCAAATGGCGTAGGCTGCGATTTTCCAGAACAAGTTTTCGGTGCTCGCCCGCACGCAACACACTATGAACCAGTCTGTCGGTTGCAAAAGGCTTGGCGATAAAGTCGTAGGCACCATTCTGAATGGCCCGGACGGCCATTGGAATGTCGCCATGACCAGTAATCAAGATGACCGGTAAATCGGCGTCGATTTCGCGGATTCGGGCGAAAAGCTCCAAGCCGTCGATCTGCGGCATACGCACATCTGTAACGATCACACCTTCGAATGAGGAGTTGATTGCATTTAGCGCCTCGCTGGCGCTGCCAAAATCCAGCACTTCATAACCCGCAAGCTCCAATGTTTGTCTGGTTGCTCGGCGTAATGCTTTGTCGTCATCGACGAGTATGACCGGAATATTCATCATGCTTTCTTAAATTCCACACGGAATAGAGTGCCATTTGCACTGCTTTTTACTGAAATCTTGCTACCATAATCGGTTAGAATTTCCTTGGCGATCACGAGTCCAAGCCCAAGGCCTCTTTCCTTGGATGTATTGAATGGCGTGAATAGATTATCGAGAATATGCTGCGGAATGCCCGGACCATTATCAGAAACCGTGAGTAAAACACTCTTCGAAAGAGCTTTTGTTCGGACTTCTATGCGTCCATCATCTCCTTTGTTTTCAACTGCTTCCAGCGCATTCTGAAACAGATTTATGAGAACCTGCTCAAGTCTGATCGAATGACCGAAAACACAAAGATCTGGCGCGGGAAGCTCGATATCTAGCTGATCCATACTTCCTGAAAAGCGACTGCGCAAAAGGACAATTGCCCCTGAAATCACCTGAGCTAGCGGCACTCGTTCTGAAGCACGATGTCCTTTACGTGCAAAGGCGCGAAGATCACCGGTGATCGTACCAATACGTTCGGTAAGAGCGGCGATTTCCGAAAGGTTTTCCGCCGCATCATCCAGTCGCTTGCGATCAAGAAACGTCCGTGCATTATCGGCATAAGCGCGGATTGTCGCGACGGGCTGGTTGATTTCATGTGCAACGCCAGCCGCAACTTGTCCCATAATCGCCAAGCGGTTTGCATGTACCAGATCCTGCTGTACGCCTTGCAACATGCCTTCGGTTTTATGGTGCTCGTTTATCTCGGACTCCAGTCGGTCGCGCGCTGCAATGAGATCAAGCGTTCGCTCCGCTACACGTTGTTCGAGTTCAATTTGTCGGCGTTGCGCATCGGCAATACGTGCAACAACACGCTGGCGGCGGCGTAGCAGAATACCGGCCAGAGTAGCAATACTCGCCAAAATAATGAAAGCGATAAGGCGTGCCTCACGTATTGCCGCGTCTACAGGCTGCCTGATCGGCGCGAGGCTATACATTAGCCAAGGTGTGCTTGGAACGTGCGAGCGGATTGCCAGAAAATCTGTGCTCCTTGCCGACCCCGGCAGAATAGCATCAACTAGCACCATATCGTCTCCCGCCACAGGCTTTAGCGAAAGCGGCAGAGGTTTAAGAGGCGCGTCACCAAACTGTAGACTGTTGCGAATGGTTTCAACTATTTGAGACCGAAGCTCACCAATGGTCATAAACCGCCATGAGGGGATGGTGGTGATCAGCACTATACTTCGATTATCTGTAACGAAAGTCGGGCGGCCAGTTTCATTCCAATCGCTTTCCAGCTGATCGAACGACAGTTTCACCACAACAACACCAAGTGGCCCATTTGGCCCATCCACACGACGCGAAATATAAAGGCCAGGCCGCAAGCTGACATTACCAAGCGCAAAATATTCGGCATTCGTGTTCTTCAAAGCGTCGTTGAAATAAGGCCTGAACTTATAATCATTACCGACAAAGCTGTCAGGCTCGCGCCAGTTACTAGCGGAGATTGCATAGCCATGAAGACCAACAAGATAGATCACCGCTGCTTGTGTGCCTTCAGCAAGCGCCTCTAGCTTTCGGTTGAGCTGATCGATGGCCACAGCACTCGGCATTGCAAGCGCGTCGGCAAGCTCTTTGTCTTTGGAAAGAACCAGAGGCAGCGCTCGTTGTTTCTCAAGAACGGTTCGCAGGAGGGCCGTATTCAGATTTGCATCGATCCGGGTCTGCTCACCCAGTGAAAGCAATGCGCGATCACGCGTAGCATCGCCCACCATCCAGAAAGCGAGTGCAAAAACAACTGCACAAAATGCGCCAAATACCCACCATGTCCGGCGGTTATTGGTGGGAGGCGGATTTGCTTCAATTGTAGAAACAGACGCTTCTTTCATGGCGTCAATTGTGCATTATTTCACACTGCATGAAAAGCAATATGTGCGATAATTCGCACAATTAAGCAGAAATTCGTCCCAATTAATTGCTAATATATAATTTTTTTCAGACACTTAAATCCAAAGGCGGGAACTGGCACGCAGCTTGCAGATCATTTTGTCAACAGCAGCGGAAGCTGTTGAACGACAGGCGAATGGCTCGGGAGGCCGGATGAGATCCGGACTGGGCCGAATGGAGGACATCATGATTTCCGTACAGTCAGGCGCTGTGGCCGAGCCACGCCGTCCAATTCCTTTTTATAAACACCTCTACGTGCAGGTTCTGGTAGCCATTGCTGCCGGTATTCTTCTCGGCCATTTTTACCCAGAGCTTGGCACGCAGCTAAAGCCGTTAGGTGACGCTTTCATCAAGCTGGTGAAGATGATCATTGCGCCGGTAATTTTCCTGACCGTCGCGACCGGTATCGCTGGCATGACTGACATGAAGAAGGTGGGACGCGTGGCCGGTAAAGCCATGATCTATTTCCTCGCGTTTTCGACGCTCGCTTTGATCATTGGCCTCATCGTTGCCAATGTTGTGCAGCCGGGCGCCGGAATGCACATCGATCCTTCGTCGCTCGATCCGAAGGCGGTTGCAAACTACGCCGAAAAAGCTCATGAACAGACGATTACCGGCTTTCTGAGCAACATAATCCCAACCACCATCGTTGGAGCCTTCGCGTCTGGCGATATCCTTCAGGTTCTTTTCTTCTCGGTCCTGTTTGGTATTTCGCTCGCCATGGTTGGCGATAAAGGCAAGCCAGTCACCGACTTCCTACAAATGCTCACAGCACCTGTCTTCAAGCTGGTTTCGATCCTGATGAAGGCGGCTCCGATTGGTGCCTTCGGTGCCATGGCTTTCACTATCGGCAAATATGGTATCGGCTCGATTGCCAATCTGGCCTTGCTGATCGCGACGTTCTACATCACAGCTCTGCTATTTGTTCTGTTCGTGCTTGGCGCGGTCGCACGCTATAACGGCTTCTCAATCGTGGCGCTCATTCGCTACATTAAAGAAGAGCTCCTGCTTGTGCTTGGCACTTCATCGTCAGAAGCTGCTTTGCCGAGCCTTATGGACAAGATGGAAAAAGCGGGCTGTAAGCGCTCGGTCGTGGGCCTTGTCATTCCAACTGGCTATTCGTTCAACCTTGATGGCACGAATATCTATATGACGCTTGCCGCACTGTTCATCGCACAGGCAACGGATATCCCGCTTTCGCTTAGTGATCAGATTCTGCTGCTTCTCGTAGCAATGCTTAGCTCGAAGGGCGCCGCTGGGATCACAGGCGCAGGCTTCATCACGCTTGCTGCAACTCTTTCGGTTGTTCCGGCAGTACCAGTCGCAGGTATGGCGTTGATCCTTGGCATTGATCGCTTCATGTCGGAATGCCGTGCATTGACCAATCTCGTCGGCAATGCCGTTGCAACCATCGTTGTTGCGCGTTGGGAAAACGAACTCGACACCGACATGCTGGCTGCAGCGATGAAGGGCGAGGTGCTCGACGTTCAGGGCACACCGGTTCTCGAACCGGCGGAATAACTGGGCTGATCTACTTTCTCAGGCAACCGGAACGGCCCGCTTTTGGCGGGCCGTTTTGTTTATTTGTTATGTTCGGCAGCCTTGCCCTGAGTGATGAGGCGCGCACTGTGCTGCCCGGATATAAATGTCCAGAGCCAACTCCAGGCAACCGCTGCGCGACTACGCGTGCCGATCAGGAAGAAGATATGGGCGATGCCCCATACCCACCAGGCAATTGTGCCTTTAAGCCTGATCCGCCCCATATCAACCACGGCAGCACCTCGACCAATAGTCGCAAGATTGCCCTGATGGCGGTAACGAAACGGCGCTGGAGCAATACTACCCGAAACGCGACTGCGAACAACCTTTGCAATATAAGCGCCTTGCTGTTTTGCGGCGGGCGCAATACCCGGGACGGGCTTTCCGTCAGGTCCCTCAACCCAGGCTGTATCGCCAATCGCAAAGATATTCTCGTGCCCCGGCACCGTAAGATCGGAAAGCACGCGAACGCGGCCCGCTCGATCGCTTTCCGCTCCAAGCCATGAAGCTGCAGGCGATGCAGCGACACCTGCAGCCCAGATAGCTGTTTTGCAGGAAATAAACTCTTCGCCAACGGTGACGCCATCTTCGGTGATCTCCTTGACTGGTACGCCGAGGCGCACTTCTACGCCGATCTTCTGAAGAGCATTTTGAGCGTAAGTCGATAGGTCTTCTGGAAATGCAGCCAAAATGCGTGGCCCTGCCTCCACAAGCAGCACACGCGCCTCACGCGTATCTATATTGCGGAACTCAGGCCACATTGTCTGCTTGGCCAGCTCTGCGATAATGCCTGCCAGCTCAACGCCAGTTGGTCCCCCACCAACTACCGAGAAAGTAAGCAGTGCCTGCCGTCTCTCCGGATCTGTTTCGCGCTCTGCGCGTTCGAAAGCCAGAAGCAAGCGGCGGCGAATGGTCGTAGCGTCCTCCAGCGCTTTAAGACCGGGTGCCAGCTTTTCCCATTGATCATTGCCGAAATAGGCGTGCCGTGCGCCGGTGGCCAAGACGAGCGTGTCATAGTCAATCTTCGTGCCGTCTTCTAGCCGCACCTGTTTTGCGGATGCATCGACGCCCACGACAGTGCCAAGCAATGTCGTCACTTCCTTACGATCACGGAAAAGATGGCGAATCGGCCAGGCAATTTCCGACGTAGCAAGGATCGTTGTAGCAACTTGATAAAGCAGCGGCTGAAAAAGATGATGATTGCGTTGATCGACAAGGGTTATGCGAACATTCGCACCTTTAAGATCATGAATTAATTGCAGGCCTCCGAAGCCTGCACCAACGACGAGGATATGGGGGGTATCCGGTCCGTTCATTGAAGTTATACCACCTAAGGTTGGCGTGAACCCGAGTCACGCTTTTCGTACGATAGTTGCACTTCGCAAACTAACGTTATCAGGCAGATGGTAAAGAGCCTAACGGCAAAGTGACATTAATTCTTGACGAAATACTTCAAGATTATTGTCATCGAATGTGCTTTCGAGTTTCGCATGGGCTGATGTCCAAATAGGAACAGCTGATGCGAGAACCGTTTGTCCTTCAGAGGTAAGCAAAAGAAGGCGTTGGCGGCGATCGTCGGGATTTATGATAATCTCCACCCAGCCATTGCGCTGCAAAGGCTTCAATGCTGCGGTGAGGGTAGTTTGATCCATGGCCAACAGTTCCGCCACCGGCTTCATAGGCGGCGGGCTAGGGCGGTTTAATGCCATCAGAAGCGAAAACTGGCCATTGTTGAGACCAGAAGGGCGGAGTTCCTCATCAAAATAGCGGGCAAGCGCACGTGCTGCACGCTGAACATGCAAACAAAGACAGGAATCACGCACAAGAAGCGTGGTTTCAAATGGAACAGCGCGACTATCTGGCATTGCTTAGTAATGTTGATATCAATCTATTTCGTCAAGACAGATAGTGAGCAGCTTCATTAAACCGCATCCGAAAACTGTTAAACGGTTTTCAGACAAAGATGCGCATTAAACAGACGCCTAGAGCAAGAATTTGATCCAATCGGACCAATGTTCCGAGATCCGAAGTTTTCAGGCGCAATCTGAATTACCGCTTAAAAATCATCACCATGATGCATGTGACGAAGGTAAGCGAAAGCAGTTCCGGCCAGAACCGGCAGAATGACAAGCGCCATCCAAAATATAATGTTGCTCATTTCTCCCTCCCTTTACCAACAGTTTACCATACAGGCGGATAAAAGAAAAACGCGTAATGCGAAGGCTTGTTCCACGGATGCAAAAGACCGTTCTTTTCGTCTTGAGGACGCACTTTAAACCGCAGCAACTTTGCGCGTTAAATTGTTAGAATAAAATTCCATCACAGCCGAGTTACATGCATTCAAAGACTATTGCCAGGATGCCGGAGTTTGAGTAGAAGTAGCACCACATCAAGAGTTGGGGCGACGCCCAACGCCAACCTGCCTTTCCGGGCAAGGTGGTACTTCCTAAAATGGAAGGATGTGGCCAACCGGCAAATATACGGATCAAGCCACACGCGTCTGCTCTGACATAACGAAGGACTGACGCGACATGCCTATTAAAATTCCTGACGATCTGCCCGCAACCAGTGTCCTCGAAGCAGAAGGCGTTATGGTCATGCGTGAGGCAGATGCTGTTCGTCAGGATATCAGGCCGTTGAAAATCGGCCTTCTCAATCTCATGCCAAATAAGGTCACCACGGAGACGCAGATTGCGCGTCTTCTGGGTTCAACTCCGTTGCAGCTGGAATTGACGCTTGTTCGCATTACCAATCACGTAGCGCGTCATACACCTGCAGATCACATGCTTTCTTTCTATCGACCTTGGGAAGAGGTGCGGGACGAACGTTTCGACGGCTTTGTGATCACCGGTGCACCAGTCGAGCGTATGGCGTTTGAAGACGTGACATATTGGGACGAAATGCAGCGTGTCTTCGATTGGACGCAGACCCATGTTCATCGGTCGCTCAATATCTGCTGGGCAGCGCAAGCGGCCGTACATCATTTCCATAACATGAGCAAATATGATCTACCCGCTAAAGCGTCAGGCGTTTACAGCCAGCAAAACCTCGCTCCAGCATCGCCTTACCTCCGCGGGTTTTCAGACGACTTTGCAATTCCCGTTTCCCGCTGGACAGAAGTACGAAAAGACGACATCCCAGCGGATAGCGATCTGAAGGTTCTCGTCGATAGCCCTGAAAGTGGCCTTTGCTTGCTGGAAGACCCAAAGCACCGAACGCTTCATATGTTCAATCACGTTGAATACGATACAACGTCGCTTGCTGATGAATATTTCCGTGATATCCAGCTGCAACCAGATACACCCGTGCCAGCCAACTATTTCCCGAACAACGATGCAAGCCGCAAGCCACAGAACTGCTGGCGAGGCCATGCACATCTACTTTTCGGTAACTGGATCAATGAGATGTATCAATCGACGCCATATGATCTGTCAAAGATTGGCAAGTCTGATTGAACCTACGAGAATTAATAAATCGCTATAAAACAGAATATTAGAGCGCTAATCTAATTTATCAGATCAGCGCTCTCTCGATTTTTACACTCGCAAATTAGCTTGCGAAGCGTCCGATCCACTGGTGCCACTGGTCTTCACTTCCGTGAAAGACATTGAGATCAATCTTGCCGTTTACGCCCTGCGACAAGCCTGAGCCAGAATACTGCCAGAAAACCCAGCGACGCCCCGGATAGACCTTGGATGGATGTTGCGCCACAGCACGCAGCCAGAACGGATAATCTGTGAACGCACCCTTCAAATTATCATCGTAAAAATCCGGTGCGGTGTAGATAACCGGACGCTTGCCATAATGGCGCTCAAGCGCATCCATGAAGACCTGCATCTTTTCTCGCACTTGAGCTGGCGATGGACGACGCTTGCAAGACGAGTCGCCGTTCCATTCAACGTCGATGACCGGCGGCAACGCATCTGGATCAACCGGCACGTTGCGAATGAACCAATCAGCCTGCTGACTGGCCACGCGGCACCAATAGAAGAAGTGATACGCACCACGCTTCAGCCCTGCAGCTTTGGCCTCACGCCAGTTCTTACGGAACATTGGATCAAGATGATCGCCACCATCGGTCGCTTTGATATAGGCAAAATTTGCTCCGTTCTGTCGCAACGTTGCCCAGTCAATGTCTCCCTGCCAACGCGAGACATCCACGCCATGCACTGCATGTCTGCGCGGCGAAACACTACCAAAATTGATCGGTTTCGCATCGCGGAAGCGCTGGCTATAGACCTTATTGCGCGTTTGGCGATCTAGGCGAACAGATGGGTAAGCCGCGACTTCCGGCTTGGGAACCGAGATTGGAGCCTCCACATGCTGCTCTGGGCGCTGCGTCAATGGTGCAGGCGGCTCGTTTTTAAATGGGCCAGCATCAGGAACGGGACCAGCCCAGGCAAGAACTTCATCATGGGGTGCGGATGGCATCGATTGCGGTGCTCTCGCCACGTCTGTCAAAGGCGCAGAAGGTCTGACAACCGAGCTGGTCAATTCCGCAGACGGCTGAGACATGACACTGTCGATGCCGGAGCTAGACGTGCAACCCGCCAAAGCGGTGCAGGCAAGGGCAATTGCTGACACAACCGAAAAACGCATGATACCCATACACAAAAATCAGGCGCTCCACAACCAAACCAAAACTGGCTGCAGAAAAGCCATCGACCAACACCCGCAACGCTCCTCCCGAGCTATTTGCTAACCAAAGATTACTGCCAAAAGCTGAATCCAAAGTTTACGAAATGCTTAAGAGACCTGACAATGATGATTTCTGTCTTTTGTTGCGCAGATAACTTTTACGGCCTGTTTCAGGCACGCTTCGCTGGAAGATCAAAATCTTGCGGAAAGAATTGTCCTGCATATGGCTTCGGCTTGACGCTCTCAACCTGAAGCATCAGCTCAGCGATCTTTTCGGGGCTTGAAATACCGCATTCATAAATTTGGATAATTTCCCGCGACATCTCATCCTTTTGCGGAGAAGTAATCGGGCAGCGACCAAGAACTTCGCACGTCTTGAGATAAGCCGCCTGCAACTGTTCGAGCTCAGCGGGTTTGAAACGCTTAAAATAATAGTCTCTCGAAAACGGCATATTGTTTCATTCGCAGTTTGGTCGTGATTGACCGGATTTCATAACCTGTGATGATACTTTTCAAAGCATGTCTTTAGTAAGACTGAACACGTTACTATCATACTTAGGGATAGTTTACATTCAGTAACTGTTTTCAACTACGCACGATTTCTACTCGCGCTGCGATAGCAGCGATTTTTTCAGGATCGTATTCGCCGGATTCATAGATTCTGATGATCGCACGGGCGAGTTCATTTTTCGCCTCATGGGTTGTCGGGCAGCGGTCTAACATGGCACAGCTGCGGTGATAGGCGGCTTGCAGAACTTGCAAGTCATCGGGATTGAACGTCCCGCGATATTCGCTGCCCCGAAATGGCATTTTTTCTCTCCCCAGCCTGCTGATTGAAGCTCGATTTTAAGAGGAAAGCAACTGCATTTTGATGGCGAGGTGATATACCAGATTTCGGAGGAGAGCGGCCGACTTCAAACCTTAACAAGGCAGGGCGTGGTCGCTATAAACTAAAGTAAAAGCTCAATTAAAAAGGATAAGATAGTGAAAATCGGCGTCGTTACCATCTCAGACCGCGCAAGCCGCGGAGAATATGAAGATTTGAGCGGCCCTGCTATCGAAAACTGGCTAAAAACCGCGATTGTAACACCATTTGAAATTGTTAAACGCGTTATCCCAGATGGCTTGGAATCCGTGCGCGATACGCTGATCGAACTTGCGGATAATATTGGTTGCGATTTGGTTCTTACCACAGGCGGAACTGGCCCGAGCCCCCGCGATGAAACACCAGAAGCGATGAAAGCTGTGCTGCATAAGGAATTACCCGGTTTTGGCGAACAAATGCGTCGAGCAAGTCTTGAACAGACGCCAACCGCCATTCTTTCGCGTCAGACTGCCGGGAGTCGTGGAAAAAGCTTCATTCTCAATCTTCCCGGTAAACCAACCTCGATCGCCATGACATTGCATGCCGTCTTTCCTGCTGTTCCATATTGCCTTGATTTGATTGGCGCAGGTTACATAGAGACCAATCAGTCCGTTGTTATAGCGCATCGTCCGAAATAAGTCCTGCGGTCTTGCTTTCAGTGCGTCAATGCAAATGCGCAACCCAGCTTTGCGCATTTGCATGAATTGCACACTTGCATTTCCCTGATTTGAAGCTGAGTATTGGTGAAAAAGAAGGGGACCTAAGTGAAGCCATTCGACGAGATGCTCAACCATGGCGGGAGTGTTCGCCAACCTTACGAATTTCTCAAGCAGTGGTTAGACCAGCAGGATCAGCATAAACTTCAGCAAAAAACACATGATGCGGAAAGTGTTTTTCGAAAGACCGGCATCACGTTTGCGGTCTATGGCGATCAGGACGCTGCGGAACGCCTTATTCCGTTCGATATCATTCCGCGTATCATTTCCGGTCAGGAATGGCGAAGACTTTCGCAAGGTATTGAACAGCGCGTGATGGCGCTCAATGCCTTCCTCGATGATATTTATCATCGCCAAGAGATTGTCCGGGCAGGGCGCATCCCGAAGGAACTCATCACGAATAACGAGGCATTTCTGCCTGAGATGATCGGCTTCCGTCCGCCTGGCAATGTTTATACGCATATCATCGGTGTCGATATCGTCCGGACTGGTGAGAACCAGTTTTACGTGCTGGAAGACAATGCGCGCACGCCCTCCGGGGTTTCCTACATGTTAGAAAACCGTGAAACCATGATGCAGCTATTTCCTGAGTTGTTTCAGAACGTGAAGGTTCGTCCGGTCGAGAACTATCCGCAATTGCTGCGGCAGTCATTGGCAAGCGTTGCACCGCCCGGAACGCAAGGCGTGCCCACCGTTGCAGTCCTCACACCTGGTATTTACAACTCAGCCTATTTCGAACACGCGTTTCTTGCCGATCAGATGGGTGTCGAGCTTGTCGAGGGTAGTGATCTTCGTGTGGTGGATGGTCGTGTCGCCATGCGGACAACAAAGGGTTATCGGACGATAGACGTACTTTACAGGCGCGTTGATGATGACTTCCTCGATCCGTTAACGTTCCGTCCGGATTCAACTCTTGGGGTCGCGGGCATCATGGATGTCTATCGTGCTGGCAATATAACAATTGCCAATGCTCCTGGGACAGGGATCGCAGATGACAAGGCGATTTATTCCTATATGCCCGAAATCATTGAATTCTATACGGGTCGTAAAGCGATCCTTGAAAATGTACCCACATGGCGTTGTTCGGAACCTGAAAGTCTTGCCTACGTACTGGATAACTTGGCAGACCTCGTGGTGAAGGAAGTGCACGGCTCCGGCGGTTACGGAATGTTGGTGGGGCCTGCGGCAACTAAAACCGAGCGCAAGGCGTTTGCGGAAAAACTGAAGGCACGTCCACGCAACTATATCGCACAGCCAACGTTGGCCCTCTCAACAACGCCAATCTTTACCGAAAGTGGCCTGGCTCCACGTCACGTCGATTTGCGTCCTTTCGTTCTGGTGTCAGACCGTATCCGGATCACGCCTGGCGGGCTGACACGGGTTGCACTCAAAGAAGGTTCGCTTGTCGTGAATTCCAGCCAGGGTGGCGGCACCAAGGATACTTGGGTACTCGACGATTAAAACACATAGCACGCAGCAACTGACACTAAGATCAGAGCGTGAAAAGGGGAATGATTTTATGCTTCTTGGCCGTACGGCAAATGGGCTTTACTGGATGTTTCGCTATATTGAGCGTGCTGAAAACATGGCGCGCCTGGTTGACGCCGGATTACGCATGGCATTGACTAAAACATCGGATGCGCCGGAAGAGTGGTCTTCTGTGGTCGTGTCTGCGGGTGCAAGCCAGACATTTTCAGCCAAATATCGCGCTTATAATGCAGCAAACGTCGCAGACTTTCTGCTGCGGGACATGGACAACCCTTCCAGCGTGATGTCTTGTATGGAAACCGCACGTTCAAATGGCCGTATGGTACGCACAGCGCTTACACGGGAAGCTTGGGAAAGCGTCAATGAAGCCTGGATGACGCTGAAGAAATCTCTCTGCAAACCGTTAAAGGAAGCCGACCTTCCACCGTTGCTCGATCAGATCAAGCGGGAAACCGCACTGATACGCGGTGCTTTTCACGGCACGATGCTGCGCAATGAAATCTTTGATTTCGCGGGACTTGGCACATTTATCGAGCGTGCGGACAACACTGCGCGCATTCTCGATGTCAAATACTACGTGCTTCTACCCGCCGTCTCTTATGTCGGCACCACACTCGACAACTATCAATGGGAATCCATTCTGCGCTCTGTTTCAGCGCATCGATCTTACCGCTGGGTTTATGACGGTGACTATCGTCCTTCCCATGTTGCCGATTATCTGATCTTGAATGGCCGTATGCCCCGTTCGCTCAATCATTGCTACCAATGCATCACAGGTCATCTCGGTTTTCTTGGCAAAGACTATGGCGAGAGTGCTGCCTGCCAAGCGACTGCGGATCAAATCTATGATAGCTTGCAAAATCAGGACATCAGCGGGATATTTGATGTCGGTCTGCACGAGTTTCTGACTGAGTTTATTGCGCGCAATAACCGTCTCGGCAATGAAGTCGCCGAAACCTATAATTTTTATTGAGGTGTCCGTTTGCTGCTCAATATCCGGCACGTTTCACATTATCGCTATGACAATCCGGTTCCCTATGCGGTGCAGCGCCTGCGTTTGCGCCCACCGACACTACCGGGGCAACTTGTCAAACATTGGGAGCTGAAAATAGAAGGCGGCGAGCCTGAAGTCTCCTATATCGACGGTTTCGGTAATAAAACCGACCTCGTGCAGCACGCGCGGAACATCAACGAGATCATTATTACAGCCACCGGCAGCGTCGAGGTTGAGGATCGCGTCGGAGTGCTTGGCCCGGTCTATGGTTATGCTCCGCTCTGGCTTTTTGAGCGAGAAACAATGCTGACCGAACCCGGAGAGCGCATTCGAGCTCTCGCTGGCGGTCTGGGCAAAGAGCAGGAACGTCTCGCATTGCTGCACGAACTGATGAATGCAGTTCATGCAGCGGTCGCCTATATGCCCGGCACCACCAGTGTCGCTACAAATGCAGAAAGTGCGCTTGAGGCAGGCAAAGGCGTTTGTCAGGATCACAGCCACATCTTTTTATCTGCGGCTCGCTTACTCGGAATCCCTGCGCGCTATGTATCCGGTTACTTACTGATGGAGGGTATCGAGGAACAAACTGCGAGCCATGCGTGGGCAGAAGCACACATTGATGGTCTTGGCTGGGTTGGGTTCGATGCCGCAAACAATGCCTGTCCCAATGATCGCTATGTACGGATCGCAACCGGCCTCGATTACCGGGATGCCGCACCGATTTCGGGTGTAAGGCTTGGAGGATCGGTTGAAAGCCTTGCGGTACACATCAATGTAGGGCAGTGATTATTTCACCGTATGATTTGCCTGCCGGAAACTGTTGATGACCTATTGCGTTGGAATGAAAATTGATCGCGGCCTTGTGTTTATGTCTGATACCCGGACGAACGCAGGCCTCGATAATATTTCGAAATTCTCAAAGATGCGGAGCTGGACCAAGTCAGGCGAACGCGTGATCGTGCTTCTTTCGGCGGGCAATCTCGCCACGACGCAAGCTGTTGCGAGCCTGCTTGAAGAGCGTACGAAGGCACCGGACGAGCGCAATCCTTCGATATTCGAAGCGCCATCCATGTTTCAAGTTGCCCGCCTCATTGGCGATACGGTCAAGGAAGTCATCGCAAATTCGGCCACTGGCGGACAGAATGCGGATGCATTCGGTGCCTCCTTTATTCTGGGTGGTCAGATTAAGGGCGGTCAACCGCGCCTTTTTTATATCTATCCTGAAGGCAACTTCATCGAGAGTTCAGATGATACGCCGTTTTTCCAGATTGGCGAAAATAAATATGGCAAACCCATTTTAGTGAGAGCCTATCAGCAGGAAATGAGCTTTGAGGATTCAGTAAAACTGCTGCTGGTTTCGTTCGATTCAACACTTAAAGCTAATCTTTCCGTTGGGCTGCCACTCGATATGCAAATCTATGAAACGGACAATCTCAAGCTCGGTGAGCATCGCCGCTTTGAAGCAACAGATCGATACTATCAGACAGTTTCTGAAAGTTGGTCCGAAGCGCTGAAATCGGCACTCGAACAATTACCCGCATTCAGCTTCGAGAAATAAAGAGAAAGCCGGGTGATCTATCACCCGGCTTTCTTAGTTTCAGTCCTTTGTCACTGTTGCAACGTAATTGGCGTCCGCCACCATGTTGAAATTGTGAATGTTGGAAGATGTAACGGCCGTTTCGATCTGCTGATAGATCACGGTGATCGGGCTGTCTTCCTGAAATTTCTTCTGAAGATCGTGGTACATTGTTTCGCGTTTGGCCGTATCGCGTTCTTCTGCAGCGGCCATTGTTTCAGCTGTCAACTCAGGAATATCCCAAGAGGCCTGCCAAGCCGTGGTTCGCAAGTTTACCTCATCACCGTTATTCGGGTTGTTGGTAAAGGTGACTGCATTTGTGTGCGGGTCCCAATAGTCTGGGCCCCAGATGCCAAGCGCCATCTGATGCTTGCGCGCACGAACCTTGGTTGTCGTGAGCTTACCATCGCCCTGCAAGATTTCAACATTCACCCCGGCTTTTGCCATAGTCTGCTGGATGTTTTCTGCAATGCCGACGTAAGGCTGTGTGTTGCGAACATCAAGCGTGATGTTGATACCATCCTTTAGTCCCGCTTTTTCAAGTAGTTCTTTCGCTTTCGCAACATCATACTTGAACGGCTTGTCGTCGGTCGCACCAAACATGCCTAGCGGCAGGAATGACTGATGCGTACGGCCAATACCCTTGATCAGCGTGGCTTCAATCGTATCGTAATCAATCAGATACTTCAGTGCTTGACGCACTTCCGGCTTGGCCAGTTCTGGCATATTCTGGTTTGCGCTCAAGTAATAAATGCGGCCCTTCGGAGCGTTGATGACGCTGAACTTGCTGTCCTTGCCAAGCTCCTCGATGTCGCCCGGTTCAAGATTGCGTGCAATATCAATATCACCCGCCTGAAGCAGCAGGCGTTGCGACATGCCTTCCTTCACATGACGATAGATGACGCGCTTCATCGCAGGCTTCAAGTCTGCATAATTGTCGTTGCGCTCGAGCAGCAGCACCTCATTGGCGCGCCATTGCTTGACGGAAAACGGGCCGGAACCAGCATAACCGTTCTTCAGCCATCCATAACCAAAATCCGTTTCATATGGATTGGTATCGGTCTTTTCGATTTTCTGTTCGTGTTCCTTCACCAGTTTACTGTCAACGATAGACGCAACACTGGAGGTCAGGCAGTTGAGAACGAAGCTTGGTGCAAAGGCCTTGCCAGTGGTGAAAACAAAAGTCTTGTCGTCAACCGCAACCACATTCTGATCGACATTTTCCCGCGTGATACCGAACTGACTCAATATGAATGCCGGGCTCATGTCGAGCTTGATCGCGCGTTGAATAGAGTAAGCGGCATCCTGCGCAGTAATCGGATTGCCTGAGGCAAATTTCAAACCGCCTCGAATTTTGAAGGTGATCGACTTACCGTCGTCAGAAAATGTCCAGCTCTCAGCAATCTGCGGAATGATCTTTGTCGGATCTTTGGTGTCGGTCGTCACCAGGCGCTCATAAGTGCTGGTGAGCATTTCCGATGTTGTGATTTCAAAAATTTCTGCGGGATCAAGCGATATGACATCATCGATGCTCATCGCGATCACAAGCGTGTCCGCAGGCGTGGCAGCTTCAACAGCCTTAGTCGAGGCCGAGAGGCAAAGCGCAAAGGCAAATGCTGCCGGAATGCTCGCGCGCATCATTCGTGTCGCGACAGCATTCCTATTCAAGCTGAAAAAGGAGGTTTTAGTGTTGGCTTTCATGCGGTGTCCCTCTGGAGATCAGAGCCTATCAAGGCAAATGATCGTCAATGCTCATTGCGTATCCGTCGCGTCTCCCCAGACAGCGACTCTCAAGCACGCGCGAGCATTAGATTCCGTTTTTTGAGGGGGCACAATGGTGGGAATAATTTAGCCGCAAAATAAAAACGGCTGGAAAATCCAGCCGTTTATCTGATGCTTTGGAAGAAATTATCCGAAGACTTTGAAGCGTTCGGCGTCGTCCATGAATACCTTTTCGCCGAACGGCTGTTCGTTCGAACCGAAAGGCATCTGCGCGCGCAGTTTCCACGAAGCTGGAATGTTCCAGGTCTTGGCAACTTCTGCATCAATCAGCGGATTGTAGTGCTGAAGGCTTGCACCGATACCTGCATTGGCAAGAGCGGACCAAACCGAAAGCTGAGCCATGCCGCCAGCCTGTTCAGACCAGACTGGGAAATTGTCTGCATAAAGCGCGAAATTTTCCTGAAGGCCCTTAACGACGTTCTGGTCTTCAAAGAACAGAACTGTACCCGCACCAGCTGCGAAGCTGTCGAGCTTGGCTTCAGTCTGAGCAAATGCGTCCGCAGGAACGATCTTGTGAAGCACTTCCTTGGCGATATTCCAAACCTTGTCGCTTTCGGCTCCAAACAGCACAACTGCGCGCGAGCTCTGGGAGTTGAACGACGATGGCGAATGCTTGATGGCTTCGCGGATCAGTTCGGCGACTGAGTCCTGGGAGAGGGGAAGCGTCTTGCCAAGAGCATACTGTGTGCGGCGCTTCTTAAGGGATTCTATATAACTGTTGCTCATCATCAATGTCCTGTTGTTCTGCGATTCTTTGCTGCGAACCAATCGCAGCGAGTGGGAAAACTTGTTGCAAATATTGTGATTTTCATACGAGTCGCCAGCCCGTGTTTCTGAAACACACTGTCAACGAATAGGGATGGACAGTCGTATCGTTGTCATCCTTTGGTGAACCAAAGTTGCTACGTTTTGGCTGTCTTTAGGATTTTTTCTTTCCCGCCGGTTTAAAATCTGATCAAATTAGTAGGAAACAAGGGAATGCCCAAAATAACGGGTCGATGGATGCGATATCCGTAAACCAACGACGGGCAATGAGGTCACGATAATTTGAAGTCAATTATTATTATAGGTGGTGGAGCGAGCGGTGTTTTGATGGCCGCGCAATTGCTTGGACAATCGTCAGATACAAACGTCCGCATATTCGAGCGATCAGGTGATGTTGGGACAGGGATCGCCTATTCAACACAAAACCCCAACCATCTTTTAAATGTTCGCGCCAGTAATATGAGCGCTATTCCGGATAAGCCGGATCACTTTTTAAACTGGCTTACAACCAACACCGAAACGCTCAGTGCAAGCGAATGGCAGCCACAATCATTTGCACCGCGCGCATTTTACAGACTTTATCTCCAAAACTTACTGCAGCCATATCTGACGAATGAACAGCAGCGTCTTTTCATCGAGAGTTCGGAAGTTTCAGATGTCGCGATTGAAAGCGGCCGTCCGCTAGTGACGAGCTCATCAGGTGAGCGTTTTCCTGCCGATGCCGTTATCATCGCGACAGGAAACGAAGCCGCAATTGCAACATCCGGAAATCATGTAACGGAATATTGGTCCAGCAATGGATATTTCGACATTCCGTCGAATGATCCAGTCGCTATTCTTGGCACCGGCTTATCCATGGTCGATAGCGTGATTTCGCTGCTCGATAGTGGGCATAAAGCTGCGATCCATGCGATTTCCCGACGCGGACTGTTACCAGCACGCCACGCACCGGCGGATGCTATGTCGATAAACGCAGAACAACTTCCCGTCGCTGATGGCTTGCCCGCTCTGCTGCGTGATGTTCGGCATATGATTGATCAGCGGGAAAACGAAGGGAAAAGCTGGCGCGACGTTATTGACGGATTGCGACCGCACACGAAAAATATCTGGTCTAGATTGCCGATCAGGCAACGCCAGAGTTTTTTGCGTCACTTGCGACCGTGGTGGGATGTGCATCGCCATCGAATGGCGCCCTCCATAGCAGATCGCATTGAAGCTGCACGACAGTCAGGGCAACTAACAATCATTGCTGCACACCTCGTTTCAGTCAAAAACCAGGCAGAGCACATTTCCATTCTTTACCGACAACGTCGCGGGCTAGCGATAGAACAGCTTAATGCAGCGAAAATCATCGATTGCCGTGGCGGTAGTTCCCGTTTTTCGACCACGCGCAACTCTGCGCTGATCAGCCTGATGGAAAATGGCTTGGCGAAACCGGACGCGATTGATCTCGGCCTTGACGTCACTGCGGATCTGCAAGTTCTCAATGCTCGGGGCGAGCCATCAGCTCCGATCTTTGCCATTGGACCTGTAACCAAGGGTACATATTGGGAAGTGACCGCTGTACCTGATATTCGAGTGCAGGCTGCCCATCTGGCGAAAGTCCTTCTTGAAGGTTAGGAAACAGTCATAAATCTCGATGATCCCCGCAACCGGCACTTGTCATTTAGGTGCAAAGTTTGCGCGGCAATATGTCCGAGAAAAAGACGATATGTGGAAAATCAATACCGAAGACGCGGTGTTCTTGGCTGTTTGCAGACTAAAATGATTCAAATCATTGCGATAAGCCATTGAAAGCTATTGCCATAATAGCCGCTAGCCCGTCATAATAATGACATCGGAATATATGATTCCACTCGGACAACTTCCGGAGCGTTTCTGTTGCTGTTTTCTTGAGCGGTGCCGGCTTCGGATCAACCCAAGAATTCGGCTAGGAGGCCTTTAGCGTATGACGATGGACGGCAGAATGCTTTTTTTGCTAGTCCTTCTTCCCTTTCTTGGCAGCGCTATAACAGGTCTATTCAGAGGCGTTGATCGTACAGGATCAGCTTGGTTCACCGCAGCGATCGCGATGGTTGCATTCGTCATAACGGCGAGCCTTTATCCTATCGTTTCAGATGGAGGGGTCATTCGAGGCACGATCGAGTGGCTTCCTGCTTACGGCCTCAACATCACGTTGCGAATGGATGGATTTGCATGGCTCTTTGCCATGTTGATTACCGGCATTGGCTTGCTTGTCGTCATTTACGCACGCTATTATATGTCGCCGGAAGACCCGGTCCCGCGTTTCTTTTCTTTCCTGCTATCCTTTATGGGCGCGATGCTCGGCGTGGTGCTTTCGGGTAATATCATTCTTCTCGCAGTCTTCTGGGAACTGACAAGTATTTTCTCATTCCTGCTCATCGGCTACTGGTATCAGAATGCCAGTGCCCGCGATGGTGCACGTATGGCACTCACCGTTACAGGGATCGGCGGCTTCTGTCTGCTCGCAGGCGTGCTGCTGTTAGGTCATATCGTTGGAAGCTACGATCTAGACAAGGTTCTTGAAGCCGGAAATGTTGTTCGCACGCACCCGCTTTATGTGGTTGCACTTGTTCTCATACTCCTGGCCGCATTCACAAAAAGCGCGCAGTTCCCGTTCCATTTCTGGCTGCCAAATGCGATGGCCGCCCCAACGCCAGTTTCGGCCTATCTGCATTCCGCGACAATGGTGAAAGCAGGTGTATTCCTGCTTGCGCGTTTGTGGCCGGTTTTTGCTGGCACTGAAGAATGGTTTTGGATTCTGGGTCTAGCGGGCTTGACCACGTTGTTGATCGCGAGCTTCTTCGCTGTATTTCAGCAGGATCTCAAAGGTTTGCTTGCCTATTCGACCATCAGCAATCTTGGTCTCATTACAGCGCTTTTGAGCCTTGGTAGTCCGCTTGCTGCTGTGGCTGCAATCTTCCACATGGTCAACCATGCGATCTTTAAAGCATCGCTATTCATGGCGGCTGGCATTATCGATCATGAAACCGGCACGCGCGACATGCGAAAGCTTAGTGGTCTCGCTCGAGCGATGCCCTATACGGCCACACTGGCAATGGTAGCCAGTGCGTCGATGGCCGGCGTTCCATTGCTTAATGGCTTTATTTCCAAGGAAATGTTTTTCGCCGAAGCCGTTGAAACACACATGGCTTCGTGGCTCGACACGATCACGCCTTACGTTGCAACAGTGGCGGGCATTTTCACAGTCGCCTATTCGATCCGCTTCATCTATTCGACCTTCTTTGGGCCACCGCCCCACGACTTGCCAAAAGAACCGCATGAGCCGCCGCATTGGATGCGCCGCCCAATCGAATTGCTGGTTCTGCTTTGCCTGTTGATTGGCATCATTCCAGCACTGTCTATCGGCCCGTTTTTACACTCAGCCGTTCTATCCGTGCTTGGCGATGCTACACCGCAATATAGTCTTTCGGTCTGGCATGGCTTCAACCTGCCGTTGATGATGAGCTTTGTTGCGATGATCGGCGGTATCATCGTGTTCTGGGCGTTGAAGAATTATCTTGCGACAAGTGAAGATGGTCCTCCATTGTTTCGCCACTTGCAGGGACAGCGTATTTTCGAACGCGTGCTTGTGACGCTTTCGTGGAACTGGGCCCGTAAGGCTGAAAGCTTCTTCAGTACAAGACGTCTGCAGCCGCAACTGCGTATTGTTGTTGCTGTTGCACTGGTCGCAGCCGCGTGGCCAATTCTCGAAGACGGTATCCATTCCGGAATGCTGGGTACTCAACCTGTCGACCCAATCTTCGCAGGTCTATGGATATTGGGTGGGGCCTGCGCGATTGGCGCGGCCTATCAGGCAAAGTATCATCGCCTGGCCGCACTTATACTCCTCGGCGGCGCTGGGCTGATAACCTGCATCACCTTCGTCTGGCTTTCTGCGCCGGATCTTGCGGTCACGCAGCTGCTCGTAGAAATCGTCACGACAGTTCTTCTTCTGCTTGGGCTTCGCTGGCTGCCAAAGCGTTGGGAAGATCCAGATCCGATCCCCGTCAAGTTTGGTCCGCGTCTACGCCGCTATCGTGACTTTGCGTTGGCGATTGGCAGCGGGGTTGGTGTGTTCATCATTTCCTATGCAATGATGACCCGCCCATCGCCCTTGAGTATCGGTGATTATTTCTTACAGAACGCCTATTCAGGCGGTGGCGGCAAGAACGTGGTCAACGTAACTCTGGTTGATTTCCGCGCCTTTGATACTTTTGGTGAAATTGCCGTTCTCGGTATTGTGGGTCTCACCATCTTTGCATTGCTGCGTCGTTTCCGCCCTGCACCGGACAGCACGGGTTCAACCGCACAACAGAAGATTCAAGATGCATATGATGAGGCGATGGAAGACCGCGAGAAGGGCGAAACGCTCACCGATTATCTTGCAGTGCCGTCAGTAATCATGCAGTGGCTTTTCCCAGTCATTATAGTGCTTGCAGTTCATCTGATCATGCGTGGTCATGATCTGCCGGGTGGCGGGTTTGCTGCGGGTATAACTTTGGCAATCGCGTTTATCCTGCAATATCTTGCGGCTGGTACGCGCTGGGTGGAAGATCACCTACGTATCCTGCCGGTACGCTGGATCGGCATGGGTTTACTTGTTTCTGCCGCGACAGGAGCGGGAGCATGGATATTCGGTTACCCGTTCCTGACATCTTATTTCCAGTATGCCGACATTCCAAATATCGGGAAAATGCCGATTGCGAGTGCACTTCTGTTTGATATCGGCGTATTTGCTCTGGTTGTGGGTGCCACAGTACTGATGTTGATCGCGCTGGCTCACCAATCCATCCGTAAACACCGTGTCGAAAAATTAGCCGCTGCGAAGGAGGAGAACTGATGGAACTTGTTCTCGCTATAGCAATCGGCGTTCTTATGTCCTCAGGCGTTTGGCTTATTCTGCGTCCACGTACATTCCAGGTGGCCATAGGTCTGGCGCTCGTATCCTATGCGGTCAATCTTTTCATCTTTTCGATGGGCCGCTTACGGACCAATGCGCCACCAGTGCTTGACTCCGGTATCAATGTTCAGGCAGCTCAATATACAGACCCGGTGCCACAAGCACTGGTGTTGACTGCTATCGTAATCGGCTTTGCAATGACCGCACTTTTCCTTGTCGTTTTGCTCGCATCGCGCGGAATGACACGTACCGACCATGTCGACGGCAAGGAGAATTGATGATGGATTGGAAATCACACCTCATCGTCGCTCCCATTCTCCTGCCACTGGTAACGGCCGCATTGCTGCTGATGTTCGACGAACGCAAGCGCAAGCTGAAGATGGCCATCAACTCGATCTCAATAATAGGTCTGATTGCCATCGCTATCACATTGCTGGGCGTTGCAAGCGATAAAGCGCCGGCAGCCGATGTTTATCTGATCGGTAACTGGCCAGCTCCATTTGGCATTGTACTCGTTCTTGACAGGCTTGCTGCGCTGATGCTGGTGTTGACAAGTGTGCTTGCCATGGCCGCACTCAGTTTTGCACTAGCGCATTGGTACAAGGCCAGTCCGAATTTCCATACGATTTTCCAGCTATTGCTGATGGGTCTGAACGGCGCCTTCCTGACAGGCGATCTATTCAACCTGTTCGTCTTCTTCGAAGTCATGCTGGCAGCGTCCTATGGGTTGGCGTTGCATGGCTCCGGTCCTGCACGCGTGAAAGCCGGTATGCATTATATTGCCGTCAATCTGGTTGCATCGTCATTGTTCCTGATCGGCGTCAGTCTGATTTATGGTGTCACCGGAACGCTGAATATGGCCGACCTTGCGCAGAAGGTTGCACAGGTTACGCCAGAAGATCGTATGCTGTTGGAGGCAGGCGCTGCCATCCTTGCCGTTGCCTTCCTGGTGAAGGCGGGTATGTGGCCACTCAATTTCTGGCTTGTCCCCGCATACACGGCTGCGGCTGCTCCAATCGCTGCTATTTTTGCCATTATGAGTAAGGTGGGCATTTATGTCCTACTGCGTCTTTCGCCGCTCATGTTCGGTATCGGAGCAGGGGACTCATACGGTTTCGGCAGTGACTGGCTTTATTACGGCGGCATGATCACACTGGCCTTTGGTCTGATCGGCGTTGTAGCTTCGCAGGCCATGGGACGTCTTGCAAGCTATAGCATTCTGGTCTCTTCAGGGACGCTGCTGGCAGCTATTGGCAGCGGCAATACCGCTATGACCGGCGCTGCACTCTTTTACATGGTCAGCTCAACATTGACGATTGCAGCATTCTTCCTGCTGATCGAACTGGTCGAACGCGGACAGGATGCGGCTGCCAACGTTCTCGCTGTTACTATGGAAGCCTATGGCGACGATGAAGAAGAGGACGATGAAGAGGAAGTTGGCGTGGTCCTGCCTGCAACGCTTGCTATCCTCGGAACTTGTTTTGCCATCGTGGCAATTCTGCTGATCGGCCTGCCGCCATTCTCTGGTTTTATTGCCAAGTTCCTCATACTCGCAGCCGTGTTCAACGGCGACGGAACAGCCCCAACACTGGCAATGCCTGTCAGCCCGGCAAGCTGGGCGCTAATCGCGCTTATTCTTCTATCTGGTCTGTCGGCTTTGATTGCGATGACCCGTACCGGCATACGCACCTTCTGGGCGTCACTTGAGGGTAATGTCCCGCGCGTTCTCGTTCGCGAAGTTGTGCCAATAGCAGGTCTTCTGGCCGCGTGTTTAGCGCTCACAATCGCAGCTGGCCCAGCCATGCAATATATGGATGCAGCCGCCCGATCGTTGCATAGTCCAAAGGATTATATCGATAGCGTCCTGAATGCACCTCGTGTGGGCCGTGAGAAAGTGGAGGTAAAATGAGAAAAATTCTACCTTTCCCGCTGCTTTTCGTTTCACTGATCCTCTTTTGGCTTCTGTTGAACGGGTTTACACGCGCGCAGCTAATTCTTGGCGTCTTAGTTGCTCTTCTTTCCTGTCATGCCATGACAGCACTTCAGCCACAGAAGAACCACTTGCGGTCCATACCAACCATGATCTGGCTGTTTGGTGCTGTCAGCCTCGATATTCTCACATCGAACCTTGCCGTAGTGAAACTGATCTTGTCACCACGAAAGGAGCGTCATCCAGGCTTCGTTGTAATTCCGCTCGATCTGGAGAACAGAACTGCGCTTGCAGTGCTTGCATGCATTATCACGACCACGCCTGGCACTGCTTGGGTCGATTACAACGTCGCACGTAAAGCTTTGACGATTCATGTTTTGGATCTGGAAGATGCAAAGGCTTGGCGAACAACGATCAAGCAACGTTATGAGCGGCCACTTATTCGCGTATTCGGAGCAAGAGACGTCGTAAAAGAGGAGCAATCAGCATGAGCGCAGTAATTCTTTTCTGGTCGCTGCTCGCAGCACAAGTGATGTTGATTGGAGCAATGGGCTGTGCTGTCTACCGCCTGCTTATAGGTCCGCGTGCGCAGGACCGCGTGCTTGCTACCGACGCGCTTTATCTCAATGCTCTTCTTCTTCTGCTCACATTTGGTATGCGGACTGGCAGCGTTATCTATTTTGAAGCCGCGCTGATTATTTCGCTACTCGGATTTGTTGCAACGGTCGCTCTTGCCAAATTCCTGATGCGCGGGGAGGTGATCGAATGATCGGAGCCGCTGATCTGCCCGTCTGGGCTGCAATCATTATTTCATTTTTTCTTGTCGCTGGTTCTTTCCTGACACTCGTCGGATGTATTGGTCTTGTTCGTTTTAAGAGTTTTTATGAACGCATTCATGCGCCAACAATCGGTTCCTCGTTCGGTGCAGGCGGAATCTTGATTGCTTCGATCATGTTTTTCTCCATCTTGCAATCCAGACCGATTCTGCATGAAGTGTTGATTACCGTCTTTGTGGTCATCACAACGCCGGTAACGCTCATGTTGCTCAGCCGCGCGGTGATTCATCGGGACCAAACGCACGACAGCAAAGAGCTCCCTTCATCTTCCGACCAGAAGTGATGGTTGGAAGCATCGGCTTGAAGCATTTGGAGGAGTGCTAAGAGCTGCGGCCAATTGTCCATATGCGCCTTGCATCCAGACATGCGGATTGAAGGTTCATGTCATTTGAATTATCTGAATTTCAGTATTTTCTGAAACTTCAGAATTTACGGGAGAGAGAACTTGGAATTATCGCCAATTGTTCAGTCGTTTGTTCTCCACTTCGGAGAGATGGGCAGCCGCTGGGGCATCAACCGCACGGTTGGGCAGATTTATGCGTTGCTGTATCTATCGTCTGAACCCCTGTGTGCGGATGATATTGTTGATGCGCTAGGTGTTTCGCGCTCAAACGTCTCGATGGGTATCCGCGAATTGCAGGGATGGAATCTGGTGTTGCTTAAGCATATCCCCGGCGATCGCCGTGACTTTTTCACGACGCCGGGTGATGTGTGGGTGATTTTGCGAACGCTTGCTGAAGAGCGCAAGAAGCGCGAGATCGATCCGACCTTGTCGGTCCTGCGTGAAGTTCTCATGGAACAACCTCAGGACGCCGGCGACCGTTATGCTCAAGATCGCATGAAGGACATGTATGCGATGATTGAGCGGCTCACCAACTGGTACGACGACGTCAAGAAACTCGACACCGACAGATTGACCAGTCTTCTGGCGCTTGGCGCCAAGGTTACACGCTTTCTGGAAACGACCGACAGGATCGTCGCTCTGGGGCGCGGAAGAACAGCGGCCAAGAAGGAGCCTAAACGAGAGTGAAACCCGTTGCCCCCCGGACGGAAAAAGCGGCACAACAAGGTGGTGAAACTTCAGGCGACAAACATCGCCCGCCTCGACGCCCAGTTCCGACTCTGCTCAAAGTGGGGGCTTGGTTTCAGGCAGTGGCAGCACTTTTATGGCTGCCACAAGCCGCACTTCTAGCCTACGGCGTAGGCTATTTGGCCGACACTGGTTTTGACGCCACAATCTATCTTCTGGCTGCCGGATTGTTTCTTATAGGCTGCTTACGCAGCTTGCTTGATGGAAACGGCGCAATCAAGGCTTTCGACGCAGCTCGCAGTGAGCTTACCAGTTTACGCGAAAAGGCAGTCATCGCCTTATCCAAACGCTCTCCACTTGATACATCGCGTCCACCTTCCGGCGAAGCCGCCAGCATATTGGCAGAGCAGGCCGAAATGGTCGTTCCCTATCTCTCCCGCTTTGTTCCTGTGCGTATTCGCGTGATGCTGGTTCCACTGGCGATACTCGCAGTTGTCCTGTGGTTTTCATGGACAGCGGCGCTCATTCTGCTCATTGCCGCACCTCTGATCCCGATTTTCATGGCGCTCATTGGCTGGCGCGCAAAGGCTGCCAGCGAAAAACAACTCGTCGCTTTAGGCGATATGAATGGCTTCCTGCTTGATCGGCTACGTGGCCTTGCAACAATCCGCAGTTTCCATGCTGTGGATACAACTGCGACACGTCTGCGCGACAATGCCGAGACTTTGCGTCGCAAAACGATGATCGTTCTGCGCATCGCATTCCTCTCATCCGCAGTCCTCGAACTGTTTGCTGCCTTGGGTGTCGCCATGGTTGCCGTCTATATCGGTTTCCATCTGCTCGGCCCTCTGGATTTCGGCGCATGGGGGCACAAGCTCACACTTGCGGAAGGTTTGTTCATTCTTCTGCTTTCGCCAGCATTTTTCGAGCCTTTGCGTGATCTTTCGGCAGTCTGGCACGACCGCGCTTCCGGCGAAGCGGCAATTGATGCCCTCCAACAGCTTGCAAAGCATGAAATGCCACTGATTGGCGGTATCAATCCTGTTGACGAAGTCGCAAACGAACCCTCGGTGATGTTACGGAATGTCCGGTTTCGTTATCCCGCAGGCTCCGCAGATATATTCAACAGTTTCAATCTTGATATCGAGGCGGGCGAGCATGTAGCTCTTCTCGCGCCAAGTGGTTACGGAAAATCGACCTTACTAGCCCTGATCGCAGGGCTGGCCGCACCACAAGAAGGCGAACTACGAGTCGGTAACATAACTTTGAGCGATGAAACTGCTGCTGCAATTCGTAGCCGAATGAGCTGGGTAGGTCAGAAGCCGCATATTTTCGCGGGCAGCGCCCGGTATAACATCAGTTTGGGTCGCAATGTTGATGGTATGAAGACTTCATCCATCATCGATCAGATGGCGCTGAGCCATGTCGCGGGTGTCACCGGCGCCGGAGTTATCGGCGAAAACGGCGCAGGCCTTTCAGGCGGCGAGGCGCTGCGATTAGCGCTCGCACGGATCGCCGTCGATGATCATGCAGACATTATTCTTGCCGATGAGCCAACCGCGCATCTTGACCTAGAAACAGCAGGCCTCATCGCCAACAGTCTGATTAATGTCGCGAAGGGCAAGACGCTGATTATCTCCACTCATGACAAGAAACTGGCTAGCCGTATGGATCGGGTCGTCCGTCTTGATGATTTGAGCGCGAATGCGCAGCTCTGGCAGAAGAGGGCAGCAGAATGAACGGTCTTAAATCACTTCTCCCGATCTTTCAGCTCTTTTTCCGCACAAAAGGGACCGCACTTTCTGCGGGCATAGCGGCTGCTACCGCGACGGTTCTTGCAGGCATAGCATTGCTCGGCCTATCAGGTTGGTTCATCACAGCCACCGCGATTGCTGGTCTTAGCGTTGCAACAGCGGTCGTGTTTGATGTCTTTGCACCTGCTGCAGGCATTAGGCTGCTTGCCATTCTGCGTACTGGAGCGCGCTATCTTGAACGCCTCGTCACGCATGATGCTACGCTCGCAATTCTTGCAGCGCTCCGCGAACAACTTTTCCGTGCATGGGCGCGGCCTGCCGCAGCCAGCAATTTGCTCAAAAGGCCCGCTCGGCTTCTTTTCAGGCTGACAGCGGATATCGATGCACTCGACTCCCTTTACCTACGTGTACTTGTTCCGGCAGGGGCAGCGCTCGCAACCGCCTTTGTTGCTGGCATTGCGCTTGGTCTCATGCATTCGCTTCTCGGATTGGTCATCGCGTTGACGTTGCTTTGTGTCGGTCTTGGATTGCCACTTGTTGCTGCCAAACGTTCGGAAAAGCCGATGCGCCAACGCGCCAAAGGAACTGAAGCCCTGCGTGCGCGAACTGTCGATCTGGTAGCAGGTCAAACCGAACTCGTCATGGCGGGGCGCATGGATAATCAAAACGCCATCATCATGCGTGCCGATAATTACATTGCCTCAAGTGACCGGACACTCAATCGTATCGAAGTTTCGACCGGGGCAGGGCTAGGCATTCTTCATGCAGGGCTCCTTGCCGGTGGTTTGATTGGCACTGGCTTGCTGATGCAGGCGGGCTTGATCAATGCGCCTGTCGCAGCACTTGGACTGTTGATAATCCTCGGTGCGATGGAGCCCTTTGCAGCGCTAAGACGTGGCGCAATGGAACTCGGCCGCACTATACTTGCTGCACGTCGTGTTGCCCCGGCACTCCACACGAGGGATGAAATTCAAACACTATCCTTGCCTGCCGAGGGCGATGCGGTTCGGCTGGAGAATGTAACGGTCTGTCACGAGGGCTCCAGCACGAAAGCGCTCAACGCTGTTAATCTGAATATAGCAGCAAGCGAACGCGTTGCTCTTATCGGAACCAGTGGGGCGGGTAAATCCACGCTCTTTAACGTGCTTGCGGGAGAAATCCGGGCTGAATGCGGTGAGATTCACGTCCTTCCCGCACGGCTTCTCACACAGCGCACTGAGCTTTTCAAAGACAGTCTTCGAAACAATCTCAAGCTCGCAAAACCTGATGCCACCGATGCTGATTTGAATGCCGCATTGGAAGCTGCAGGGCTTGGCGACTTTATGAAAACCCAAGCCGAAGGGCTGGATACAGTTCTGGGAGAGGGGGGGCTGGGGCTTTCTGGCGGTCAGGCCAGACGCCTTGCTTTGGCTCGCCTGTTTCTGACCGACGCTCCGCTGTGGCTTCTGGATGAACCCACGGAAGGGCTTGATCAGGAAACTGCTGAGGATGTGCTTCGCCGCCTCAGCGAACAGGCAAAGGGCCGTAGCCTGTTGATAGCAACGCATATTCAGCGCGAGGCACAGATTTGTGATCGAGCGATTGTTTTGGATCAAGGCCTGCTGGTTCAATCCGTGAACAAAGGAGAGCCGTCATTTGGCAAAACCCTCAATTCCTTGAGGTGAAATTTGAGTAGGGGGGCTGTTTGCTGGTAACATATCAGTGACAGCTCGTAACATTAGGAGGGCCGGATTTGCCGGCTTAAAGAGATGGAATTCGATATTGTCTCCCTGTCGCGATTGCAGTTTGCAATCACGGCACTTTATCACTTCCTCTTCGTACCTCTGACATTGGGTCTGTCCGTGCTGCTTGCAATCATGGAAACCGTATATGTTATGACCGGAAGACTCATCTGGCGGCAGATGACGAAATTCTGGGGTACGCTGTTTGGTATTAACTTCGTTATGGGCGTCGCGACCGGCGTTGTGATGGAATTTCAGTTCGGCATGAACTGGAGCTATTACAGCCATTATGTCGGAGACATTTTCGGAGCGCCTCTGGCAATTGAAGGCATGATGGCCTTCTTTCTTGAAGCGACCTTCGTTGGCCTGTTCTTCTTCGGCTGGGATAAGCTGTCCAAAGTGGGCCACCTTATGGCCACTTATGCAGTTGCCGCCGGTTCCAATTTTTCGGCGCTTTGGATTCTTATCGCGAATGGCTGGATGCAAAACCCGGTTGGTTCAGCCTTCAACCCTGAAACCATGCGCATGGAAATCACCGATTTCTTCGCAGTTCTGATGAACCCGGTTGCCCAGGCTAAATTCGTGCATACGGTTTCGGCTGGTTATGTAACCGCTTCGATTTTCGTGCTTGGTGTCTCGGCCTGGTATTTGCTGAAAGGCCGTTCCACCGAACTCGCCAAGCGGTCGATGACAGTTGCAGCATCCTTCGGTCTTGCCGCATCACTTTCTGTCGTCGTTCTGGGTGACGAAAGCGGTTATCTCGCCAACGAACACCAAAAGATGAAAATCGCGGCAATAGAAGCCATGTGGGAAACCGAGCCAGCTCCGGCTTCGTTCACAGCTTTTGGTTTCCCTGACCAGGAATCTCGCGAAACCCATTATGCCGTGCATATTCCTTGGGTTATGGGGCTGATTGGAACACGCTCGCTGACGACGCCGATTGAAGGCATTGAACAGCTTGTCGCAAACGCTGAGGGCCATATCCGCAAGGGTATTATTGCCTATGATGCGTTGCAGCAGATCCGCGCTTCTGGCGATACAGATGCAGTGTCGCAAGGGGTGAAAGATACCTTTGCCGATAACAGCCAGTGGATGGGCTACGCGCTTCTGTTGAAGCGTTATGTCGATGATCCACATCAGGCAACAGATGCACAGATTACGCAGGCAGCGAACGATACTGTTCCCGGCGTTCTACCGCTGTTCTGGGCATTCCGCATCATGGTGGGTATCGGATTCTTCCTGATCCTGCTGACCGGCACATTCTTCGTGCTTTCGGCGCGTCGTGCCCTGGATCGTCATCGGTTCCTGCTGAAAGTGGCAGTCTTTGCCATTCCGCTTCCATGGATTGCAGCTGAAATGGGCTGGATTGTTGCCGAGTTCGGGCGACAGCCATGGATTATTGAAGGCATTCTGCCAACCGCAGTCGCCGTCTCCAATCTTGGTGCTTCGACGGTTCTCTTCACCATCGTCGGCTTTGTGGCGATCTACACGGTTTTGTTCATCATCGAGATGGGCCTGATGCTGCGCGCGATTAAAGCTGGACCTGAACCTGACAGCAAACCGGAAGCAAAGCTCGCCCCGGCAAGCATTGCGCCAGCGGAGTAAGAATCATGATACTCAGCGATTTGTTGGACTATGAAACACTGCGCATCATCTGGTGGGTGCTGCTTGGGGTATTGTTGATCGGCTTCGCCGCAATGGATGGTTTCGACCTTGGTGTTGGTACACTTTTGCCGTTTATCGGCAAAACCGACATTGAACGCCGTGTCATCATCAACACCATCGGCCCGGTCTGGGAAGGCAATCAGGTATGGTTGATCCTCGGTGGTGGCGCAATTTTCGCCGCTTGGCCACCACTTTATGCGGTGTCCTTCTCTGGATTCTATCTCGCGATGTTTGCCATATTGTTTGCCCTCATCCTGCGGCCTGTCGGCTTCAAATTCCGCTCCAAGCGGGACAGTGTGGCTTGGCGGACAGGTTGGGACTGGGCATTGTTCATCGGCGGTTTCGTGCCATCCTTGATCTTTGGTGTCGCCGTCGGCAATGTGCTTCAAGGCGTGCCGTTCCGCTTTAATGACGATCTCCAGATTTTTTATGATGGAACGTTCTTCGGCTTGCTCAATCCGTTCGCACTTCTTTGCGGTGTAATTTCATTGACCATGCTTATCATGCACGGCTCCGCATGGCTTGTTCTGAAGACAACGGGCGTAGTGCAAGCACGAGCCCGTGCCTATGGCAGCGTCGCTGCACTGCTCACCAGCGTTCTCTATGTCATCGCCGGTGTCATCAGCTGGTATTGGGTTTCCGGCTATAAGATCACCAGTGCAGTCGTTACAGGTGGACCCTCCAACCCACTACGCAAGGCTGTAGAGTTTGATCAGGGTGCCTGGTTCGTCAACTACATGAATTATCCGGTTTTGCTGATCGCGCCTGCGCTGGGCATTCTGGGACCGTTGCTCCTATTTGTGTTCTTCCGCAGCAAACGTGAAGTGGCGCCATTGCTTATCGGTCAACTATCGATCTTCGGCATTATCTCATCGGTCGGTGTGTCGATGTTCCCATTCATCCTGCCATCGTCAGTCGATCCACGATCGAGCCTGACAGTTTGGGATGCATCATCGAGCCATATGACCCTCTTCATCATGCTGGTAGTGACGATCATCTTCCTGCCACTCATCGTCGCTTATACTTCGTGGGTCTACAAAGTCTTGTGGGGTAAGGTCGAGCAGCGCGACATCGAAGATGAAAGCAACCACGCTTATTAAGCTATCTGCGGGCGCTTGCAGCCCGCATAACCCCAATCAAGAAAGGAGAGCAAGATGTGGTATTTTTCTTGGCTTCTAGGCCTGCCGCTTGCTGCAGCTTTCGCAGTTCTGAATGCCATGTGGTATGAATTGATGGATGACAGGGCGCGAAAGCGCCTTGCCGGTGACCCGACCGCCGATCTGGCACGTGAAGGCAACAACCATCACTGAATTGAGAAAAGCGGTCCGGAAACGGTCCGCTTCTTTTGCGTGTAACGACACCGATTGAGCGAAACCGGGCATGACGCATCTGTGGACAAAATGCCTCATCCCACGATCATTATTGCTTCTAAGGGCTTGGGAAGCACTTCAATAGTACTGAGCGGTACTGACGTTTTCGTCAATTATGAGTAATAATGTTGCGTTCTTGAGATCAAATATTACCATATAAAACATATATAAAAACAGTCGTATAAGCTTGTTTCGGGAAGGGCCATACGCCTTCGGTCGGCTCGCTGAGAACGCGGTCGGAATCCAGACCCTGACATCTTTGAAGAATAATCTTGCTTTATTCCAAAACCCGTTCCAACCTGACTAAAGTGAAATCGGAGGAGGAAACCGGCTTCACGTCGCATGGGAGAAAATGAAGCTGATCTAAACTGGATTGGCTCTCGGATGTAGTTGAAACTCGCAGCCGGAACAAAACGCAAATTCTCCCGTTCGACATTTTGTGCAAGTTTACGAGGAACACCTGCATGAGCGATGATGTCGTACTTTCTCTGCATGTCCCAGAACCTGAGTGGCGCCCCGGCGATGCCCCAGATTTCTCCCACGTTAAAATTCCGCGGGCAGGGAGTGTCAGACGTCCGGAGATAGACGAAAAACCAGAAGGCATGCGCGATCTGGCTTTCAGCATCATCCGTGTATTGAACCGCGAAGGCGAGGCGGTCGGCCCCTGGGCGGGTAGCCTGACCGATGATGAACTCAAAGACGGTCTACGCCACATGATGATCCTGCGTGCTTACGATGCACGTATGATGATGGCGCAGCGACAGGGTAAAACCTCGTTCTATATGCAGCATCTGGGTGAAGAGGCGGTGAGTTGCGCGTTCCGAAAGGCGCTGCGCAAGGGCGACATGAATTTCCCAACTTATCGGCAGGCAGGGCTTCTCATCGCTGACGACTACCCGCTCGTTACCATGATGAACCAAATTTTCTCCAATGAGCAGGACCCGCTTAAAGGCCGCCAATTGCCGGTGATGTATTCCTCCAAGGAGCATGGCTTCTTCACCATTTCCGGAAATCTCGCCACGCAATACACGCAGGCTGTGGGCTGGGCGATGGCTTCAGCCATTAGCCATGACACTAAAATTGCAGCTGCATGGATTGGTGACGGCTCGACAGCCGAAAGTGATTTCCACGCTGCACTTGTCTTTGCATCGACCTACAAAGCCCCGGTGGTGATGAACATCGTCAACAATCAATGGGCAATCTCAACATTTCAGGGCATCGCGCGCGGTGGTTCCGGCACTTTTGCGGCGCGCGGACATGGCTTTGGCATTCCGTCACTTCGCGTTGATGGCAACGACTATCTTGCGGTTCATGCGGTTGCGAAATGGGCTATTGAACGCGCACGCCGCAATCTTGGTCCGACTATCATTGAATATGTCACCTATCGCGCTGGCGGGCATTCGACGTCTGACGACCCTTCCGCTTATCGTCCAAAGGCAGAAAGCGATGCCTGGCCTCTTGGCGATCCAGTCTTACGGCTCAAAAACCACCTGATCCTGCGTGGCGTATGGTCTAACGAACGACACAAACAAGCGGAAGCGGAAATTCTGGATCTCGTCGTCAGTGCACAGCGCGAAGCAGAAGCTATCGGCACGCTTCATGATGGTCGCAAGCCGTCAATGCGCGACATGTTTGAAGATGTTTATGCAGAAACACCGCCGCACCTTATTCGCCAGCGTCAAGAGGCGGGGTTCTAATCATGACAAAGTTAACGATGATTGAGGCGATCCAGAACGCCCACGACATTGCCATGGAGCGCGACCAGAAAGTCGTCGTTTTCGGCGAAGACGTTGGTTACTTCGGTGGCGTTTTCCGCTGCACAGCCGGTTTGCAGAAGAAATACGGCAAGGAGCGCTGCTTCGATGCCCCAATCAGCGAGCTCGGCATTGTCGGCACCGCGATTGGCATGGCGTCTTACGGCTTGCGTCCATGCATCGAAGTGCAGTTCGCGGACTATGTCTATCCTGCCTATGACCAGATCGTTTCAGAAGCGGCACGCCTTCGCTATCGTTCTGCGGGGGAGTTTACCTGCCCTATCGTTATCCGTATGCCTTCGGGAGGCGGCATTTATGGTGGGCAGACACACAGCCAAAGTCCGGAAGCACTTTTCACTCATGTTTCTGGTCTGAAGACCGTGATGCCTTCAACGCCCGCAGATGCCAAAGGCCTGCTGCTGGCAGCGATTGAAGATCCCGATCCCGTCATCATGTTTGAGCCCAAGCGCCTTTATAACGGACCTTTTGACGGACATCATGACAAACCCGTCACTTC
The DNA here is from genome assembly GCA_018798825.1 of Ochrobactrum sp. BTU1. Taxonomy (NCBI): domain Bacteria; kingdom Pseudomonadati; phylum Pseudomonadota; class Alphaproteobacteria; order Hyphomicrobiales; family Brucellaceae; genus Ochrobactrum; species Ochrobactrum sp. BTU1. Next base: position 760,400 of record CP076355.1, on the reverse strand, counting down.
TTGGAAAAAGCATGAGCTGGGCGAAGTACCAGAAGGTTACTATACCGTGCCGCTCGGCAAGGCCGCGATCCGACGTGAAGGCAGCGATGTGACTGTTCTCGCCTATGGTACGATGGTTCATGTGGCATTAGCCGCGACTGAAGAAACCGGCCTCGACGCGGAAGTCATTGATCTGCGCACCCTGCTTCCGCTCGACACGGAAACAATTATGGCTTCCGTTAGGAAGACCGGACGTTGCGTCATTGTGCATGAAGCAACATTGACCTGCGGATACGGCGCCGAGCTTGCGGCACTCGTGCAGCGCGAATGTTTCTATCATCTCGAAGCACCGATCATCCGCGTGACGGGCTGGGATACACCCTACCCGCACGCGCAGGAATGGGCCTATTTTCCGGGGCCAGATCGTGTTGGTCGTGCACTCGTTTCAATCATGGAGGCTTAAATGGCTCATTTTGCGATAAAGCTCCCTGATGTTGGCGAAGGCGTTGCAGAGGCTGAACTTGTCGAATGGCATGTGAAGGTTGGCGATATTGTCCGGGAGGATGATCTGCTCGCTGCCGTTATGACCGATAAGGCCACTGTCGAAATACCTTCTTCGCGCAGCGGCAAAGTCATCGCAGTGAATGGAGAAATCGGCGAGAAAATTGCTGTTGGCTCAGAACTGGTTCGTCTCGAAATACAAGAGGGAAGCAGCGAACAAAAGCCAGAAGCACCAGAACCCGTAGCGGCCGCGCCTGCTGAAACACCTAAGCCGCAACCAGCCAGCGCGGAAGCGCCCGTGCTTTTGCAAACGCCGGTTCCACCTAAACCTGTTCCACAGAAAAAAGAAACCTCAGGCCGGGCCTTTGCCGGAGCAGGGCCAGTGCGCGCCGAAGGTGAAAAACCGCTAGCAACACCATCCGTCAGGTTGCGCGCACGCGACGCAGGCATTGATTTAAGACGTGTCAAAGGTAGCGGCCCTGCCGGGCGCATTACGCATGAAGATCTGGACGCCTTTTTCCAGACTGAAAGCGGAGCTGCGCCTTCAGTCTCGGGTTATGTTGCAGACACCACAATCAACGAGATCAAGGTGATCGGCCTAAGGCGCAAGATTGCGGAGCGTATGGCCGAAGCAAAACGCCATATTCCGCACATTACTATCGTTGAAGAAGTGGATGTGACACAGCTTGAAGACCTTCGCACGGGGCTTAACAATGAGAAGAAGGAAGGGCGTCCGCGCCTGACCTTGCTGCCATTTGTTATCCGCGCAATCGTTAAGGCAGTCAAAGAACAGCCGGGGCTCAACGCACATTTCGATGATGAATCGGACATTATTCGTCAGTTTGGCGGTGTGCATGTGGGCATTGCCACACAGACGCCAAGCGGCCTTATCGTGCCGGTAGTTCGCCACGCGGAAAGCCTTTCTGTATTTACCGCAGCATCGGAACTTGTCCGCGTGACGGATGCAGCGCGCAACGGCACAGCTATGCGTGAAGAACTGACAGGCTCGACTATAACCATCACATCATTGGGACCACTAGGCGCCATCGCAACCACGCCAATTATCAACCGGCCCGAAGTGGCAATTGTCGGCATCAACAAAATGGCCGTGCGCCCTATGTGGGACGGCACACAATTTGTACCGCGTAAAATGATGAACCTGTCGTGCAGCTTCGACCATCGCGTTATCGATGGATGGGATGCGGCAGTATTCGTGCAGAAGCTGAAGAGCCTGCTGGAAACGCCTGCGATGATTTTTGTAGAGGGCTGATCGGATGAGTGAGATTTCCTGCAAACTTCTGATCATTGGTGGCGGTCCCGGCGGTTATGTCTGCGGTATTCGCGCAGGCCAGCTTGGGATCGATACGGTTCTGGTCGAGAAAAAGCGGCTGGGCGGGACCTGTCTTAATGTCGGCTGCATACCGTCCAAAGCTGTTATTCATGCCGCTGACGAATACCACCGCCTCACGACATTCGCGTCGAAAGGTACGCTTGGCATCACAGCTGAAAGTCCTAAGATCGATTTTGCCAAAACGCTCGAATGGAAAGACGGCATCGTCAATCGCCTGAACAGCGGTGTCGCCGGACTTCTGAAACGCTCCCGCGTGCGAATGTTCCAGGGGCAGGCGCGTTTTATGGATGGTAAAACCGTTGTGGTGGATACCGACACCGGTCGCCAGACTATCCATGCCGAGACCATTGTGATCGCAACAGGGTCGGTGCCGGTTGAAATTCAGTCACTGCCTTTTGGCGGCAATGTCATCTCCTCAACGGAAGCGCTTTCACTCGATAAGATCCCTGAAAAGCTTGCAATCGTTGGCGGTGGTTATATCGGGCTCGAGATCGGTACGGCCTTTGCAAAGCTTGGTGCAAAAGTGACCGTCGTTGAAGCCACTGATCGCATCCTACCGCAATATGATGCAGAGCTGACACGCCCGATCATGGCACGGCTGAAAGTACTCGGCGTTGACGTGCTGACGAATACGTCTGCCAAAGGCTTATCCGCCGATGGAAAAGCGCTGGATGTGTTGCTGGGTGATGGCAAAAGGCATTCAATTCCTGCTGACAAAATTCTTGTCACGGTTGGCCGCAAGCCCCAAACCGATGGCTGGGGTTTGAGCGAAATCCGGCTCGATATGGATGGCCGCTTTATCCGCATCGATGACAAATGTCGCACATCAATGCGCGGCGTTTATGCCATCGGCGATGTAACAGGTGAGCCCATGCTTGCGCATAGAGCTATGGTTCAGGGCGAAATGGTTGCTGAAATCATTGCGGGCGGCAAACAGGCCTGGGATAAGCGCTGCATCCCGGCAGTCTGCTTTACTGATCCTGAGATCGTAACAGTCGGCTTATCTCCTGATGAAGCGCGCAAGGCAGGTCATAATATCCAGACCGGCATTTTCCCGTTTCAGGCCAATGGACGCGCGATGACTATCGAGCGGGAAGATGGTTTTATCCGGGTTGTCGCCCGCGCTGATAACCACCTGATGCTTGGCATTCAGGCCGTGGGTGTCGGGATTTCCGAGCTGTCATCCGCCTTTGCGCTTGCTGTTGAAACAGGCACACGCCTTGAGGATATAGCAGGAACGATCCACGCTCATCCGACCCTTGGTGAAGGCTTTGCCGAAGCCAGCCTGAAAGCACTCGGCCACGCGCTCCATGCCTAAAGCATGTCGCGGAAAATTGAGAACCGCTTTCGCGGAGAAATCAGTCCACAGGACTGATTTCTTAATTCCGCGACGATCCCATAACGACATGAGCAAAAGCAAAGAGATAGAGAGAGAGCGCAGCGTATACAATTAACTGCGACACGCTCTAGAACACGTCTTTATACCAAAATCGGCTTCCACTTTCGGGAGGCACGCCTTTATACCAACGCGGCCCAATATGCTGACGCATCACGCCTTGAAAAAGTTCAATCTCCACTCGGACTTAACCAACACTCCATTACTCATACTGATGGAGTGTTGGAATTAGTCCTTTGATTTGCGCTCGTACCGCCATACCAAAATGGCAGCACCGGCAATCATGGCTGCAAGCGCAAACCATGTGATTGCATAAGAGAGATGGTTGTTGCGGAAGGTAACAACCGTAAGCCCGCCAATAGGCACGTTGCCCGGATTGGAGTTATTATCTGCATCAATGAAATAGGGCGCGACTGTCCCCAAGCCTTCTTTTTCAGCGAAAGCTTTGACATCTCGCGAATTCCAATCATTGCGGGCAGGGTCGTTGGGACGAAGGAAGAAGCCATCAGGCTCCGGCATGCGCAGAAGGCCAGTTACGGTCGTCTCGCCCGCGATTTGCGTTTCTACGCGTGAAGATGGATCGCGCTTGGTATCAGGAATGAAACCACGATTGATGAAGGTCAGTGTACCATCATCTGAACGCAACGGCGTCAGCACCCAAAAGCCTGAACCGCGTTCAGTCAGCGCACGAACCAGCACTTCCTTGTCATTGAGGTAAGAGCCGGTCAGCGTGACATGCCGGTACTCGTCATCGGCCTGATTGACATTGGCCCAATCGTCTTTGCCCGGAGCAGCGACCGGCTCCGAATGAACGCGCGCATCAACGCGGGCAATCAAGTCGAGCTTCCAATGCAGGCGCTCGACTTGCCAGATGCCGAGGCTCAGAAACAACGCGAAAAACAGCGCCCCCAAAACAGCCATGAAGCCAAGGAAGAAGCGTGATTTCTTCTTTTGCGATGTTGAACTGGCTTGCATGGGCGTTGTCATGATTATTCCTGGGAGATGGGGAGAATTGCTGTTTGAAATACTCCAGCTGCGCGCTGTAATAAAGGGCGGCCGGGGCAAAACTACGTGATTGATCAATAAGAAACAGCGCCGACACCCCTCTGACCGGATGCGGCGCTTGAATATTTTAAGATTTAATTATGCGTTTTTATGAACTCTGCGTCTGCGATGTGAGTAACCGCCCTTAGAAAGACGTAGAACATTGCAAACCTGTGTTTTATCGTCAGAAGGTTGCTGCATCTGAGTTTGAGCATTCTGCAGCATCTGTGTCGTTACAGGGGTAGGCTTTGCACTTGGTCCAATTGTGATGCTTCTCATCGATCATTCTCCCTGTTTTTGGGCGCGGTAGGAGCCTCAACGGCTACTCCGTCCGGTAGTCAAGAATGTGCGAATGAACTAAGTATTAACCTTATTGGGGTGGTTGACAAGCACCAAATACAACCCTGCGTAAGTCATTGCACACGCATAATAAAAGGCCGGATCGTTGAAACGACCCGGCTTCTGCAATCTATAATCCGATCACTTAATCGCGGTTGCCAGTGAGGATTTCACGCTTACCAACATGGTTAGCCGCACCGACAAGGCCTTCCTGTTCCATACGCTCGACAAGTGAAGCCGCGCGGTTGTAACCAATGCCGAGGCGACGCTGGATGTAAGAAGTCGAGCACTTCTTATCACGCAAAACAACCTTCACAGCCTGTTCATAGACATCGTCACTGTCTTCCGAAGCCATGGCCGAAGCATCGAAGACTGCAGTGTCCTGCACGGCATCTTCATCTTCCTCGTCTTCGGTGACAGTCGCCAGATAATCAGGACGACCCTGTTCTTTCAGATGATTGACGACCTTTTCAACTTCTTCATCCGAAACGAATGGTCCATGGACGCGAACAATGCGGCCACCGCCGGCCATATGCAGCATATCGCCCTGCCCGAGAAGCTGTTCTGCACCCATTTCACCAAGAATAGTACGGCTGTCGATCTTAGACGTGACCTGGAACGAAATACGGGTCGGGAAGTTAGCCTTGATCGTACCGGTGATAACGTCAACAGAAGGACGCTGCGTTGCCATGATAAGGTGGATACCAGCAGCACGCGCCATCTGTGCAAGACGTTGTACAGCACCTTCAATGTCCTTGCCGGCAACCATCATCAGGTCGGCCATTTCGTCAATAATCACGACGATATATGGCATTGGCGTCAGGTCGAGTTCTTCCTGAACATAGGTTGCTTCGCCGGTTTCCTTGTCAAAGCCGGACTGCACCGTGCACATGACGGTTTCGCCTTTGCCCTTTGCAGACGCTGCACGCTGATTGAAGCCTTCGATGTTGCGAACGCCCAGACGTGCCATCTTGCGATAGCGGTCTTCCATTTCGCGCACGGCCCATTTCAGAGCCACAACGGCCTTCTTCGGATCGGTCACAACTGGCGTCAGCAGGTGCGGAATGCCATCATAGATGGAGAGTTCCAGCATCTTCGGATCGACCATGATAAGGCGGCATTCTTCCGGTTTGAAGCGGTAGAGGAGCGACAGAATCATCGTATTGATGGCGACAGACTTACCCGAACCGGTGGTGCCTGCTACGAGCAGGTGAGGCATCTTCGCAAGTTCTGCGATGATCGGCTCACCACCGATGCCTTTGCCCAGACAAAGCGGCAGGCGGTAGTTCGAGGATTCGAAGGTGCGGGAGTCAATCATTTCGCGCAGATAGACGGTCTCGCGATTGGCATTTGGTAGTTCGATGCCAATGACGTTACGCCCCGGAACAACGGCAACACGTGCAGAGAGTGCCGACATCGAACGCGCAATATCATCAGCAAGACCTATCACGCGGGACGACTTAACGCCGGGAGCTGGTTCAAACTCATAGAGTGTGACGACAGGGCCAGGACGAACATGGATGATTTCACCACGCACACCGAAGTCTTCAAGCACGCTTTCGAGAAGGCCAGCACTGCGCTCAAGCATTTCCTGCGTGATGACATTGCCATCGAGCGAAGGCGGTTCCTGCAGCAGGTCACGCGGCGGAAATTCATAGTCGCCATGCATGACGACAGCTTCTGTCCGGGGGAGGGGCTGCGGCTGATAAAGAGCGATTGAAGGGGCTGTCTTCGTAGGGGCTTCAACCTTTGACATTTCTGCAACAGGTTCAGGAGCCACAACGTCCTCGACCACATGCTCTTCTGCTTCAGCGGCAGTAAGCACGCCTTGATCTTCCGTTGCTTCAGCAGCAACATCAGTGACGACTTCGACAGGTGCCTGAGGTGCAGCCTCTTCGATAAGCGCACGAGGTGATTCAATCACCACTTCTGCAACGGGTATAGCAACTGGCTGTGGAGCTGGAGCAGTCTGGTCTGGATGAGCAACTTCAGCAACCGGAGCAGGCTGTTCTACGACAGCAGCAGGAGCCTCCTGAGACTTACCCTTGTTCCATTCAACCGTGCGGAACTGTGCGATGATCGATTCAACAGTCGGCGCAGCACGCTTTGGCGTTGCAACTTCTTCAACCTCTTCAACTTCTGTAATAACGGCAACAGACTGAACTGGCACGGCATCAAAATCAAAGCTTTCCCAAAAAGCAAAATCCGACAAATGTGAGAATGCCGAGATAGCTGCGGCTACATTCGCTACAGGCTGAACATCAATCGATTGGGCAGCCAAAACAGGCGCTACTTCCGCAGGCTGGACTACGGTTTCGGCTGGTACGGTCGTCAGAACAGGCGGCACGGGCGCGACGGGTGTGCGAACCATATTCTGTGAAACGGACTGCTGAAGAGCAGCAACAGCCATTGGCTGAGCTTCCGCAACTTTTTCGATCTCGACCGGAGCATGATCAGCTTCCACCTCTGCAGGCTTCGCACGACCATTGATATCCGGCAGATCTTCACCGCGACGACGCACCAGATCAATCTCTGGCGTGCGGGTAAAACGCACATTCGCACCGAGTGAAAAATACGATTTCCACGTCCCGTCCGAATTTGGCGAATGCGCTCCCAACGGGTCGCGCTGCGGCTTCTGCTCTGGAGCAGACTCTGCACGATTTCCATCTGTATGGGGAAGATTTTCTCTCAAATTACGCATGATACCCGAACCATAGATATGTCGCCTGAAGGAGCCTTAGTAATAAAAAATGAAGGTTAACAACCCCCTTCATAATTCACTCAAAACCGACAAATTTCTTTGGTCCCATCAATCGACCCAGGGCATTAACTTGTATAATACAATCACATTTTATTATTAAATAACAATACGATATAGATTTAAAATAATCTATTTTATTAAAAAATCAGAAAACTTCTGCTCGTTTTTACGAGCCGTGGAAGCTGTACTGCCACGGCTCTTTCATCAGACTCAGTGAGACTCGGAACTTTTAAGCCAATCCGCCAAGGAAATGCGGCGATTTCCGCCACGACCAACAAAGGTTTCAGCCGCACACATGGAATTCAGCACGGCCTCCTGCGCGGCCTCAGCGGCGGCCCGGAAAAGAATGTCGATACGATTCTCGTTCAGAGCCTTTAATGAGATCAAGTCGGATGCTTCATCGTGATCGAATGTTGCAGCCGTTGAAAAACCAATCGCAATATCGCCGCTGCCATTGCCCCAGAAAGCACCGAGGCGAGCCAATCCCGCACCACAACGTTTCGAAACACGCTTTAATTGCCGATGTTCGAGCGGCACATCGGTTGCGAGCACAAGGATGACCGAGCCTTTTTCCGATTGCGCAATGGTCTTTGGCGATGGCCTGCGCCCATCCGGCAGAATCAGATCGCCAGTGCGCCCAAAATTTGTGAGCGCCAGAATGCCAAGGTGATAGACTTCGCCATTCAGATCAAACCGACGAGATGCACTACCAACACCCCCCTTGAAACCGAAGCATGTCATGCCGGTTCCTGCACCGACATTGCCCTGAAGGAAGCGATTGCTGGCATTTCCAAGTGCTAGCCGCGCATGATCCTCAGTTATCGCCAAAGCTTGAATGTCATTGAATGGCCCATCATTACACTCGAGAACAACGGGATTGACGGTTGCGGTCGTCCTGCCGATATCAGGATTTGCGGCAATTGCCTCACGAATAAGGGTATTGGCGCAAGTTCCGACGCCGAACGTATTGGTAAGCAGAATAGGGGTCTCGATAGTGCCCAATTCCTCCACCTGCATCAGACCGATGCTTTTGCCAAAGCCGTTGATGATATCGCAGGCGCCAAGAACTTTCTGCCGATAGAGATTGCCGCTGTGAGGCATGATGGCCGTGACGCCGGTATTGATGTCACCATCTTTAACTGTGTGTTGTCCAACCAGAACACCCGGAACATCGGTGATAACGTTCTTATCGCCTGTTGGCATTGTTCCACAAACGATACCAAAATCTCTTGCCGTATAGGTCATGCTCTCATCCCACTTCAATATATGAACAGTCCTAGACGCTTTTGAGATCGCGCGAAACTCACAAACAGACATTGAGGCGTGACCAGAAAACCGCACGTTAAAGATACTTATGCTCATTTTAAGCAAAAGCGTCTTATTTCGATCAAATCGCGATTGACAGACGAGGCTGAGAGGCGCAGCAAAAGCACCGTAGAATTTCGGCCGGAAAGAGGGGATCATCGCGGCATGAAAGTTACAATCGAACAAACGCTCGATCAGGCCGGAGCCGGCCCCTTCCAGCGCAATCTTCTCGGTGTATTCGGACTTGTATGGGCTGCAGATGCCATGCAGGTCCTAGCGGTAGGTTTCACCGCAGCCTCGATCGCCGCAACTTTCGGCCTCACCGTTCCACAGGCGTTGCAGACTGGTACGTTGTTCTTCTTCGGAATGCTGATTGGTGCAGCACTGTTTGGCAGGCTTGCCGACAAATATGGTCGCCGCCGCGTTCTTCTCATTACAGTTGCATGTGATGCAGTGTTTGGCTTGCTGTCTGCTTTCTCACCGAACTTTGCTATTCTTCTCGGCCTTCGCTTTTTGACCGGTATCGCGGTCGGCGGAACCTTGCCCGTTGATTATGCAATGATGGCAGAATTTCTGCCATCCAAGAATCGTGGCCGCTGGCTGGTTATGCTCGAAGGTTTTTGGGCTGTTGGCACAGTGATCATTGCGCTTGCTGCGTGGGCCGCAAGCCTTGCAGGCGTGGCCGATGCGTGGCGCTACATTTTCGTCGTTACCGCCGCACCGGCCTTGATCGGCATCTGGCTGCGTATCTGGATTCCTGAATCCCCGATGCATTTGCTCAAAACCGGTCAGACACAAGAAGCAAAAAGCGTGATGAATCGCGTTCTGCGGCGTAACGGCAAGCCGGAGCTGCCGCCAAAGGCTGTTCTTGATGCACCGCTTCTGGTGACAAACGAAAAACTTCTTTCGCCAAATCTGCGTCAGCGCACGCTGACCACGCTGGCGATATGGTTCCTTGTTTCTGTATCCTACTACGGCATCTTCACATGGATTCCGGCCAAGCTTGCAAGTGATGGCTTCGGCTTCGTGCGTGGTTATGGCTTCCTGGTCGTCGTTGCACTGGCACAGCTGCCCGGTTATGCGCTGGCCGCATATGGCGTCGAGGCTTGGGGCCGTCGTAAGACGCTGATCGGCTTCCTGTTCATAAGTGCCGCTGCCTGCGCGCTTTTCACTATCGCCGGAAGCTCTGCCCTGGTTGGTGCATCGATCCTCATCATGAGCTTTGCTCTGCTCGGCACATGGGGCGCGCTTTATGCGTTTACGCCGGAGCTTTATCCGACAGCATTGCGTGCAAGCGGCATGGGCGCGGCAGGCGCTATGGCACGCCTTGGCGGATTACTCGCACCTTCGGCATTGGCGATTGTCGTCACACAGAGCTTCAATACGGCTGTTGCAATGTTTGCAGGCTTGCTGGCGCTTGCGGGAATAATCGCCTTCTTCATAAATGTGGAAACACGAGACAAGGCGCTCAACTGATAAAAAAGACGCCCGGGTTTCTGGTTTGAAATCCGGGCGCCTTAAATTTAAATTACTTTATTAATTAATGCTATCTAACCATTGTATTTTATAGTTTTTATATGTTTCATTAGCTGGACTAAAGATACGTTCAGAGATTGACGGAACCGCAGCTCCGGCAAGTAAAGCAGCCCCCATCGCAGTCCCTGTCGTCCCTGAAACAGCAATCACATCTCGACCAGCGAAACCTGCCAGAGCATGAAGATAGATGCTGTTTGCCGCGAATGGACCTTCGACGATTATTTGACCATCAGCACCCAGAAGCTCAAGGCAACTTTGCGTCATCAGTGCTGCATAAAGGCAGGAAGCTACATAACGCTCCGCTGGTCTTGCATCTTCGGCGTTTAACCAGCGTAGCGAAGTATCCGGGTACGGCCCGCAACCCGGCACAGCAGAAGGTAAAGCCATGATGCCGTGTGCCAAAACCTGATCCAGGACGCGTTCATACTCTTCTTCGCTCGGGGGCATCAGATTTGCAGTCATCACGTCGAATTCGCGTCCGCCCATATAGCGGGCAGAGGGAACAGCGCGACCATAGGCATCGACATTGGCGAGCGTATCGCGTTTCGGATCAAGCCCTTCGAGATCACCGCCAACTGCAAAACTCACAACCCATGTACCTGTCGAGACGACCGAAAAGGGCGGCTCACGATCCATGAGATGCGCAAGTAAGGAGGCGTTTGAATCATGGATACCGCAATAGACGGGAACAGTGGCGACAAGCCCGATCTCCTGCGCGAGTTCGGGCAGCAGATTGTCCAGCGCATCGAATGCCGATCGCAGCGGCGGAAACTTGCCCTCAAGGCCAAGGCTTTCGACCAGCGACGAATAAGTACCGCTTTTCGGCAGCCAAAGATCCGTATGGCATCCGAGTGATGTCAGCTCGACCGCAGGAACCCCGGTCAACCTATAGGCCCAGTATTGCGGATAGGTCACGACCAGCGCCGTTTCGGCAAACTGTTCAGGAAAAACTGTCTTCAGGTAATGAAGCTGTGCGCCGACATTGAGCCCCAGCGAAAGTGTTGGCGAATAAGTCAGCGCGAAGTCCGGCTTGATGCGTGCATAGTTTTCACGGATTTCAGCGCCATAATCATGCTCGTAATCAAGCGTGGGCATGGCAAGCTCGCCATCCTTGTCGAGCAATACTGCACTCGCACCATGGGTTGTAATCGAAATAGCGTCAAAGCCCGGGGCTTTTGCAAACTCGGTAAGGCTTTTCAGGAAAAAGCCCCACAGCGTCTCCAGATCATAATGCGGATAGGGACCATCGTGCAGCACTGTGTTTGGGATGCGCCGCACGGCAACCTCTTCACCTGTTACTGCATCAAGCAGAACGGTCTTGGCATTGGTTTTGCCGACATCGAGAATGGCAATATGTTTCATGGCATATGAAAGACAGGTTTGAGGTCGATGGAAATCGGCGAATTATCGGCATTCGTTTCCATGATGTCGGCCATATGCGCCCACCATTTCTTCATGACCGGATGATCTGGCAACGCTGCCATGTCATGCGTCTTGGTTCGGGTAAGCGTGCCGAAAAGGATATGTGTGTCCTCATCCAGCCATATCGAATAATCAGACACTCCGGATTGCTGCAGCAGATCGATAAGCTCGGGCCAGATTTCATCATGACGGCGCCGGTATTCTGCTTCCTGACCGGGATGAAGCTTCATGCGGAAAGCATATCGTTCACTGTTCATGACTTTTGCCTTGCTTTGAATTTGCGCCCAAGGATTGGCAGCGAGATCGTGGTGATCAGCAAAAGCCCGATGAAGATCGACATGACAATGCCCGGCACATTGAGAAGGCCGAGGCCGAAGGTCACAAGCCCCATCACAAAAGCCGCGATTACAACGCCGATGATGCTGCCTGCGCCGCCGAGGATCGACACACCACCGAGCACGACCATCGTTATGATTTCAAGTTCCCAGCCCTGTGCAATGGATGGCCGAGTGGAGCCAAGGCGTGAGGTGAGGCACACGGCAGCTATGCCACTCATCAGCCCTGTGAGCATGAACAGTGTGAACTTCATGCGCTCGACAGGGATGCCAGAAAAGCGCGAAGCAAACTCATTATTGCCGATGGCATAAATGCGTCGTCCGAAAGTGGTGGCATGCAGCAGTACGCCGAAAATCAGTGCAAAAGCGACGAACAGCACAAATTCAAACGAGAAAACCCAGATGACATAGCCCTGTCCGAAATAAGCGAAGCTTTCCGGATATCCGCCATAGGCTTTGTCGCCAAGTACAATATAGGAAATGCCACGAAACAGACTCATCGTACCAATGGTTACAACGATGGAGGGAAGCTTAAGTCCAGCCACAAGTCCACCATTGATCGCCCCGCAAACAAGACCTGTACCGATACCGATTAACACAAGATCCGGAGTGCCTACACCCATCTGTGCTGCGGCCCCCATGGCGGTCGATGCTAAAGCAATGATCGCAGCGACCGACAGATCGATCTCACCGGAGATGATGAGCAACGTCATTGCAAAGGCAATGAGCGCTTTCTCAGTGAAATTGAACGTTGCGTCGGAAAGGTTCCAGGCATTGAGGAAATATGGCGAGGCAAATGAATTGGCGATGAAAATCGCAATCGCCACGCCAAGCAACAACATTTCCCAACTGGCAAACAGCCGCGTGTAGGACGTTCCCAGCCGATCCGGGATATGACGGCGTTCCGTTATCTCGCTCACGCGGCTGGCTCCTCATAAGTCTTTGCGGCTTTGTCGCGCAGAATGATACGTCCGCCGCGTTTCTCCTGTCGGGCATTGAAGATCACGGCTGCGATGATAACCGCGCCGGAAATCGCCATTTGCCAGAAGGGTGAGATATTGATGACGGGCAGGGCGTTTTTGATAACGCCGAGAAACAGCGCACCCAGCACTGCGCCAAAGGCCGTGCCAATGCCGCCGATGATTGAAATCCCGCCGATCACGCAGGCAGCGACGCTATCGAGTTCAAATCCGTTGGCGATATCGACATAAGCAACCGCATAGCGTGAAACCCAGAGATAACCGCATAACCCTGCCAACGAGCCGGACAGTACAAAGGCGAAGAAGCGCGTGCGGCCCACATCGATACCGGCATAGACCGCAGCCGTCGGATTACCACCTGATGCATAAAGTGCTCGGCCAAAGAAGCTGCGCGTGAGCAGCACATAGATGAAACCGATGATGAGCAGTGCCGTCCAGCCAAGGAGCGGAAGCCCCAGAAACACCGTGCGGGGCGTATTAAGAAACGGCCCCGTCATCTGATGAGCATTGACCCAGCCACCACCTGACAGAACAAAGGCCATGCCGCGATAGATGGTCAGTGTGCCAAGTGTTACCACAATAGCTGGAATATCCAGCTTCCAAACCAGAATTCCATTGATCGCACCCAGAATGGCACCAATGCCTACGGCTGCAACAATCAACACGACCAGCGGTATTTCAGGGTAGGCGGCATTGAGCATCGCCACCGCCATGCCGGTAAATGCCAGATTGGCCGCGACTGAAAGATCGATGGACTTTGTCAAGATCACCGACATCTGACCCAGAGCCAGAATAATCAGGATCGACGTGTCGTTGAAAATGTTCGCGAGATTGCGCGGCGAGCTGAAACCCGGCGCACGCATTGAGAACAGCCCGATCATGATTGCAATGATGACAAGAAGCAGGAGTTCGCGCTGTTTGAGAAGCTGTTTCATACCTTACTCCGCATTCTCACCGGCATTTCCAGTGGCCGCACGCACCAGAACTTCGGCATCAAGGTCGGCACGATCAAAAACGCCTTCCACCAGCCCTTCGCGCATCACCATGACGCGATCCGACATACCTATAATTTCGGGTAGCTCGGACGAGATCATGATGATGCTCAGTCCTTCCGCAGCTAATTCGCTGATAAATTCATGGACGGCTGCTTTCGAGCCAATGTCGATGCCTTTGGTCGGTTCATCGAGAATGATGACCTTTGGATGGGTCGCGAGCCATTTACCGATAACCACCTTCTGCTGATTGCCGCCAGAAAGCGTTCCCACCGGCACCGACAGTGCGGCGGCGCGCAAATCAAACCGCTCGGCATATTTGCGTGCGAGCTTGAATTCTTCCGCCAGGCGCAGAAACCCACGCCGCGATGTGCGCGTCAGCGAGGGGAGCGATACATTCTGAAAAATCGGCATCTGCAAAACTGCGCCATGCCGTCCGCGCTCTTCCGGCACATAAACAATGCCTTGAGCAATTGCATCGCCCGAGCGGCAGATTCTGATTTCCTTGCCTTCTAGCACAACTTGACCGGATGAAGGCGTCGTCATGCCAAACAGCGATTGAGCGAACTCAGAACGACCAGCGCCCACCAGACCATAGACACCGAGGATTTCACCGCGCCGCAGTTCAAACGATATATCGCGAAACTCAGTCGGATGAGAATAGTTCGTAACCTTCAGCACCGTGTCGCCAAGCGCAACATCTTGCTTGGGAAAAGCCTTTTCCACTGAGCGTCCAACCATCAGCCGGACAATTTCGCGTTCATTCATCTCCGACAATAGTCCGTGCCCGACCGCACAACCATCGCGGAAAACCGCATACCGATCCGCTATCTCATAGACTTCATCGAATTTGTGGCTGATGAACAGGATTGCTTTGCCCTGTGATTTCAGCCTCTCGACGATGCGGAAAAGATCATCGACTTCCTTGCGCGACAGGGCTGCTGTCGGCTCATCCATAATGACGACGCGGGAATCCACCGAAAGCGCACGCGCAATCGCAACAAGATGCCGCTGCGCAATGGAAAGTTCTCGCAGCTTGATACGTGCATCAACCGTGATTTCCAGCGAAGAGAGCAGAGCCTGTGCCCGTGCAAAAACGGCCGCCCAATTGACGAAGCCAAGCTTCGTGCGGGGCGCGTGGCCGAGATAGATATTCTCGCCAACGGATAATTCGTCGAACAGCACTGTTTCCTGATGAATGGCGGTTACACCGGCGTCGGTCGCATCCTGCGCAGTTGAAAAATGAACCGGCTGACCATCAATCAGAATTTCGCCTTCGTCCGGGTGATAAATTCCCGTCAGAATTTTAACGAGCGTCGACTTGCCCGCTCCGTTTTCGCCGATCAGTGCTGTTACCTGGCCTGGATAGAGCGCGATATTGACGTTATCGAGCGCTCGCACTCCGGGAAATGTTTTGGCAATGCCGCGCATTTCCAGCAAAGGCGTATCCGGATGGCCGGCAGGCAACACCGATTGCCCGCTTTTCTGCAAAGCTGCATTCATCAGAAATACCTGAATTCAATTCGGAAAATGATGGCGGTGTAAGATTATCCCTCACACCGCCAGCCTCAGTCTTAAAATTAAAAGACCTTGGAGAATTCGTCGATGTTCGATGCGTCATAGACAAATGGATCGCTCATCGCGGCTTCGCCGTTTTCGCCGATCTTGATTTTGCCCATGCGACCGGCTTCGATTTCCGAGCCCGGCTTACCGTCTGCATCACCCTTTACGAGATGATAGGCAATCTGCGTTGCAGAATAACCCAGATCGATCGGGTTCCAGATCGCGAATTCCTTGGTTGCACCCGACTTGATGGCGCCTGCCATTTCAGACGGCAGGCCAAGGCCGGTTACATAAACATCGCCGATTTTGCCTGCATCTTTGACAGCCTGCGAGGCAGCAAGCACGCCCACCGTAGTTGGAGCGACAATCACCTTCACATCAGGATTGGAAGTGAGGAGACCCTGCGCTTCACGGTAGCTTTTGTCGGCAAGGTCATCACCGTAAACGGTGGTGACGAGATTAAGGCCCGGAAAATCCTTGAGCTGCTTCTTCATCTCGTCAATCCAGATATTCTGGTTGGTCGAGGTGGTTGTTGCCGAAAGGATCGCGAAATCACCCTTGCCACCTGGCAAATGATGAGCTGCCAGAGTCAGGCACATTTTTCCGATCAGATCGTTCGATGATGGATTGAGATGGACGATGCGGCCTTCAGGCGCGACACCGGAATCCCAAGAGATAACCTTGATACCGCGCTGCGCAGCCTTCTTGAGTGCTGGAACAACCGCATCCGGATCGTTTGCAGAGATTGCAATGGCATCCACGCCTTGCGCAATCAGCGAATTGATGACTTCAATCTGACCTTCGGCAGTCGTTGTCGTTGGTCCGGTATAGATGACTTCAACGCCACCCAGTTCCTTGGCAGCTTCCTGTGCGCCCTTATTGGCCGCTTCAAAAAAGCCATTACCCAACGATTTCGCAACGAGTGCGATCTTCATATCTGCAGCCTGTGCGGCATTCGCCATGAAAGCAACAGCCAACGCTGTGTTCAATGCCAGTTTCTTAAAAAGTTTCATGTCCCATTCCTCCCGATTAAGAACATTCATATGTTTGGTTACAGCTTAGGCAACTTCTGTGGCTTCCCCCCGTTCGTCACCCTTCCCAGCATTTGCAGAGACCTGCGCTACGATGAGCTTGATGCCCGCATTCTCCACCATTCGCCGCGCATCATCCGAAATGCCTTCATCGGTGATCAGCGTGCTGACCCGATCAAGAGGGCAGAGGATAAGGCTTGAGCGACGTGTGAATTTCGATGAATCGACCATCAGGACAATTTCGTCCGCCTGGCCCATGAGTTTCTGCTCGCTCTGGATAATCAGGGCGTCAGCTTCCATCACGCCGAGAGGGCTGACACCCTGACAGCCCATGAACATGCGGCGTCCGTAGAAGTTACGGATCACATCATTATCGAATGGCGACAGAATAAGGCTCTGATCACGATAGATCGCGCCTCCCGGCACAATGACCGTGCTTTTTGACTGGCGCAAAAGGTGTTCAGCGATGGCAAAGGAATTGGTTAGCACCTGCAGACGACGCGCCGCGAGATAATGCACCATCTGGAAAGTCGTAGAACCACCGTTGATGATGATGCTGTCGCCTTCTTCGCAAAGCGAAACAGCTTCGCGAGCAATCGCGCGCTTGCGATCCGTGTTTTCAGATTCCGAAACCTTGAAAGGTCGGCCTGCAAGGCTGCCGAACTGCGGGGGATGGATAGCCTCCGCGCCGCCGCGAACCCGCTTGATACGGCCCTGCATGTGAAGCGATGCAATGTCGCGCCGAAGGGTCGCTTCCGACGCCTCCGTCAATTCCACCAGATCCTGAATGGTGATCACCGGCTTTTCCTGAACAGCACTCAGGATAATACGGTGGCGCTCTCTTTCGTGCATGGCTCCTCCTTTTCTCTTGTATCGAACACAAATGCGGGTAGTGTCAATCATAAACAATCATCATAGCGCACAAAAATAACATATATGATTATTTTTGATCGTTTTTGATTGACATTAATTTGCACAATACGCCATATCTTTTCCAAACATGATCGTTTGTGCGTGAAAAAGAAAGCGCATTCCGGTCTTCACCATAAAACGGGAGGATGAAATGGTGGCCCAAAGCAGGCTCTTGGATAATCGCTGGGATGACGCCAAAGCGGCAACGTTGGATGAGCCAGGCAAGCTGCTTTATCGTTCAAACCTGCTCGGTTCCGATAAGCGCATCACCAATTATGGTGGCGGGAATACATCGGCAAAAGTTCAGGAAATCGATCCGCTGACCGGCGAACAGGTTCCAGTGCTCTGGGTCAAGGGCTCGGGCGGCGATGTCGGCACCATTAAGCTCGACGGCTTTGCTACGCTTTATCAGGACAAGCTCGACGCGCTGAAAGGCATCTATAAGGGCGTTGAAGACGAAGACCGTATGGTCGGATTCCTTCCGCACTGCACATTCAATCTCAATCCCCGTGCCGCTTCCATCGATACGCCGTTGCATGGTTTTGTGCCATTCACCCATGTTGATCACATGCATCCTGATGCGATCATTGCAATTGCCGCATCAATCAACTCACGCGAGCTGACTGCCGAGGTATTTGGCGATGAAATTGGCTGGCTGCCATGGCGTCGTCCGGGCTTCCAGCTGGGTCTCGACCTCGAATCCTTTGTGAAGTCAAACCCGAACGCAAAGGGCGTAGTCCTTGAAAGTCATGGTCTTTTTACCTGGGCCAATGACGCTAAAGACTGCTATGAGCTGACGCTTGCCATTATTAACAAGGCTATCGAATGGCTTGATAAGAAGGGTGAAGGCAAGGCCGCTTTTGGCGGTTCCGTGACCCAAAGCCTGGATGTTTCGGAACGCCGTGCAATTGCTGCGCGTCTCATGCCGGAGATACGCGGGTTGATCGGAAAGGAAGAGCGCAAGCTTGGCCATTTCGATGATCAGGATGCGGTTCTGCAATTTGTAAACTCGAAAGAACTGGAGCCACTCGCACGCCTTGGCACATCCTGCCCGGATCACTTCTTGCGCACGAAAATTCGCCCGCTTGTGGTCGATTTCGATCCCGCGAAGCCGGATGTGGATGGTGTCGTTGCTGGCCTTGAAGCTTCACTCGACGCCTATCGCGCTGATTACACGCGCTATTATGAGAGCTGCAAGCATGACAATTCGCCGAAAATGCGGGATCCTAATCCGGTCATTTTCCTGATCCCCGGTGTAGGCATGTTGTCTTTCGCGCGCGACAAGGCGACAGCACGTATTGCCGGCGAGTTCTACGTTAACGCGATCAATGTCATGCGCGGCGCATCATCCGTATCTGAATATCAGGGGCTGCCTGAACAGGAAGCGTTCGATATTGAATATTGGCTGCTTGAAGAAGCCAAACTCCAGCGTATGCCGAAACCTAAAAGCCTAGCCGGGCGCATTGCGTTGATTACCGGCGGTGCAGGTGGAATTGGCTATGCTACCGCTGAACGTCTGGCAGGTGAGGGCGCTTGCGTGGTTCTGGCAGATATCGACGCAGAATCGCTCAAAACCGCTCACACAAATCTTGCCAAGTGTTTTGGCTCCGATCAGGTTCGTAGCGTCGAGCTGAACGTCACCAATGAGGGGGCCGTCATCGACGCTTTCACAGAGGCAAGTGTTGAACTGGGCGGCATCGATATACTGGTTTCAAATGCTGGTATTGCATCGTCTGCTTCGGTCGAAAATACCGAGCTTTCGATGTGGAACCGCAATATCGACATACTTGCTACAGGATATTTTCTTGTTTCTCGTGAGGCATTCCGGCTTTTCCGGCGTCAAAAACTTGGCGGAAACGTGGTTTTCGTCGCTTCCAAGAATGGGCTCGCCGCTTCGCCGGGCGCATCCGCCTATTGCACGGCAAAGGCTGCGGAAATCCATCTGGCGCGTTGTCTTGCCCTTGAAGGTGCCGAAGCTGGTATTCGTGTGAACGTGGTCAACCCGGATGCTGTGCTGCGCGGTTCGAAAATCTGGGACGGCGAATGGCGGGAACAGCGTGCAGCGTCATCGAAAATTGATGTGACGGAACTGGAAGAACATTATCGCAAGCGCTCGCTGCTCAAGCTCAATGTACTGCCGGAAGATATTGCTGAAGCGATCTACTTCCTTTCAAGCGATGCATCGGCCAAGTCCACCGGCAACATCATCAATGTGGACGCCGGAAACCAGCAGAGCTTCCCGCGCTAATTACTCAGAAGGTAGGTAAGGCGATCTTGCCTTCCTGCCTTTTATCCAAGAAATTGAGGACATTCTGGGAGGAACCATGTCCGAACAACGTATTGCAGCCGATTTCATCGCTGAGCACAATTCCGGCTTTGAGAATGCACAAAAGAGCGACTATCAGGCTCTTGGCGAACAGCTTGCCCGGCGCGGCATTGTAATTGAAAACATCACTGAGAAAGTTGCAAAATATTTTGTCGCTGTTCCCTCGTGGGGGACAGGAACGGGTGGTACACGCTTTGGCCGTTTCCCTGGTCGCGGTGAGCCGCGCGGGATTTTCGACAAACTTGACGACTGTTCGGTCATCAACGAACTCTCACGCGCAACGCCAAATGTTTCGCTGCACATTCCGTGGGATAAGGCTGACCCGAAAAAACTGAAAGCCCATGCGAAAGCACTCGGGCTTGGTTTTGACGCGATGAATTCCAACACGTTCTCGGATTCGGCTGATCAGCAGCATTCCTATAAATATGGCTCGCTTACCCATGTCGATCCGGCCGTGCGCGCTCAGGCTATTGAACATAATATTGAGTGCATCGAGATCGGAAATGCCATTGGCTCCAAAGCTCTGACAGTCTGGCTCAGCGATGGTTCAAACTTCCCCGGCCAGCAGAATTTCACTCGTTCATTCGAGCGTTATCTGCATTCGATGGGTGAAATCTATAAAGCGCTTCCGGATGACTGGCGGCTGTTCTCTGAACACAAAATGTATGAGCCAGCCTTCTATTCGACAGTCGTTCAGGATTGGGGCACGAATTACCTTATAGCCTCGACGCTTGGTCCAAAGGCACAATGTCTGGTCGATCTTGGCCACCATGCACCAAACACCAATATTGAAATGATCGTGGCGCGGTTGATCCAGTTCGGAAAGCTCGGTGGCTTCCATTTCAATGACAGCAAATATGGCGACGACGATCTCGATGCGGGATCGATTGATCCATACCGTCTGTTCCTCGTGTTCAACGAGCTCGTTGATGCAGACTATCGCGGTGTAAAGGGTTTCCATCCTGAACATATGATCGATCAGTCGCACAATGTGACCGACCCGATTGAAAGCCTGATTTCATCTGCTAATGAAATCCGCCGCGCTTATGCGCAGGCTTTGTTGGTGGATCGGGAAGCGCTGGAAACCTATCAGCAGGAAAACGATGCCCTGATGGCATCCGATACGTTGAAGCGCGCTTATCGTACCGACGTTGAGCCAATTCTGGCAGAAGCGCGTCGTCGTACCGGCGGAGCAATCGAGCCGATTGCAGCTTACCGCGCCAGCGGCTATCGTGAGAAGGTTGCGAAAGAACGACCTGAAAGCAAAAGCGACGGCGGTGCGTTCAACTAGAGCGCGTTCGATCTGAATATTTGTTTTAACGCGCATTGCGGAAAAAATGCGCGTTCCAAATGAATGCATAGAGTTAAAGAAAACCCGCATCTAATTGGAGTTATTTAGCTTTTCTGAATGTAAGATTATAGCGATTTCGACCAAACTGCGGATACTCTCCATCCTTCAATGGCATAATACCATGATAGAAGAGTCGGGATGGGCCGCCCCAAACGACCACATCGCCGTGGTGCAGCACGAATTTTCGCACCGGATCACTGCGCTGCAATCCGCCGAATTGAAATGTCGCGGGTAGTCCCAGCGACACAGAAACAATCGGATTTTTGAAATCCTTCTCGTCCTTATCCTGATGCAAAGACATTTTTGCGCCGGGTTCATACCGATTGATGAGACAGGCATCCGGTAAGAAATCAGGATAACCAGCTTCGACCGCTGCGCTTTCTGCAAGATCGCGAAATGCCCCCGGCATTGAAGGCCACGGCTTTTCCGTTTCAGGATCAACGGCGCTGTAACGATAGCCCTTCCGGTCCGTCACCCAGCCAAAGGACCCGCAATTTGTCATAGCGACTGACATGCGAAATCCGCCTGGCGTCGTCATATTCCGAAAAGGCGCATCATTCTCAACGACTTGCATGGCGTTGAGAATTTCGGCTTCGTTTGCGAGCGCAAATCCCCGCAAAAGAACGGCGCCGTCGGCAAGCTTTTCTCGAGTTTCAAGCTGGGAAAACAGATCAATCATAAGGCCATTCTAACACAAAGCCGCACAAGAACGTCCGGAAAACTGCTTTCATATTATCGCCTCTCTTGACAGAGTCCGAGACTCGTAACATATAAAGTTACATGAAAAAAGATAGTAAACTTTCGGGCGTCCTCCACGTCCTCCTTCACATGGCTGAGTATAAAAAGCCCGTAACCTCCGAAGTCCTCGCAAAAGCGATGGGCACCAATCCCGTTGTCGTGCGTCGCGTCATGAGTGGTTTGCGAGAGCAGGGTTATGTGAGCTCCGAAAAAGGTCATGGCGGCGGATGGGAGATCGCTTGCGATCTTAGCAAAGTCACGCTGCATGACATTTACAACGCCATTGGCAAACCGTCGCTGCTTGCGATGAGCAATCGTACGGAAATGCCGGGCTGCCTCGTCGAGCAGGCCGTCAACGCATCGCTCAACAAGGCGTTCAGCGATGCAGAAGAGCTTTTATTGAAACGTTTTGGCGAAGTGACACTCGCCATGTTGAGCGCGGATTTTCATCAGTGCGCGATTGAACGCGGCGCAGCTTTCGACTTGGAGACAGCCCATGACGCATCATGATGTGATTATTATCGGTGGCAGCTTTGCCGGACTTTCGGCGGCAACCTATGTGGCGCGCGGCAGACGCTCGGTTCGCGTGATCGATGCAGGCAAGCCACGCAACCGCTTTGCTAAACATTCACATGGTTTCTTCGCTCAGGATGGAAGCAGCCCGGCAGCGATGCTCAAAACGGCAAAAGAGCAGGTTAAAGCCTATCCGACTGTAAGAGTAACGGAGGGTAAAGCTGTAAACGGAACCGGGCAGATTGATGACTTCTCGATTGAACTCGATACAGGCGAAGTCGTCAGCGGGCGCAGACTGATCTTTGCCTTCGGCATTTCTGACGTTTTGCCAGATTTACCGGGGCTGGCTGAACGCTGGGGCAAATCGGTTATTCATTGCCCCTATTGCCATGGCTACGAGCTCAGCGGCAAAAAACTCGCCGTGTTGAACCTCTCGCCAATGTCGTCCCATCAAGCCATGCTTATCTCCGAATGGGGACCGACCACATTCTATCTGAATGGCGGTGAAGAGCCTGATGCTGCAACTTTGGCAGAACTAGAAAAGCGTGGTGTCACTATTGAAGCGAAACGGGTTGCAGGCATAAGAGGTGGGGGAACATCCATCTCCGAGATCGAACTTGCTGACGGTCGCCTGTTGCAAGCTGACGCATTATTCATTGGACCGTCCAACCGCCTAAACAGCCAGATCGCTGAGCAATTCGGCTGCATATTGGAAGACATGCCGCTTGGAAAAGCCATCAAAACTGATGAGATGAAAGCGACAAGCATTCAGGGTATCTATGCCGCCGGCGACATTTCAAGGGGCGCACATAGTGTTGCATGGTCCGTTGCGGATGGTGTTTCGGCTGGCGTTAACGCCCATCGGTCTTTGGTATTTTAGATTTATATCACTTTATAAGAAAACGGGGCCAAAGCCCCGTTTTTATTTAATTTAATCGTTTGTACCAAACCGCTCTTCGCTCAGCGCTGCGGCCATGAGAGCCTTCGTATAATCCTCATAGGGGTTATCGAAAACCTGTTCTGTATCGCCTTGCTCGACAATCTTTCCGTTCTTCATAACAATCACATAGTCGGAGACGGCACGTACCACCGCCATGTCGTGACTGATGAAAAGATAGGAAAGCCCGTGTTCCTTCTGCAGAGCACGCAGGAGCGTAACGATCTGCTTCTGTACGGAACGATCCAGCGCACTGGTCGGCTCATCAAGCACGATCACCTTTGGTTTCAGGATCATTGTGCGTGCGATGGCGATACGCTGGCGCTGGCCACCTGAGAACTCGTGCGGGTAGCGGTTACGCATTGCCGGGTCCATGCCGACTTCACGAAGCGCTTCCTGCGCGCGACGATCCCGTTCCTTTGCCGAAAGGTTCGGCTCATGGATAAGCAGACCTTCGGTGATGATCCGGCCGACGGTCATACGCGGGCTGAGCGATCCGAACGGATCCTGAAACACCAGCTGAAGCTCACGGCGCTTGGGCCGCATGGCCTGCGATTCCGTCGGCAACTCTTTGCCCAGATAAGCAATCCGACCTTCTGACGGAAGAAGGCGCAGGATCGCGCGGCCAAGTGTCGATTTGCCTGAACCGGATTCACCGACAATCCCGATGGTCTGGCCTTCCTTCAAGGTCAGAGAGACATCATTTACCGCCGTCATGTAGGTAGCGGCACCAAGCCAGGGCTTATTGATAAGGAAGTTCACCTTCACATTATCAGCACGGATAAGGACCGGCGCTTCTGCAGGCGGAGACAGCTTTTCACCTTCTGGCTCTGCATCAAGCAGCATCTTCGTATAGGGATGCTCTGGCTCGGTAAAAAGCTTTTCGGTCTCGTTGGTTTCCACCACTTCACCCGAACGCATCACATAGACGCGGTCGGCAAAACGGCGCACGATACCAAGATCATGGGTAATGAACACAACCGCCATCCCCAGCCGCTGCTGAAGATCAGCCAGCAGGTCGAGAATTTGCGCCTGAATGGTGACATCAAGCGCGGTTGTCGGTTCATCGGCAATGAGAATATCCGGCTCATTAGCCAGCGCCATGGCGATCATCACGCGCTGGCGCTGACCACCTGAAAGCTCGTAAGGGTAGCTATCAATGCGGCGTTCGGGTTCAGGAATGCCGACCAGCTTCAGCAATTCCAGAATACGTGGACGCGCCTGCTTCTTGCTCAATCCGCGGTGATAGCGCAGAGGTTCTGCCAGCTGATCGCCAATCCTATAAAGTGGATCAAGCGATGTCATCGGCTCTTGAAAGATCATGGTGATCTTAGCACCACGGATTTTGTTCAGCGCCTTATCGGACATGCCGATAAGATCCTGACCGCGATAAAGCGCCTGTCCTGTCGCTTTACCGTTTTGTGCCAGCAATCCCATCATCGCCATGGTGGTCTGGCTTTTACCGGAACCGGATTCACCAACGATTGCGATTGTTTCACCAGCTTTGACATCGAGGTTAATGCCGCGCACAGCATCAACCGGACCGTCATGCGTGTCGAAAGTGACACGAAGATCGCGAACGCTCAGAATATTTTCTTTTGTCATCTCAGCGATCCTTCGGGTCAAGACTGTCGCGCAGGCCGTCGCCAAGGAAGTTCAGCGCAAACAGGATGATGGTGAGGGTTGCGGCAGGCCAGATCAATTGCCAGCTTGCGCCGCGCATATTCTGAGCACCTTCTGAGATAAGGAGGCCGAGCGAGGTGAGGGGATCCTGCACGCCCAGACCAAGGAACGAAAGCAGGCTTTCAAGCAGAATGGCCTTTGGCACCAGAAGCGTTACAAAGACAATAACCGGCCCCAACGCATTCGGGATAATATGGCGGGTGATGACGCCGCGGCGGGTTGCGCCGAGCGCTTCTGCCGCCTGCACAAATTCCTGCCGTTTGAGGCTCAATGTTTGTCCACGCACGATGCGCGCCATATCCAGCCATTCGGTTGCACCAATGGCAATGAAGATGATGAAGATCGACCTCCCGAAGAAGACGAGCATCAATATGACGAAGAAGATGAAGGGCAGGGAATAGAGAATATCAACAAGCCGCATCATGATGTTGTCGGCACGGCCACCGAGGTAACCCGAAATAGCACCATAGCCAACGCCAAGGACCAGAGCCATGGCTGAAGCGAGCAAGCCGATTGCCAGCGACATGCGCACACCGATGAAGATGCGGGTCATGAGATCGCGGCCAAGATTATCTGTACCGAGCACAAAATAGTTGCGCGAGACATTCAATGTCAGCTTGCCACTCAAACCATCGGCAGCAAGTTCGATCTTAGGATTACTGAACAGGTCCGAGCGCTGGAAGTAGCGAAGAACGCGCTCATCGGTCGGACGTTGCGCAGTGAAGTCGATGACCACATTGCTTCCGGTCAATTCTGGCTCGGCTGATGCAGTGAGGCGAGCACGAGCCAATTCACGTTCCAGTCCCGGCATGATCGTGTCAGCGCGCGGATAGGCTTCCAGACTTGGGGCAACGCGGACAAACTGCGGATAGATTTTGTCATAGGGATGCGGGCTAAGCATCGGCCCGAAGATACCGACAAGTGCAAGCACGATCAGCACGATAGCACTTGTTACAGCTGCCTTGTTCTTGCGCAGGCGCAGCCATGCGTCCTGCCAGAGTGAACGGCTTTGTACCGAACCAAGCTTTTCCGTTTCAACGGCTGCAGTAAAATCAGTCATAGCGAACCCTCGGATCAAGCCATGCATAAAGAAGGTCGACAATGAGATTGAACACCACGACAAAAACGGAAATGACGACAACGGTTCCCATCACCATCGTATAATCGCGGCTCAGCGCGCCTTGCACGAAGTAACGGCCAATGCCGGGGATACCGAAGATGGTTTCAACGACAACCGAGCCAGTAAGGAGAGCAGCAGCTGTCGGCCCCAGATAGGAAACAGCCGGCAACATGGCAGCACGCAGAGCATGAACGCCAACGACCACGCGCGCGGGCAGGCCGTAAGCGCGAGCTGTCCTAACGTGATTGGCGCGCAAGGCTTCAATGGTTGCGCCGCGCACGAGGCGCGCAATAACGCCAACCTGCGGCAGCGCCAAAGTCAGCACCGGCAATATCCAGTAAAGGATATTGGCCGAAGACCAGCCACCAGCCGGCACCCATCCGAGGATGACGCCGAAAAGAAGGCTCAGAAGAGGGGCAACGACAAAATTCGGCGTCGTAATGCCAAAAGTGGCGAGTGCTACAACGAAATAATCAATCGGAGAATTCTGTTTCAGTGCCGCAATTGTTCCGAGAAATGTTCCGATAATCGCAGCCAGACTAAGTGCCAGCGCACCAAGCATGATCGAAACCGGAAGACCGGAAGCGAACAAATCATTGACGGTGAAGTCGCGACGCGTGAAGCTCGGGCCAAGATCACCGCGCAACAGATTGCCCAGATAAATAAGATACTGCTGCCAAAGCGGCGCATCCATATTGTAGGCTTTCTTGAGGTTTTCGAGGATCAGCGGATCAATCGGGCGCTCAAGGTCGAAAGGACCACCCGGCGCAAGCCGGATAAGGAAGAAAGTCAGTGTGACGATGATAAAGATAGTTGGTATTGCACTACCCAATCGTCGGAGCGTGTAGCCCAGCATTTTTATTTCCCTTCTTTGCCGGAACGCTCAAAAAGCGACCCGGCAAATCCCACTAAGGGCGTTCCTGTTTTTGTTTAGCCTTTTATCGACAGCCAGTGTGTGGCGTGCGAATTCATCAGGTTGTCGTCGTAGCCTTTGACCTTGTCGGCAACCAATGCGGTAGATGAATAGTAGAGCAGAGGAATAGCAGCCCCGTCTTGAAGCAAAATCTTCTCTGCGTTGGTGAGGATTTTCGCCCGTTCACCCAAATCTGCTGTGATGGCTGATTTCATGATCAGTGCGTCATAGTCCTTGTTCGACCATTGCGCGTAATTGAAGTAGCTGTCGCTCGTGAAGAGTGACAGAAACGAGTTCGGATCATTATAATCCCCAACCCAGCCATCGCGGGCGATATCAAACATGCCTTTCTGCTCAAGATAATTGAAATAGGTCGTGCCATCGACTTCGTCGAGCGTGGCATTGATACCAATATCCTTGAGCATGTCGGCAATCGCTGCCATCGTGTTCTTGTGATTTTCCGACGTGCTATATCTCAGCACTATCGACAGGCTGCCAGGTGTGACACCGGCATCTGCCAACAGCTCTTTTGCCTTGTCTTCGCGATCAAGAATGTCTTCTTTGGCGTAGCTTAGCTGCGGTCCGTCTTTGACGTAATTATTGATTCCGGGAGGCACCATCGAGCTGGCAGGAAGCATTGTACCGCGCCAGACTTCCTGTGCCAGAAAATCACGATCAATCGTCATTCCAATGGCTTGTCTGACACGACGGTCGCGCAACTTGCTGGAAGGCTCACCTTTGATGTCGATGTAATAAATACCCAGCAGCGGTGCCTGATGAAACCATTTACCGAGGTTCTGTTTCACATAGTCCATCTGTTCAGCGGCAACATCAGAGCAGATATCAACTTCTTTCGCCTCAAACCGGCGCATACAGCTGGAGCGATCCTGAAACGGTATCCAGTTTACCTGATCAATCTGAACATGCTCCGCATCCCAATAATAGGGATTCTTCTTCATAACGATCTTGTCGTTCGGATTGAAACTGACAAGCTCATAAGCGCCATTGCTGACCATGTGGTCCGGCTGGCTAAACTTTGACCCGAATTCCTTTTCGGCTTTCGGATTGACCGGAAATCCGGTGTTGTGGGTCAATAATTCAATGAAATATGGAGTAGGCGCGTTGAGCGTGATCTGGAGCGTTTTGTCGTCCAGTGCTTTCACGCCAAGCTGATCGACATACATATGACCCGTCGCGATCTGCTCGGAGTTCTTGATTGAATAAAAGACACTAGCGTAGCCCGCAGCCGTCTTAGGGTCCATCAAGCGGCGAAATGAAAACTCGAAATCGCCTGCCGTTACAGGATCGCCATTCGACCATTTTGCATTGTCGCGCATATGAAATGTATAGGTGAGGCCATCGGGTGAAATTTCCCATGATGTCGCCGCACCGGGAACTGCTCTGCCGTGGCTATCCTGCGCGACCAGTCCCTCATAAAGATCTTTTAAAACGCGGTCTTCCTGAACTGTAGTGGTGAGCTGCTGATCCAGCGTTGAAGGATCCATATCATTGCCACGGTTAAGCAAAATTGCAGCAGACGCGGCGCTGCCAAGCGAAATCAGGCAAACGCCTGCCAATAAAATTTCGCGAACCATCGTGAAACTCCCATAAGTCTTAAAAAATATCTGTCCCCATGAAAAGAGGGACCCTCCGACCCTCCCAGGTCGAAAGAAAAAGGGGCTGCGCCGAAAGGCACAGCCCGAACTGAAAATTTACTGTTTGAACGAAAGCCAGCGGGTTTTGTGGCTGTCCATAAGGTTGTCGTTCCAGCCATCGATCTTGTCAGACACAAGAGCGCGCGAGGAATAATAAAGGATAGGAATATTGCTCATGTCATCGAGCTTGAGCTGCTCGGCTTCAGCCAGAACCTTGGCGCGGGCATCCAGATCAAGGATCTTCGCTGCTTCAGCCATCTTCGCATCGTATTCCGGGTTTTTAACCTTGGAATAATTGAAGCTGACATCGCTCTGGGCAATGTAAAGGAAGTTCTGCGGATCGTTGTAATCGCCGATCCAGCCAGCGCGTGCGATATCGAACGGACCGTCTTCACGCAGGAAGTTGAAGTAGGTAGCGCCTTCGGTTTCGTTGAGCGTTGCCTTCACACCGATATTGCCAAGCTGATCGGCAATTGCTGCCATCGTGTTCTTGTTGTTTTCAGATGTGTTGTAGAGCAGCTCAATCGAAAGCGTGTTTGGCTCAACGCCTGCTTCCTTCAACAGCTCCTTGGCCTTGTCTTCACGATCCAACATGTCGTCGGAATAGTCGAGTTTAGGCGCATCCTTGACGTAGTGGTTGATACCTGGAGGAACCAGCGAATAACCTGGGAGCATGGTGCCCTGCCAGACCTGATCGGCAATGAAATCACGGTCGATCGCCATGGAAAGAGCCTGACGAACGCGCGGATCTTTCAGCTTGCTGTCAGCAGTCTTGCCTTTGACCGGCAAATAATAAACGCCGAGATAAGGTGCCATTCGGAATTCGTTGGCGAGGTTCTTCTTCACATAATCCATCTGTTCGGCAGGAACGTCCGAGCAGACCTGAACTTCCTTGGCCTCGAAACGTCGCATGCAGCTGGCGCGGTCTTCGAATGGAATCCAGTTGATGGTATCGATCTTGACCTGATCGGCTTCATAGTAATTCGGGTTCTTCTTCATGACGATTTTGTCGTTCGGCGTGAAGCTGACCAGTTCGTAAGCGCCGTTCGTCACCATTTTCCCAGGTGTCGTGAACTTGTCGCCATTTTCTTCAACGCTCTTCTTATGCAGCGGGAAGCCGGTCTGGTGCGTCAGAAGTTCGAGGAAATAAGGAGCAGGGGAGTTAAGCGTTACCTTCAGCGTGTGATCGTCTACAGCTTCAACCCCTAGCTCATCGACCGGCTTTTTTCCACCAGCAACGTCTTCCGCGTTCTTGATCACAAACAACATGCTCGCATAGCCAGCAGCTGTCTTAGGGTCCATCAGACGGTGAAAAGCGAAGCTGAAATCACCAGCAGTTACCGGATCGCCATTTGACCATTTCGCGTTATCGCGCAGATGGAAAGTGTAGACCAAACCGTCTTCCGAAATATCCCATGACTTCGCCACACCCGGTACGGCCTCACCATTCGCGTTCTGGATGGTCAATCCATCATACAAATCGCGAAGGACGTTGCCTTCAGACACGGTGGACGTACGATGATGATCGAGCGTTGCTGGATCAGTGTCATTGCCGCGATTAAGAACGACCTCAGCCGATGCCGCTCCCACCAGTGTCAGAAGACACACGCTTGTCAGTAGAGTTTTGCGAAACACGATGAACCCCTCCTAGGTAATTTTTGAAATGGCGTGCATCTTATGGATAAGATTGGTTCTTGCAAGAGAAGTTCTCAAGATACTGAATTAGTTACCAGATTGACTACGCTGCAGCTAATTTAGAAGGCAAAAAACTGGTACGCAATGGCGATTTTAAAGCGCTTTTGAATGCAATCTCAGAGGATGAAAAATCAAGAAAACTCCATATTTTGCGGCACTTTTATAAGCTGCTGCCAGCATTTTTTTACAGGCTACGACATCCGATTCGCTTAAATTTTCACCAGAGTTTTCGAGTTGTGGAAAACACGCAAAGGAAAGCCATTTGAACTTGGTTTGAGTGATCATCACCGCATCATATTGGGGCGGTGAGAAATGTCTCATCGCAACAAGATGCTAGCTTTTCATTCTTTTTTAGTTCCATAACATACGTTATGCAATCGATGTGTATAACGGCAATATACAGATGCGACACATGGGCAATTTAGAGATGCGACAATTTTTGCCTCTCTTGCCCTTTTCAAATCGAACGCGGAAAGGAAGATT
This sequence comes from Ochrobactrum sp. BTU1, assembly GCA_018798825.1. Taxonomy (NCBI): domain Bacteria; kingdom Pseudomonadati; phylum Pseudomonadota; class Alphaproteobacteria; order Hyphomicrobiales; family Brucellaceae; genus Ochrobactrum; species Ochrobactrum sp. BTU1. The sequence continues at coordinate 729,539 of CP076355.1, read as the reverse complement.
GGGCTTTCAGCAGCAAACAGCGGATGGGAGCCGTCATGTCTTGTTTGATCACGATGTCGCAGAAAGAACTCAACCGGCTGAAGACTGTTCAGCAAATCAGAGATAATCAGCTTCGTGTGGTGGAGGCAGCGGCGCTGCTTGGCCTCAGTCGTAGTCAGATTCATCGGATGTTACAGGCATTTGATCGGCTTGGTGCAGCGGGCCTTGTTTCGGGCAAGCGCGGTCGTCCGAGCAATCGCCGTTATGGCGAGGATTTCCGGAATGATATTCTGGATATTGTACGGACGTATTATCGGGACTTTGGGCCGACACTGGCCTGTGAGAAGCTGATTGAACGCCATCGGCTTTCAGTCAGCAAGGAGACGCTGCGGCAATGGATGACAGCAGCGGGATTGTGGACATCACGTCGCGAACGCAAGCGGCAACTGCATCAACCGCGCGGCCGGCGTGATTGCTTTGGTGAACTGATACAGATCGACGGCTCGCATCATTGGTGGTTCGAGGAGCGGGTCCCAAATGCGCCCTCCTCGTTTATATCGACGATGCCACTGGCAAGCTCCTGCATTTGCGTTTTGCGGGCTCAGAGAACACGTTTGATTATTTTCATGCGACGAAGGCATATCTCCAGCAATGGGGCAAACCACTAGCTTTCTATAGCGACAAACACGGCGTTTTTCGTTCGCTTCATCCGTCGAAGCAAGATCGAACAAGCGGCCTGACACAGTTTGGTCGGGCACTTTATGAGCTCAACATCGACATTATCTGTGCCAATACTCCACAGGCCAAAGGCCGTGTTGAGCGGGCAAACAGGACTTTGCAGGATCGTCTGGTTAAGGAATTGCGGCTGCGCGGCATCGATACGATCGAAGCAGCCAATGCATATGCGCCGGAATATATTGCAGATTTCAATGCCCGTTTTGGCAAGGAGCCACGCAATCCCAAGGACATGCATCGACCGCTGGCAGCGCATGAGAATATTGATGGTGCGCTGTGCCGGAAGGAAGTGCGAACGCTGTCACAAACACTGACACTACGCTATGATAAAGTGCTGTTCATCCTGGAACCGACCGAAGTTGCAAAGCGGCTTGCGCGGCAGAAGGTCATTGTCTGCGACTATCCCGACGGACGTCTGGAGATCATGCACGGTACGGACACCCTGCCCTATACAACATTCGACAAGCTTCGTTCCATTCATCGCTCACCTGTTGTCGAGAACAAACGGCTGGATGACATGCTGTTGATCGTCGCTGAGATGCAGGCGGGACGGGAGCAGCAACGCAGCAAAAGCGGTCCGCGTCGTACTGGTCAGGCCAACCATATGTTTGGTATACCTGACGGCAGTGTCGGGAATGGCTATCAGAAGCGAGAGCGTAAATCGCGCACAGCTTACATGAACGACCCTGCCGTCATTGCCCGGCGAGAACAAGCTTTATTGAGACAGCCAGCGCCGGAATAAAGGGCGTCAATGGACGCCGATATCGCTTTGCATATCCGACTCCAATTGCAGGCAAGCTGTCCAAAGCGGTGTTTTGTGGAAGGTTCCGTCGTCAAGCAAGCTGAGCCCTTCTCTTGCCTCAAAAAGCAGGCCGAGCCAGCATAAGCGTCGCAGGACACCGTACCGAAGCTCGAATTTCAGGTCCCACGCATCGACGGTTATTTCAGTGTCGGACAGATGAGCGATATCCGGATAGAGTATCTTTAGAATGTCCATCGGCTTACACCCTTCTCTGGTCTTGATATTGAGCAGATTGAGATACATACGCCACCAACGCAATCGTGCCTGGATCGCCTCTTTACGTTCGGTGGCATGAATATACGAATAGAGATAATCGGTGGCGATCAGATCGAAGAAGGCTTGCGGATTGACCAGAAACTCCAGGCCACGTTTGGTTGGCAGCAGTACATTTTTCCTGCGGCGAAGAAGCTTCAGATAACGGGTCAGGTCGTGCACAACACAAAGTGGTGGCATGTCGTTTTCATTGAGCACCTTGTGCATGCTGAAGAGGTCTTTGGCTGTGAACCTGGGCCAGAGGAAGTTCTCAGCAGCCCAATGCACGAACTTGCGGTTCATCGCGCCGGTTGCCGTTAGTCCGATGCCACCCTCGCGCTGAGCATAGGCAACTGCAAGCAGCATGCCGCGAAGCAGTGGTGAGAGTGCAGCGATATCGACGTCACCTTGCAGGCAGATTTTTGGTAGCATTGTACGACTTGGATCCCTCTCCTGCCCGATGCAGGTGAGCCGAGTATCAACTGCTGACAGAACAATTGCTACTAAGAAAGCTAAAGCCGAAGAGGTGGATATTCACCCGCCCCCATTCCTCGTTTGCAACCCCGACCAGCCTCTCGGAATGGGGGCTGAACGTCAGCACCTGTCGCATCTGTAATCTGCTGGGAACGTCGCAACTTTAACTTGCTAAAACAATGTGTATAACGGGGGTGGGTTCTAGTTTGAAGTGCGACTTGCAAATGAATTCATGTGGTTAGCCGTGGAAGAAATTGGATCTCCGAATACTTGTTTACTGCTGTGTCGTAGGACCCTGCTCTTCAAAACCCAGCCGCGTCAAAGCCACCCACGGTCCCAGCATGGCTCTCCATGTAGATGATCGACCAAATAATCCACCAATGCACGCACTTTGATCGCCAGGTGCCTGGCAGGCGGATAGACAGCATATACGCCCAGCGGTTGATCTTCATAATCACGTAGCAATTGTTGCACACGGCCATCCCGAATGTATGGCCCAGCTATAAAAGACGGCACATGAGCTATTCCCAATCCCGCTGCGGCGGCCTCCATACAAGCTTCGCCGTTTGAAAACTGAAGCCGCCCTGTGACTGCCGCTGACTGGATTTCACCATCATGCGCGGGTTTAAATCGCCAGATCAAGGGATCTCGGAAATTCGTGTCGATAATACAGCTATGTTCGGAGAGTTCGCGCGGGTGGGTGGGTAAGCCGTGTTCGCTGACATAGGAAGGTGCCGCGACCAAAACCACCCGAGCGTCGCAGAGCCGTCTTGCAATCAAACTGCTATCAAGCGGTTTGCCAATGCGAACACCAATATCGAACCCCTCGTCCACCAGATTGACAATACGATCTGAGAAACTGACGTCAATTTGTATATCTGGAAATATTTTCGCAAATTCCAGCAGGATTGGTGTCAGTTGCAATGTCCCGAAAGACATGGGTGCCGTAAGCCTTATACGCCCGCTCGGTGCACCGGATGCATTGCGTACGGATGCATCTAAAGCATCAAAATCCTGCACTAAGCCCTTGATACGCTCATAATATGCGTAACCGACCTCTGTCGGCGAGAGCGCTCGTGTTGTGCGCTTTATGAGCTGAACCCCTAAACCCGACTCAAGCTTTGAGATGAGTTTTGACGCCTGCCCGCTGCTCGTCCCAAGCCTTTGAGCCGCCGCTGAAAAACTGCCCGTATCAAGGACCGCGACAAACATCCGCTCACTATCAAGGCGATCCATTGATTGTTTCCGTTTTGGCTATTTATACGCTCCTATTGCCTAAAATAGTCAAAATATGGAAATAATTAAAGCGGTTCGTCAGGTTTGAACGCTTTCAATCCCCAGCAAATCTGGACCTATCGGTACAATGCCTGTGGGGTTTAACGCCTTGATCGAATAGTATCCCCGCTTGATATGATCAATATTGACCGTTTCACGCACGCCCGGAATATCCAAAACGCGCAACAGCCAGCCACTCAGCGCCGGATAGTCCTTCAACTGCCGGAGATTGCATTTGAACAAGCCGTAATAGGCAGCATCAAAGCGTATGAGCGTCACAAACAGCCGAATATCCGTTTCCGTCAGGCTCTCGCCAAACAGGAATGAACCCTTTCCATCGAGCTTTTCCTCAAGCACAGCAAGCGCCTTGAACACGTCGCGGAAAGCTTCCTCATAGGCGATCTGCGTTGTGGCGAATCCCGTGCGATAAACGCCGTTGTTGAGCCGAGGATAAATATACTCGTTCAACTCGTCGATTTCTGAGCGCAAGGCTTCCGGATAAAAATCGAAATCCGCGCTGGCAAGATCGCCAAAACCTGAGTTGAGCATCCGAAGAATGTCAGCGGACTCATTGTTGACGATGGTCTGTTTTTGCTTGTCCCACAGCACAGGCACTGTAGCGCGGCCCGTATAATGTGGATCTGCTTTGGTGTAGATCTCGTGCATATAAGTGGCGCCATTGAGAACATCACGATCAGCGCCCGGATAGTCGCCAAATCGCCAGCCCTGATTGGTCAGAGCAGGTTCTACCACCGAGATCGAAATTACATCTTCCAGCCCTTTGAGCTTACGGCCGATTAAGGTGCGTGACGCCCATGGGCAGATATAAGCGACATAAAGATGGTAGCGACCTGCTTCTGCTTTGAAGCCCGCCTCACCCGTCGGACCTGCGCTACCGTCGGGAGTTATCCAGTTTCGAAAGCCGGAAATCTGGCGCACGAAACCGCCTTTCTCATCTTTTGCTTGAACTGGCTGCCAGTCTTCTGTCCACTTACCATCTACAAGCATGGCGCTTATCCTTGAAAATTGTCGTTAGAATTGCGGAGAGTTCCCTCCCCGCATATCCAGCAAATAGCGATGTCTGCTATTTAGGCAGATGCACTCGGCTTCGCAGCATAAGCGCCATTGCCACCCAATGCCACGACGATAAGCCCAACGATCCAGAATGCAGGAAACTCCCAACCACCATTGGCGTTAGTGAAAAAGAAGCCAGCTGCACCGTGAACGGTGAAAATCGCACCGAGCAGGATCGGAATAAGAGCAACAGCTGCAATGCGCGGAAAGATGCCGATAATCAGCGCGATAGCGCCGACGACTTCCCAAAGAATGGTTACGTAGGCAAACCAGCCAGGCAGACCAAGCGATCCGAAAAATGCTGCGGTTCCTGCAGGTGTGAAGACGAAAATTTTCAAGCCAGCATGGGCGAGAAAGAGAATGCCGAGCGCCAGACGCATAATGAAAATAGCATAAGGCGCAGTACGATTGTCGATCACGATAGACCTCATTTCCGATGATGAATGTTTGAGGCAGACCATGCCGAAAAGCACCGATAAAGATAAGATAGCCAAGGCGAAATGAACTTCTTCCGAAATGGAAGAAATGAGAAAATCGCTTATTTTCTCGTATTGATGCATCTTGCAGCTGACTTCAGATGGCATTAACAACAGCCTCATTCTTGCGGAGAATTTTTATGGCAGTTGGACGCCAATCTATGCCGCCGCTCAATGCGCTTGTCGTCTTCGACAGCGCTGCACGGCTTGGCAGCTTTTCGCGCGCCGGTCTGGAGCTCGGTCTCACCCAAAGCGCCGTCAGTCGTCAGATCGGCAAACTTGAAGCGTTCATCGGCTCCAAGCTGTTCAACCGCCTCCCCGTTGGCGTTCAGCTCACCACAATGGGCGAAAGCTACGCCTCAGATGTCAGCCGCCTGCTCGGCGATTTGACGGCAGTCACCGACGGCCTTCGTGCCTGGACAGGCCCACGACAGATAACCATTGCCTGTTCGCGCGGCATTGCTGATCAGTGGTTCTTGTTGCGTGTTGGAATGCTGAAAGCGGAGCTCCCTGGCATCGAAATCCGGCTGCGCGTGACCGACGATGTGGCGCATTTGCGCCTCGATGAATTTGATCTGGCGCTGTTCTATCGCAAGGAACGTCCGATTGGTGTGAATCTAACCGTGCTGGGGCGCGAAGAAGTTGTGCCGGTTTCCGCCCCCGGCGTGGTAAACATCATGGAACAGGAAGCGCCGGTTCTACTCTCAATCGAAGACACCATGCGCGAATGGCAAGGTTGGCCTGAATGGTGGCAGGATGCGCGGCTCTCCCCTCCTCCCGGTGCACTGGAATGGCGCTTGGGCGATTATGGCCTCTGCGTTGCAGCGGCCACGCAAGGGATCGGCATCACGCTTGGCTGGACTTGGCTCATCAAAGAGCAGCTTGCAGCAGGCACGCTCGTACCCGTCCACGATCATATGATGCGATCAGACGCTTATTTCTATCTGATGCGGCCAGCCGACCGCCATCAGCGCAAAATTGTGCGTGAAGTGTCGGACTGGTTGATTGCAAGCAATGGAACCGACGCAATCACGTAAAGATGATGAGACTCATTCGGCAGGTATAACAGCTGCACGACGACGAGCCATCATACGGAACCGCACGTAACCAACGACAGTAAACACCAGCCAGGCCACCTGCGTGATAATGGAACCCAGATTGAAGTTCCACGAGAGCGAATAAATCAGCGCTACACCGCCAAGAATATTGAGCACGGTAATGATGGCATCGTCCACCGTGTAAATACGTAGCTGAATCAGGGCATAAGCAGAAAGATAGAAAACTGCACCCAACAAGCCAACAATATCCGGCAAACTCATTTTGATCTCCACGATCAGCAAAATTTCAATCGCAGAGGCAACTTTTTTTGTGGAAGAAGCGCCACCGCAGGTCTCTGTGGAATGCTCCTTTATCCCTGTTCCCATAAAAGCCAAGAGGTACATTTGGCATGGGGGTATGCATAAAAGTCATATCATAAAAACCTCTTACAACCCTTGAAAGTTACGAGCTGTGTGGGCTAGTCCAACCCGCAAAATCGATTTAGCTATGCATAAAATACAAGCTAAGACTTCAACAGGGGTAACGCATGACTGGGTACCGAAACGATTTTAACCTCTCCCGCCGCAGCTTCATGACAGGCGCCGCAGGTCTTGGCCTTCTAGCCGCTACTGGCATGAGCGGTTTGATCACCTCGGCAGCAGCCGCTGCAGCCGATGGCGCGCCAAAGAAGGGCGGAGTGCTCAAGCTTGGTATTGGCGGCGGCTCCACCACCGATAATTTCGATCCGCGCCTTCTGAAGGATTGGGTTCCGGTCAATCAGGCCTACATGCTGATGAACGGTCTCGTCGAAATCGACGCCAACAACAAGGCTGTGCCTGAGTTGTTTGAAAGCTGGGAACCATCTGCCGACGCCAAGGAATGGACCTTCAAGGTTCGTCAGGGCGTAACCTTCCATAACGGCAAGACGCTTGACGCCGACGACGTCGTCTATTCGATCAATCTGCACCGCGGCGAAACCACATCCGGTGCGCGTTCGCTCGCATCTGAATTCACTGATGTAGTCAAGGTTGACGCTGGCACGGTCAAGATCACGCTGAATAGCGGCAATGCTGATCTGCCTTACATCCTGTCCGATTATCACTTCCTCGTCGTTCCTAAAGACTGGACCGATTTCAACAAGCCGGTTGGCACCGGACCTTTCGTTTTCGAGCGTTTCCAGCCGGGCGTGCGTTCGCGTTTCACGCGCAATGAGAGCTACTGGAAGCCAAATTCGGCTTGGGTCGATGCGGTTGAAGTCATCGTAATCAATGACGTGTCTGCCCGTACCAACGCCATGATGTCCGGTCAGGTTCACGCCATCAACCAGCTCGACTTCAAGACGGTTGATCTGTTGAAGCGCAATCCGAACCTCAACATCGTTCAATCGTCTGGCGGCCAGCATTTCTCTTTCCTGATGGATTGCACGCAGGCGCCGTTTACCGACAACAACGTCCGCCTCGCCGTCAAGCACGCCATTGACCGCGAACAGCTACTCAAGACCGCTTTGCGCGGCTATGGGCGTCTGGGCAATGACAACCCGATCCCAAGCACCGATCCGTTCTTCGATGCAGCACTGCCGCAACGCGCTTATGACCCGGAGAAGGCCAAGTTCTATCTGAAGCAGGCGGGCATGGATTCGCTGAAAATTCAGCTGTCCGCCTCAGATGCCGCCTTCACGGGCGCTGTCGATGCAGCAGCGATCTTCCGCACCGCCGCCGTCAAGTCGGGCATCGAGATTGATATCAAGCGTGAACCAGCAGACGGATATTGGGACAATGTCTGGATGAAAGCGGCGTTCTGCATGTCTTATCGCGGTGGTCGCCCGACTGCCGATCAGGCTCTGTCGATCGCTTATGCATCCAACGCTTCACAAAACGATACGCATTGGAAGAGCGCTGATTTCGACGCCAAGCTGCTCGAGGCCCGTGCAATGCTCGATCAGGCCAAGCGCAAGGAAATCTACGCTGAATTGCAGGCCATGATCAGCAATGATGGCGGCGCGCTTATCCCAATGTTTGGCGACTATCTCGACGCCACCTCCAAGAAGCTCAAGGGCGTGACCACGCATCCGATGTTCAATCTGATGGGTGCTCGCCTTGCCGAAAAAGTCTGGCTGGAAGCATAAATGTTCGTTCTAATTCTCAAGCGTGTGGGGCTCGGGCTCCTCACGCTGTTCCTCGTATCGGCGTTGATTTTCGCCGGCACGCAGATCTTGCCGGGTGACGTGGCGTCAGCCATTCTCGGCCAGAATGCCACGCCGGAAGCGCTTGCGACGCTGCGCGAAAGCCTTGGTCTCAATCAACCGGTCCTCGCACGCTATTTTGCGTGGCTTGCTGGTTTTGTGACTGGTGATCTCGGTACTTCGCTTGCCAACCAGCAGCCGGTGGCCGATCTTTTGTGGCCGCGTTTCTGGAATACGATGGCACTTGCAGCCTTTGCAGCGGTCATCAGCGTTCCTATTGCAATTCTCCTTGGCCTTATCACTGCGGTAAAGCGCGGCGGCATTTTTGATCGTGTTATCAATATCGTAGCGCTGGCTTTTGTCTCTCTGCCTGAGTATTTCCTGGGCCTGTTATTGATATTGTTTTTGTCGATCCGCTTTAATCTATTGCCGAGCCTTGCCGACACCTATGATGGCATGACCTTCCTCGAATGGGTGCAGGCCACTGCTCTGCCCGCACTAACGTTGGTTCTCGTGACCGTCGCGCAGATGATGCGTATGACACGTACCGCCGTTTTGTCGGTTATGGATCAAGCCTATGTCGAAACCGCATATCTCAAGGGTCTGCGCACCAAGCGCGTCGTGACCAAGCACGCTTTGCCAAATGCGGCGGCGCCTATCGTCAATGTGGTGGCGTTCAACATCGCTTACCTCATCACCGGTGTGGTGCTTGTCGAAGCCGTGTTCAACTATAACGGCCTTGGCCGCTTCATGGTTGATGCTGTTTCCAAGCGTGACCTTCCGCTCGTGCAGGCTGCGGCTCTCGTCTTCGGTGCTGCCTATGTCATTCTCAATATCATCGCCGATGTCGCTGCCATCGCGCTCAATCCGCGCCTGAGGCACCCACGATGAATAAGATGAAAAAATCAATTCCGTTGACGGCGTGGGTTGGTCTCACCATCGTCACACTGTGCCTTTTGATGTTCCTGTTTGGCCCGTTGATCGCGCCTTATGGTCAGGAAGAAATCGTCGGCGCACCGTTTGATCCGCCATCGGCACAGTTCTGGTTCGGTCTTGATCAGAATGGCCGCGACATGCTCTCTCGCCTGCTTTTTGGTGCGCAGATGTCAATCGGCGTCTCGCTCGCAGCATCGCTCCTGTCGTTCAGCGTCGGCGTGCCGCTCGGCTTCCTCGCCGCCATTTTCGGCGGCTGGGTCGATACGGTACTGTCGCGCATTGTCGATACCGTCATGTGCATTCCCGTGCTCATTTCGGCACTCGTCATTCTTCAGGCGCTCGGCTCGTCGCTGCCGGTTCTGATTATCACCATCGCATTGCTCGATTCCACCCGCGTGTTCCGTCTAGCGCGTATTGTGGCGCAGGGCGTGAATGTGCTGGAATATGCCGAAACGGCCCGTCTTCGCGGCGAAGGCCTCGGCTGGCTGATCTCGCGTGAAATTCTGCCGAATACGCTGCCACCGCTGATTGCGGAATTTGGTCTGCGTTTCTGCTTCACCTTCCTCTTCGTTGCAGGCCTGTCGTTTCTTGGCCTTGGCATCCAGCCGCCATTTGCGGATTGGGGCGGCATGGTGAAGGACAACCAGCAGGCTATTCTCTACGGCCTTTATGCACCGCTTTTCCCGGCGGCTGCAATCGCCATCCTCACCGTTGGAGTCAACCTCGTTGTTGACTGGCTTCTGGCCGGGCGCACGACTACGCAGGGAGCTGATCGATGAGCAAGGATATCGTTCTTTCAATCTCCGACCTCGTCGTCAAAGCCCCCAATGACGCAACGCTTGTTGATCATGTCGATGTGACGCTGAAGCGTGGTGAAGTGCTTGGTCTTATCGGCGAGTCTGGCGCTGGTAAATCCACCATTGGGCTTGCAGCCATGGGCTATGGTCGCGGCGGTTGTAGAATCGCTGAAGGCACAATTGTCGTTGACGATATTTCGCTGATGGACGGCACCCGCGAAACCCGTGAAAAGGCCCGTGGCGCACGTATCGCCTATGTGGCGCAGAGTGCGGCAGCGTCGTTTAACCCTGCACACCGCATTGGCGATCAGATCATGGAAGGCCCGCTCTATCACGGCCTCATGACCAAAGCCGAAGCAAAAGCATGGATGCTGGAACTGCTGCATACATTGCAGCTTCCCGATGCCGACACCTTTGGCGATCGCTATCCGCATCAGGTTTCCGGTGGTCAGTTGCAGCGAGCTATGGTTGCCATGGCCATGTCCTGCCGCCCGGATATTCTGGTGCTGGACGAGCCGACCACCGCACTTGACGTGACAACGCAGATCGAAGTGCTCGCACTCCTGCGCAGCCTGATCCAGCGTTACAACACTGCCGCCCTTTACATCACGCATGACCTTGCAGTCGTGGCGCAGATCGCCGACCGCATCATGGTTCTGCGTCATGGCAAGATGGTTGAACTTGGCTCTTCGGAGCAAATTCTCGAAGCGCCAAAGCAGGAATATACCCAGCGTCTGGTGTCTGAGCGTGAAGCCAGCATTTCGGGTGAACAGGCCGAACACAAGACTGGCGAAATCCTGCTCGAAGTGAAAAACGCGACTGCTTATTACGGCAAGAAACTCGTTCTGACCGATGTGGGCTGCTACATCCGTCGTGGAGAAACGCTTGCGGTAGTGGGTGAATCCGGTTCCGGCAAATCAACGCTTGCGCGTGTGATTGCAGGTCTGCCACCGCATTCTAGCGGCATCATCACCCTTGCCGGACAGCGGCTCGAAGCGAACTACAAAAAGCGTTCGCGCGAAGAATTGCGTCGTATTCAGCTCGTTTACCAGCTCCCTGACGTGGCATTGAACCCACGCCAGACCGTTGGTGAAATCATCGGTCGCCCGATGAAGTTCTATTTCGGCATGAATGAAGATCAGCGCGAGGTCGAGGTCAAGCGCCTGCTTGAACTCATCGGCCTACCTGTCGACTTTGCAGACCGCCTGCCGGGTGCCCTTTCGGGCGGACAGAAACAGCGCGTTTGTATCGCACGCGCGCTTGCAGCAAAGCCTGATCTTATCATCTGCGATGAAGTCACTTCAGCGCTTGACCCGCTCGTCGCTGAAGAAATTCTCAGGCTCCTGCGTAAACTGCAGGATGAATTGCAAGTGTCATATCTCTTCATTACCCACGACCTTGGCGTCGTACGCCGGCTCGCCGACCGCACCATGGTGATGCAGAAGGGCAAGGTGGTCGAAACCGGCACCACGAAGGCAATCTTCGAGCCGCCTTATGAGCCCTATACGGAGCAGCTCATCACATCCGTTCCGGAGCTGCGCCGCAACTGGCTGGACGACATCCTGAAGGCACGTGCCGCCAGTTAAACTACCGATGCGGCGCTAATGCCGCACCGGCTTTTCCTTGTTCAAATTGGAACCGATCATGACCGTAAACGTCACCGAGCATCTGTGGATCACTCTCAAGGATGGCACCCGTCTTGGTGCGCGCCTGTGGCTGCCTGAAGGCGCCGAGGAAAATCCCGTGCCTGCCGTGCTCGAATATATTCCCTACCGCAAGCGCGACGGCACGCGTGGCCGCGATGAACCAATGCATGGCTACTTCGCGCAGAATGGCTATGCCGCGATCCGCGTTGACATGCGCGGCACGGGTGAATCTGATGGCCACATGGCCGACGAATATATCCAGCAGGAACAGGACGATGCGCTCGAAGTCATTGCCTGGATTGCGGCGCAGCCTTGGTGCAGCGGCAATGTCGGCATGATGGGCAAGAGCTGGGGTGGCTTCAACGGCCTTCAGGTTGCAGCCTGCCGTCCGCCAGCATTGAAGGCGATCATCACCGCCTATTCAACTGACGACCGTTTCCGCGACGACATCCACTACATGGGCGGCCTGTTGCTCAACGATAATCTGTGGTGGGGCACGATCATGCTAGCTTATCAGTCGCGTCCGCTAGATCCGGCGATTGTGGGCGCTGGCTGGCGCGATGCATGGATTGAACGTCTGGAACGCCTGCCGTTCTTCCCTGCCCTCTGGCTCGAACACCAGCATTACGATGAATATTGGAAGCATGGCTCGGTCTGCGAAGATTGGTCTGCAATCCAGTGCCCGGTTCTCACAATCGGCGCATGGGCCGACAGCTACACCAATGCTGTTCCGCGCCTGCTCGAAAACCTTCAGGTCCCTGCCCGCGGCATTATCGGTCCTTGGGGCCATGTCTATCCGCAGGACGGCCTGCCGGGTCCCGCAATCGGTTTCCTGCAGGAAGCGGTGCGCTGGTGGGACCAGTGGCTTAAGGGCATAGAGACCGGCGTTATGGACGAGCCGAAACTGCGCGCCTATCTCTGCGATACAATCGAACCAACCGGCTCACGCGATTTCACCAATGGCCGCTGGGTCGGCGAACAGAACTGGCCATCGACCGAAATCACGCCGAAGCCTTTCGCGCTGGGTGCTGACCGCACGCTGGGCAAAGCTGATGCAGCCAAGGGCATATTGTCGATCTCCTCGCCAAACAGCCACGGCAAGGCCGGTGGCGAATGGATGGCGACGGGTTGCCCTGGCGAACACCCAACGGATCAGCGTCTTGACGATGGCGGCTCGCTCAACTTCGATACCGCTGTTCTCGCCGAAGACCTCGAAATTCTCGGCGCGCCAGTTGCACGCCTGACATTTACCGTCGATCAGCCGGTTGCACAAATTTCGCTACGTCTCAGTGATATTCTGCCGGATGGCCGTATCACCCGCGTCAGCTATCAGGTCTTCAACCTCAACCACATCAACGGACATGACAAGCCAGAAATGCTGGTGCCGGGCAAAACCTATGAAATCGCGATCAAGCTCAACGATAGCGGTTACAGCTTCAAGAAGGGTCATCGCATCCGTCTTTCGGTTGCAACCGGCTACTGGCCGATGGTCTGGCCATCGCCTAAGAGCGTGACACTGACGCTCGACACCGCTTCATCGGTTCTCGATCTGCCTGTGCGTCAGCCATCTGCCGACGATGCTAATGTTTCCTTCCAGAAGCCTGCGCATGGTCCGGCAACACCGATGACCCAGCTTGATCCGGGCAGCGTGCGCCGCTGGACCGAACAGGATCACGTCACTGGCGAAACGCTCTATGTGACGGAAGGCATTGGCGGCTTGTTCGGCGAAGGCATCTTGCGCTTTGACGATCTCGGTACGCAATTGAGTCATAGCCTCAAGCGTGAACTGCGCATCAATGACAATGATCCGCTATCGGCGTCTTATGTGCTGACACAGGCCTATCAAATGGGCCGCGAAGGCTGGATGATCGACATTGAAAGCACCACCAAGATGCATTCCGATGCCGAAAACTTCTATATTTCCGGCGTTCTGACGGCCAAGGAAAATGGCGAGGCGGTCAAGACCCGCGAATGGAACCAGACCATCGCGCGCGATCATCTCTAGTCCATAATGCTCGACAAAAAATACCCCCGCGTCTAACGCGGGGGTATTTTTATGTCTAAATTTCAGTCGTTAAGCAAAACGGCGGAGTATAAATCCCGCAGTTTTCTCCTGATGCAATCAGTGCGAAGCTTGATTGCGGACCTTGGCAACCTCAGCAGCAGATACGGCATCAGCCTTGTTGCCCCAAGCCGAGCGAACAAAAGTTGCTAGCTGAGCAACTTCATCATCCGTCAGACGATCGGCATAGCCCTGCATTACCAGACGCATAGGACGCTTCTCGGTCGAAGGCACTTCTGCACCATGCAGAATGATCGAGACCAACGGCTTCACTTCCGAACCCGTGACCAGATCATTAGCTGCTAGTTCCGGGAAGATGCCAGGAGCACCCTTGCCTGTCACAAAGTGACATGCAGCGCAGTTGTCGAGGTAAAGACGTGCGCCGACTGGCATGTTCGGAGATGCTTCAGTCAGCAACTTTGCAGTCTCTTCACCCGCGGCATCTGCCGGAGCGGCTGGAAGTGCCGTCGGTGCCTTGACTGCAAAATTCTCAGGAACTTCGACAGCTGCGCCATCGATACCCTTTAGGAAAGCAGCAATCGCCAGAGTATCAGCATCAGTCAGGTGCTGGAACGATTGCTCGACTGCCAGACCCATTTCGCCGTTTGCGGTCGAATGGGAATTACGACCGGTTGCGAGATAGGAAGCCATTTCCTCAACGGACCACTTCTGAGGTGCCGACTGTGGGCCACGCAACGAAGGTGCATTCCAGCCGTCGACGACACCACCCGTAAGGAAGGTCTTGTCGCCAACCTGAACGCCGTCCTGCGCCATCAAAGCATTGCGCGGGCTGTGGCAGGCAGCACAGTGGGCTGCACCTTCAACCAGATACTGGCCACGTTCCTGAACTTCGTTCTTACCGGCGGGCGTGAAGCCAGCCTTGTTGTTGAGAGCGAGCCAGTTCCATGCGCGGATACCGAAGCGCATGTTGAACGGAAAACCGAGTTCGGTCTGCTGCACTTCGTTCTTCACCGGCTCTACTTCATGCATGAAGTAGTCGTAAAGCGCGCGGACATCTTCCTCGTTCAGCTTACGATAGTTTTCGTAAGGCATGGCGGGATAAAGATGCACGCCATCGGCACGAATGCCATCATAGAGCGCTGCGCGGAACTGATCGAGTGTCCAGTTGCCGATGCCAGTTTCCTTGTCCGGAGTGATGTTTGTCGTCCAGATCGTGCCCATTGGGCTCGCAATCGCACGGCCACCGGCAAACGACTTGCCGCCTTCTGCCGTATGGCAAGCCATACAGTCGGAAGCATACATCACATATTCGCCCTGCCCCTTTGCAGGCTTCCAATCAGCAGCAAGCTCTTGTGTTGACTTGGTCAGTTGCACCGGAACAAACAGGAATGCGAGAAACGCGATAATTCCAAAGACGACCAGAACGCCGATAATGCGAAGAAGAGTTTTCATCACTATTCTCCTCAAACCAACGGACGTGGATTGGAAAGATACTGCGTACGGATCGCATGAGCAGTCCAGTAAGCCAGACCACCAAGCAGGCCAGTCGGGTTATACTGCGTGTTCTGCACGAAGTTACCCGCACCCAACATGAAGACGTTATGCTTGTCCCACGCTTGCGAGAAGCGGTTGACCACACCTTCACGCGGATTAGCCGACATGGTGTGCCCGCCCGTCGTATGCGTCGTCTGATAAGGACGAACGTCAAACTGTGCTCCTTCCTTTTTGAAGGATGACTGCATCAGGTCCGGGTTCATCGTCTTGGCCAATTCTTCCGCCTTGCCCTTCATGAACTGGGTCATCCGGATATCGTTCGGATTCCAGTTGAAGGTCATACGCATCAGTGGACGGCCGTGCGGGTCTTTATAGGTCGGATCAAGATCCAGATGGTTGGTCTTGTAGGCCATAACGGAACCGTGAGTCCCGATGTTCATCGAATGACCATACCACTCAGCAATTGCGCTCTTCCAGCCTGCACCCCAACCAGGCGTGCCCGAAGGAAGCGTCATGCTTCGGATCGGTTGGCCGTTGGTCTGTCCCGAACGCCAATAAGCACCACCGATGAAGCCTTCACGACCAAAGTCGATCTGGTTTACACCGAAGTCATCGATGCACATGCCGTTCGCCCCTGTACCAATGAACGGGTTGAACTCTTCGTTCTTGAAGAAGAGTGTCACGCCGCCTGTCAGCTGGTAAGCGTAGTTACGGCCAGTCACACCCTCGCCCGTTGCAGGATCGTAAGGCTTGCCGATGCCCGAAAGCAGTGCCAAATGCACGTTGTTGAGTTGGAACGAAGCCATGATGACGATGTCGGCTGGCTGGAAGACTTCTTCCTGCGTCTTGTCGTCAAAATAGGTAACGCCAGTTGCAGTCTTGCCGTCCGGTGCCATTTCGATACGCAGAACTTCAGATTCCGTACGGTATGAGAAGTTCGGCATACGCTTGAGCGCATCCAGAATGGTTGTCTGGGGCGATGACTTCGAATACTGGTAGCAGCCGAAACGCTCACAGAAGCCGCAATGGTTGCACGGCCCCATCTGCATGCCATATTCGTTCACATAGGCAGTCGATGCGATGCCGCCCGGCGACGGGAACGGGTGATAACCCATGGCCTTTGCTGCGTCGGCGAATTTGCGGCCATCCCAGGTCGTGTGCATTGGAGGCATCGGATATTCGTTCGAGCGCCATCCTTCAAAAGGATTGCCGCCCTCAACGAGCTGGCCCTTCAGATTACCTGCCTTGCCGGAAATACCAGCAACACGTTCGAAACGGTCGAAGAACGGTTCCATTTCGTCATAGGTCACAGGATAGTCGCCAAGAAGCATGTCTTCCGGGATGATCTGCTCACCCCAGTTTTCTAGAACATGCGAACGAAGACGCAGTTCTTCTGCCTGTGGGCGCCAGTTCAGGCCGTTCCAGTGCGTGCCGGCACCGCCGACACCGTTGCCCGGAAGGAACGAACCGAAACTGCGGTAAGGCAGGGCGGTTTCACCCTCATTGCGGCGAACTGTAACTGTCTGCTGGCTTGCGCGTTGCATCATCTTGAGGCGCACGCCGTATTTCAGCTCATCGATCATGTTCGGATATTTGAAATCCGGAACGGTGTTCTGGTCGTGACCGCGCTCAAGAGCGACGATTTCAAGACCTTCCTGCGCCAACTCCATAGCTAGAATCGCGCCTGTCCAGCCGAGGCCAACAATGACCACGTCTTTTTTCTTTTCCTGACGTGCCATTTTTAAGCCCTCTCGCCCTTGATCGAAACCGGGCCTAATGGGTAGCGAACATTGTAACGCTCAACCCATTCCTTGTAGCTGCCGCGAGCACCGGGAAAACCGATATAGCTCCACGACTGCATACCGTGATTGCCGCCATACATCGGGTCGGCAAAATAGCCTTCCTTGGTGTTCTGCAAAAGAATTCCGAAGAACTCGCGCAGTTCTGGCTGCAAACCAACTTCACCCTTCTGAAGGGAAGTCAGCGCTGCGTCCTGCTGCTCGGCATTGAGTGCCGAGAAGGCAGCGCCATATTTCTGCTCGCACCAACCGTTGAATGCTGGGATAGCCTGACGATAGATCTGAGCAGGATTGAGCGGGGTCTGCCAACCGCGTGTCGGGTCCGCAGACGCGTCATGAGGGCCGACCATATACCAGTCGTCTGCACGACCGTAGTCGCCAGCGAGCTGAAGGTCGATGAATACAGGAACACGGGTTTCGATAGCGCCTGGGCCATCACCGTCAGAGGGGATCAACCTTGCCGTAGCGGCGAGGATGAAAGTCCATTCAAGATCATTAAAATATTGGCGTTCGTATTGTTCGAGAGCAACAGGGGGCGTCGACTGTTGCGCCTGAGCTGACACAGCCAGTCCTGAAAGCATCACGCTTGCTGCGGAGGCTTTCAAAAAGGTGCGCCGGCTCGGATAGCCGGGGAGGTCGGTCATTTGTCGTTTCCTGCCGATTAGGTGGGTAAGACTGTTAAATTTGTTTCGGGGGATTCCATATATATCATGGCATTATGAAACAAAGTGCCTCGTTATACAAACATTTGCCACAATTCAAATTTCGAGAATCCGGTTTGTTTATAGGGGTCGAGACCGACACTGCTATAAATGGCAGTTTAGCACCTTAGAGAAATTATAAATTAAATAATGAATTCAAAGGGATGATTTATCTAAAATCACGGTAAAACTTGTTAAATAATTTCATATTTTCTCATGTGCACAAAACCGTGATCAGGCTCGAAATCCCCTCTTCCGAGCCATAACTAAGTCACGATTCTCTTGGCATTCGCGGCAAACTTGCCAGCAGTTTTCGCGTATAGGCATGTTGCGGATTGGCAAGAATTTCGGGCGTATTACCCTGTTCAACGATCGTGCCCTTTTCAAGCACGATCAGTCTTTCACAAAGCAAAGCCACGAGTGCGATATCGTGCGAAACAACCACGAACGTCGTGCGTTCAGACAAAGTCCGCATGAGATCGATGATACGCGCACGCGTGGTAAGATCGAGCGCGCTCACTACTTCATCGGCAATAATAAGGTCAGGATTGGCGACAATCGCACGCGCAATCGCGATACGCTGACGCTGACCGCCGGAAAACTCATGCGGATAACGTGTTGCTGCATCTTCTGGAAGATCGACAGCAGCCAGTGCTTGGGCGACAGCCTGCGCTATGTCCGTCTCGATTTTTAGCGAGCGCAGCGGTTCAGCTATGATGTTGAACACGCGCTGGCGCGGATCGAGTGAAGAATAAGGATCCTGGAAAACCGCCTGCACGGAACGGCGAAAGCCCCGCATGAAGTTGCGGTCTTTGATGTTGAGCATCTGGCCGCGAAAATTCACATTGCCTGACGTTGCAACCTGCAACCCCAAAAGCAGTTTGAGCATGGTTGTCTTGCCGGAGCCAGATTCACCCACAATGCCAAGATTGCTGCCGCTTTCAAGCATGAGATCGATGCCATGCAGCACGGTTTTGCCACCACTATAAGCGAAGGAAACGTCGGAAAGATCGATGAGGCTCATCGCGCCACCTCCAATGCAGCGTCGAAGGCACGCGCGGCAGCAACTAGTCCCTTGGTATAGTCCTCAACGGGATTGGCAAACAGCGTAGTTACTGGTCCCTGCTCAATCAAATTGCCGCGTCTGAGCACGAGCGCTCGCTCGGCAATGCTCGAGACGACCGGCAGATCATGGCTGATGAACAAAAGCCCCATGCCTTCATCGCGAACGAGTTGCTCAAGAAGTTTAAGGATTTCTGCCTGCGTCGTCACATCGAGCGCAGTTGTCGGCTCGTCAGCGATCAGCAGTTTTGGCCGGCAGGCAAGCGCCATGGCAATCGCAGCACGCTGGCGCTGGCCGCCCGAAATCTCATGAGGCCATGAGCGGGCAATGCGGGTTGGTTCCGGCAAGGAAACGCGATCCAGAAGCCCAATAACCTCGCGTTCGAGTTCCGCTTTGCCAAGCTTGCGGCCATCGCGCAACGCGCGGCGCTGCACCACTTCCGCTATCTGTTTGCCGATGCGCATCAGCGGATCGAGCGCGGTCATCGGTTCCTGAAAGACGGCGGCGACGCTTCGTCCACGCAGCGGAACAAGCGTACGATCACGCGCCCCGATAATCTGGTGGCCTTCAAGCGTGATAGAGCCGCTTGCTTTCATGCCTTCCGCAAGCAGTCCCATGACGGCCAATGCGGTCAATGATTTGCCGGAGCCGGATTCACCGATCAGGCCGACACGCTCGCCCTGCGCAACCGAAAAAGACACGCCAGAAACCAGAACGCGGCCAGCAGTTTCGATCTCAAGATTTTCAACGTTCAGCAATGGGCTCATTGTTGCCTCCTCCGCGTTGGATCGGCCACATCGCGCAAACCATCTGCAAAAAGATTAAGCCCGATGACGAGCGAAACGAGCGCCAGACCCGGTGCGATTGCACCGAAGGGAGCTGTATAAACCGAAGCCTGCGCTTCCTGCAGCAATCGTCCCCAGGACGCGTTTGGTGGTGGCGCGCCAAGCCCAAGATAAGACAATGAAGCTTCGGCAATCACGGCGAGCCCGAACTGCAGCGCGAAATTGACAATCAGTGTCGGCCAGATGTTCGGCAGCACATGGATACGAACGACACCAAGCCACGAAGTGCCCGAAATGCGCGACGCTGTGACATAATCCATCGCCAGAACGCGTTTGGCGAGAATGCGGGTCAAGCGCGCGACGATGGCTGATGCAGCAATGCCGATTGCGAGAATAGCGGTCGAAAGGCTTGCGCCATCGCTTGAAGCGACGATCAGCATGGCAAGCAACAACGTCGGAAAAGCAATCAGAATATCGAGCGTTGCAGCCAGCATATCGTCGAGTGTCTGCGTCGCAAAAGCAGCCAGAACGCCGATGGTGACGCCGATCACAGCGCTGATAGCGACGGCTCCGAGCCCGACAAAAAGCGCGATGCGTGAGCCGACCATGATCTGTGTCATCAAATCGCGACCCAACCGGTCTGTGCCGGCCCAGTGTTCCCATGATGGCGCTGCCAGCCGTCCACCAACCATGTCACCGACCCCATAAGGCGTCCAGAACAGGCTAAGCAGTGCAACAACGACATGAATGCCAACAAGAATACCGCCGACTACGAGCGGCCAAGGCAATCGGAAACGTTGCGAAGATGGGGTGACGCTGCTCATGCGCGGCCTCCCGCCGACCGGCTGCGCAATCGCGGATCGATCAAACGTTGCACCAGATCGGCAGCGAAGCCGACCAGAAGAACCAGCAAAGTAGAGACAAACAGAACGCCTTGCACATTTGGATAATCACGCTGCTCGATACCCAAAAGTAGCATGGAGCCGAGGCCGGGGAGCGAGAAAACGCGCTCTACCACCACAGCGCCGAGAAGCGTTGAAGCGAGTTCGATACCGAGGATCGAAATCACAGGAACCGCGCCATTGCGGATGCCATGACGGATCAGCGCTTGCGAGAACGTGGAGCCCAGCGCGCGCGCAGTGCGCAGATAATCGCTGCCCAATACATCCTGTGTTGCAGAACGAACATAGCGGATAAGCGATGCCGACATGACGATGGCAATAGTGATGACCGGCAATGTCAGTGACTGAAATGCAGCAGGTGCTGATTGCCATCCACGCGATGGAAAACCACCCGATGGAAACATGCGCAATTTCACCGCGAACACCCAGACGAGAAGAATGCCGATCCAGAAAACTGGCACGGCGATGCCCAATTGTGAGATCACTGAAATGATCGAGCCATACCAGCTTTTCTGACGCACGACCGACAGGATGCCGAGTGGCACGGCAATGATGATCGCCAGCACGAAAGCCATCAGTGTCAGTGGCAGCGTCACGATCAGGCGTTTGCCGATTTCAGTCAAAACCGGCGCGCCGCTGACAAAGGAATTGCCGAGGTCAAAGCGCACAAGTGAGCCGATGAACTGTGTGAATTGCTGATAGAGCGGGAGGTCGGAGCCGACCTGTTTACGCGCAGCTTCAATCTGCGCGGCGTCAGCACCAACCGAAACCAATGCATTTGCTGGATCACCCGGCAAAAGGCGCAGCAGCAAGAACAGAACGATAGCTGCAACGAATACCGACAGGATCAGAATGGCCGAACGGCGCAAAATATAGGCAAGAATGGCGAATACCTCTCGGGCATGAGGGGCAGCTTTTTACCCTCTTGAATATGCGATAACGCCGCCTGAAAATAATTCAGGCGGCGCTTCGTGTCGAGTATCAGTTCTCGATTATGGACAGCTGATTAGTTGTCTGTTTTCTCAATATCATAGGCGAAGAACTGTGAGTTCAGACCATTGACCGGATAGCCGCTGACTGACTTTTTTGAGACCACTATCTGCGGATAGAGGTAGAACCAGTTGCTGGCTGCATCTTCTGCAATGATCTTGTTGGCTTCGGTCAGCTTGGCCGTCTGTTCATCGGTGGTGGAGCTTGCTTCGGCTTCCTTGATAAGATCAATAACCTTCGGGTTGTTATATCCCCAATAGAAATCCGGATTGCCGTAGAATACGATATCGCGGTGGTTCACATGCTCCTGCAAGGTCGCCTGGAAATCATGCGCCTTATAGACCTTCGTGTACCACTCATTGGCCGTGATGATGTTGATGTTAACCTTCACGCCGATTTTGGCCAGTTCGCTCTGGATGAACTGCGCTGCAATCGGGTGCGGGTCATAGTTCGGCGTATCGATGGTGAAGCTGAAGCCATTCGGATAGCCCGCTTCCTTCAAAAGCTCCTTGGCGCTTTCAGGATTATAGGCATCGTCCCCGGTCAGATCGACATACCAGGGATCTGTTGGTGGAACGAACGAGCCGATCAATGTGCCATAGTCGCCCCAAACGGCGTTCAGCAGCTTCTTGTCGTCGATGGCACGCGCCAGCGCCTTACGAACCTTTACATTGTCGAAAGGTGCGACGCGGTCGTTATAAGCAAGAAGCAGCTTGGTCGTGGACTTGCCTTCACTGACGGTAAAGTCAGGATTGTCTTTGAACTGAGCCAGGGAATCCGGGCTTTGAACCGAGGTGACGATGTCAACCGAGCCAGTCAGAAGCGCATTGTTGAGTGCGCTTGCATCGGTGAAATACTGGAAGACAACCTCTTCGTTTTTCGGCTTGGTGCCCCAGTAACCGTCAAAGCGTTTGATGGCGAGCGATGAACCGCGGCGCCAGTCTTCCAGCGCGTAAGGTCCAGTACCATCTTCCTTCGATTGGAAATCGGTCGCATCGTCATTCACAACCCAGACATAGCTGAGATTGTATGGCAGCGAGATCGAGCGGGACGAAAGCTTGACGACGACAGTTTCATCATCTGGCGTTTCGATGCCTGTAATGGTCTTGAGGCTGCTTTTGCGCGAGCTTTTGGATTCAGGCGCTGCAACACGCTCGATGGAGAACTTGACGTCCTTCGAGGTCAGCGGTGCACCCGAATGGAACTTGACGCCGGGCTGAAGCTTGAACGTGTAAGTCAAACCATCGTCGCTGACCGTGTAGTCCTTGGAAAGAACCGGCTCAACTGTGCCATTGTCGTCCAGGCGGAACAGCGCTTCATAAACGTTGCCGTTAAAGGCTTCATTGATGCCCTGACCTGCGCCGGCAGTGTTATCGAGGTTCTGCGGCTCGTAGAGCGATCCGATATTAATGGTGGCATCGGGGTTGCTTTGCTGCGCATGAGCCTGAGCGAACGAGCCGAATGCGAGCGCAACGCTTAGCGCTGTCGTAAGACCCCAGTTGCTAAAATTCATTTTGCGATTACGAATGGTCAAACCGCTCATTTTATTCTCCTGCTTCGAGGTCGCCACAAGGCCCTCAGTTGATACAGGTTATACAGCGACCGTCAGAGCATCGATAAGCGGTGCAGCTGTGCTATCCGGGGATTCTTTAGAAGTTTATTCTATAATAAACAAAACTGGTAGATGATTTATCCTTCACCATAGGCTGATACTATCAACAGCCAAAATTGAGTTATCAAGCCACTCGCTCTTATATAAACGACTACAAACCAAAGGCTGGAGATGTAGAATTGCGGCCTGTTGATCCAGTGGCCGAAATTGCATCCTAAATCGCATTGAGAGAACATGATGAGCCAGATTGATCGCACCAGAAGCCAGTCTCTTCTGAGAGCAGCAGGGCTTGATGCGCTTGCGCTGTTTCAGCCCGAAAACTTCCGCTATGCGACTGGTGTTGCAGCCGGTGTTGCGACGATGTGGGGTCGGGCGGGTTCGGCAATTGCGCTGGTGCCAGCCGATGAAAATGCAAAACTCGGCGTGGTCATCAGCGATCATGCCTATGCTGCTGCCGCGCATCTTGGCGACAGAATCGATTTCCGCACCCACCGCATCTGGATTGATATGGTGACGGTAGAAAATGCCAGAACAATTGAAGACATCAATGTGGCCTACAGGCAGGCAAACAATGTCGGCCCGCGCGCCGAGACATTTGATCAGGATGCAGCTTTCAGGCTTTTAAGTGATCTGCTGGCAGAGCGTGGGCTTTCCAAAGCGCGTATCGGTGTTGATCTGGAGTTCATGCCAGCAGCTGATTTTGCAGCTCTCAAAAAAGCACTTCCATCGGTTGAGTGGCAAGATGCTTCCATTCTCTTCAAGCGCCTGCGCCTTATCAAGAATGCGCGGGAAATCGAGTATCTGCGAAATGCAGCCCATTATGCAGAAAGCGGGCTGGAAAATATGCTGAACACCGCCAGACGTGGTTCCAGCCTGAATGCGCTTTCAGCAGCCTGGCTTGATGGTGCCACACAGGAAGCCAGCCAGAATGGTCAGGTTCTTTCCGGGCATTGGGCTTATATCTCGACCGGCCCTGATCTTCAGGACATGAAGGCCGAGCTTAAAGAAGGTGATCTTGTGAAAGCCGATGTCGGCACGCTCATCAACGGTTATTCTTCAGATGGTGCGCGCACTTATGTCTGCGGTAAGCCCGATCCGCTTGCCAGCGAGATCTACAAGGTGTTGCAGGAAAGCTTTGCGGTGGGCGAAGCGCTGTTAAAGCCCGGTACGCGGTTCTGCGATGTCCATGCGGCAATGCTTGGCATCATGCGTAAGCGCGGTTTCAGCGAATATTATCGCGGCCATTTTGGCCATTCGGTGGGTGCGGCCGTTGGCATTGAAGAATGGCCGTTTATCTCAAGCAGCAACGAAATGCTGATTGAACCAAACATGGTGCTGGCGCTGGAAACACCGTTTTACGCCAATGGGCTCGGTGCGCTGATGATCGAAGAACAGTTTCTGATAACCGAAAGCGGTGCGCAAAGCATGAACAGGCTTTCGAGGGAGCTGCTATCCATCGGCTAGACAAAGCCGCTCGATGACAATTAGTCGCCGCCTGCGATGTTCCGCTCGCGGCGACGGCGCTTCCATGGCCATTCGCCGTCGATCTCCGCTTCCAGCGAAAAGCTGAGGAAGGTTCTGATCAGAACGATAAGGCCCAGCAAGCCAACGCTTTCCCACGTGAGCGGCGAAATGATGGTAGCGATAATGTCGGCACCGATCAGGATTTCGAGGCCAAGCAGAATGCCGCGACCGAGATTTGCGCGGTAGCGGGTATAGGCATTCTCGCCCGATACAACGAACACATCCTTGAGATAGATAAGCGTTGCAACGGCCACGCCGATAATGATGACGGAGACACCGAAGAACTCAAGCGCGGATGCCATTGGCT
The DNA here is from genome assembly GCA_018798825.1 of Ochrobactrum sp. BTU1. NCBI lineage: Bacteria > Pseudomonadati > Pseudomonadota > Alphaproteobacteria > Hyphomicrobiales > Brucellaceae > Ochrobactrum > Ochrobactrum sp. BTU1. Next base: position 704,673 of record CP076355.1, on the reverse strand, counting down.
CCAGTATTGGCGCAATCAGACTTACAAATTCGCCGCGTTCCGCACCCGCATTCATCCTATCCATCCCCTGCCCGTTAATCAGCAATCAAAACCTATCGCTAAAAGTTTAAAAAGATGCGGCAAGTCTCCCCGCCGCATCTTTTATCATTTCAACATTCAAGCCTGAATGAAAGCCAGGAGATCAGCGTTCAGAACATCGGCATTGACCGTCAGCATACCGTGCGAGAATCCCGGATAGGTCTTGAGCGTGCCGTTCTTGAGAAGCTTGATCGCCTTAAGTGCGGCATCCGCAATCGGCACGATCTGGTCGTCTTCGCCATGCAGAACCAGTGTTGGCACGCCGATAGCCTTGAGGTCTTCCGTCTGGTCGGTTTCAGAGAAAGCCTTGATGCCTTCATAATGCGCCTTTGCGCCGCCCATCATGCCCTGACGCCACCAATTCTGGATTACGCCTTCCTGCACATTCGCACCATCACGGTTGAAACCATAGAATGGGCCTGAAGGAACATCGCGGAAGAACTGGGCGCGGTTTGCTGCAAGCGCTGAGCGAAAGCCGTCAAACACTTCCATAGGCAGGCCTTCCGGATTGGCTTCTGTCTTGAGCATCAGCGGAGGGACTGCGGAAACCAGAACCGCCTTAGCAACGCGACCTGCCGGTTCACCATGCTTGGCGACATAGCGGGCGACTTCGCCACCGCCGGTCGAATGGCCAATATGCACGACATTCTTGAGATCAAGCGCTTCAACAACCGCAAAGGCGTCAGAAGCGTAATGGTCCATATCATGGCCTTCGGAAACCTGAGCCGAACGACCGTGACCACGGCGGTCATGGGCGATAACGCGATAGCCTTTTGAAAGGAAGAACAACATCTGGGCATCCCAGTCGTCCGAGCTCAGTGGCCAGCCATGATGGAACATAATTGGCTGTGCATCCTTCGAGCCCCAGTCCTTGTAAAAGATTTCGGTGCCGTCTTTTGTGGTGATAAAGCCCATGGTGTTTTCTCCTTCGGATGAGATGTTGGTGGTGTTGGTCTGAGTTGTTTCTGCGAGAGCCAAACCGGCTGGCAGTGAAATCGTTGCAGCAAGTGCTGCGCCTGTAAGCAGAATGTCGCGACGGTTGATGATTGTGGAAGTGCTTTTCATTCTCTGTGTGCGGACGCTGTAGTCGGCTTTTAAGTGCATCTTGTTCTCAAAACCGGTTTCCAATTTTGACAGAGATGCTGCAGCGTCACCTTTCTGCCTGTTGCGTTGTTCGATGGGTGGATATTGCGCCATTGCACCACTGCAAACAATTGCAATAATTATTTCGATACTATTGTCTAAAATGTAATTATTGACGCATGGTTGGTCGTAATCCGTGCGCGCGGGCTACACAGACCAAAAACTTAAGCGATCAGTTCTGCATTGGATTTTCGTAAGCTGAGCCACCACACTGGCTCCAGATAACCCAGGCGCCGACTACGGCGCCGGGGTAATTTGAATGAGCGCACGTCCTAAACCGTATGAAACGGCTTTCCGAACAAGTTGCGCTTTAAACTGCCCAGCAGGCGCAGCCCAGCGCTCCAAAGAAGCCTTTGAGATCGCCGATTGGCAACTGTGAACCCCATGCTGCCGCATGATCATGCCCATGAACGCCACAACTGTTCGAGCAGCCGCATGTGGAGATTGCAGTGCGGCGAAGGCTGTTTTTGCCAGCACCTTCCGGCTCGCCCCATGCCGCATAGCCCCCGAATTTACGCACCGGCGACCAGTCAGGCATTGCAGGCGGAATTGGGTTGTCATCCAGATCTTTGAAGGCGTTTGCACCATAGACAACCTTGCCGCCAACCATGGTCAGATCGGACGTCAGGAATGAAATCTCGTCTTCGCTGCAATTGAAGAAGTCTTTGTCCGGCACCACCAGATCAGCGAACTGACCCTTTTCAATGCGGCCTTTCTTACCTTCTTCGTTGGAGAACCATGTGACCTTTTCCGTCCACATGCGCAGCGCTGTTTCACGGTCGAGACAATTGCGGCGCGGATAAAGCTGCATACCACCAACCGTCTTGCCAGTAATCATCCATGACAGCGAAACCCACGGATTATAGGATGCAACGCGCGTCGCATCCGTACCTGCCGAGACATGCACGCCTTTCGAGAGCATCTTGCCTATCGGTGGGGTCACTTCTGCCACTGCATGACCATATTGCTCGACGAAATATTCACCCTGATAGGCCATGCGGTGCTGCACGGCGATACCACCGCCAAGTGCTGCAATACGATCAATCGAGCGATCCGAGATGGTCTCGGCATGGTCGAAAAACCAGTTCAGGCCTTCAAGCGGAATGTCCTTATTGACCTTTTCAAACACATCAAGCGAACGGCTGATGGTTTCGTCATAAGTAGCGTGCATTCGCCATGGCCAGCGATTTTCAGCCAGAATTCTGACGATCTCCTCCAGATCATCTTCCATTTCCGGCCCCATATCCGGGCGCGGCTGACGAAAATCCTCAAAATCGGCGGCGGAAAACACAAGCATTTCGCCCGCGCCATTGTGACGGAAATAGTCGTTGCCTTGCTTGTATTTCACCGAAGCCGTCCAGTTGAGGAAGTCTTCCTTCTCTTCCTTCGGCTTTTGCGTGAAGAGATTATATGCCAGACGCACAGTCATCTGACCTTCGTCGGACAATTGCTGAATGACTTCATAGTCATCCGGATAGTTCTGAAATCCGCCACCCGCATCAATCACACCGGTCACGCCAAGACGGTTCAACTCACGCATGAAATGGCGGGTCGAATTGACCTGATATTCCAGCGGCAGCTTTGGACCTTTGGCGAGCGTCGAATAGAGGATGCCTGCATTGGGCTTGGCAAGCAACAGGCCCGTCGGGTTGCCATTGGCATCACGCAGGATTTCACCACCTGGAGGGTTTGGCGTGTTCTTGTCATAGCCGACAGCACGGAGCGCTGCACCATTGAGAAGTGCGCGATCATAAAGATGCAGCAAGAAGACCGGCGTATCAGGCGCAATCGCATTGATTTCTTCAATGGTTGGAAGACGCTTTTCGGCAAACTGATGTTCGGTAAAGCCACCAACCACGCGCACCCATTGCGGCGCGGGCGTTACAGCTACCTGCCGCTTGAGCATGTCCATGGCATCGGCCAGCGAACGCACCCCATCCCAGCGCAGTTCCATATTGAAGTTGAGACCACCACGCACAACGTGAGTGTGGTTGTCGATAAGACCCGGCAAGGCACGACGACCTTTCAGATCGATCTTGCGGGTCGTAGAGCCTGCATGGCCAAGCACTTCTTCATCCGTACCGACCGCGGTAAAAATGCCGTCCTTGATTGCGACAGCCGAAGCTGCGGGATTTGTGCGGTCAAGTGTCGTGAATTCACCGTTATAGAGAATGATATCTGCGGTCATGAAATCGTACCTTCTGTGGCCTACGCTGAATTAATAGCAGGAATCGCTCAAAGAAATTGCTTGGGGCAGGCAGGCTTATCTGGAAAATGTACCCATTTCCGCACACGCGTGATAAGCAAATTACACATCACCGTTTCGCTTCGCACCCTTACGTTCTGCGACCGACTGCCCGGATGGCATATGGCCGAATACATGCGGTTTGACCTGATGCAGCCATGAAATAACTGCAGGTTCTTTAGCCATAATGGACTTTGCAAAAGGAATGATCTGCTCGCCAGCCAGAATGCCTAACAGTCCGATTAGCGCCACCATCGGTGGCGCGGGCGAACGAACATTGAGCAAGCTATAGATGACACCAACCAGAATGCCGGCAAACAGCGATAAAACATAGATTTTCACAGGCACACCTCCAGTTGGCGATAGTTGATCAGTGACCTTCGGAGGCGTTGAACATGGTCTTGGCATAGATGATACCCAGACCATAAGAACCGCCGAACTTCTTGGCGATTCCTGTTGTCATCTCGTAAGTCTGCGTGCGCGCCCAGTCGCGCTGGAGTTCAAGCAGATATTGCAGCGATGTCATCGGCTGTGCGCCTGCCTGCACCATACGGTCCATGGCGCGATTATGCGCCTCATCGGAAACATCACCGCAGGCATCGGAAATCACGTAGACTTCAAAGCCCTGATCAAGGGCCGACAAAGCAGGACCGACAATGCAAACGCTCGTCCAGAGACCGCTGAGAACGATACGCTTCTTGCCGATGCGGTTGATTTCATCGATGACGGATTCGTCTTCCCACGTATTCATGGAGGTACGGTCGAACAGCACCTGACCGGGGAAGGCATCGGTGATTTCGTTGAACATCGGGCCGGAGAAGCTCTTTTCCGCAACCGTTGTCAGAATGGTCGAAACGCCAAAGCCTTTGGCACCATTTGCGACCAACGCCGCATTGTTGCGCAAGTTTACAGCGTCGATATTCTTGGTTGCAAAGGACATCTGCGACTGAAAATCGATCATGATCAGCGTGTGATCAGACGGCGTCAGCAGTTTCGATCCCGGTGTAGCGGTTGCAGTCAGGGCCATATCTTTCCTCGGCATGAAGCACATCCTAAAAAAGACGCGCGTTAAAGCTCTTGGTATCCAGGCGTCCATTATGGCTTGCCGAGCTGCTACCCTTCTTGTCATCCAGTCGCAAAAATTGGATGTTTTTATCGCGTGCTTTGTACAAGACTGCTATGGTCCACTTATACCCACCAGAGGAAACCTCACATGTCGCGACACACTTCGGCGAGCAATCAGTATATGGAATATATACGCCCGAAGGAGGATACGACGGTTTATTCAAGCGTGCTCAACCAGGGGATGGTGACGGCCACGCGGATTACACGCAGCGCTCCGAATTTCGGCTTTGTCGATCAGCATGTCACTGAAGATGCCTTCATGCTCTCAGTACAGCTCAGGGATTATCATGGTGATCTCTGGGTGGATGGCAAGAAGTTGGATTTTCCTGCAAGCCATAAAGGCAACTTCACGCTCTATGATTATAACCGCATCTGGCAGGCAGATCTGAAGTCGGCCTTCGATTGCGTGAATTTCTATCTTCCACGCAGCGCACTTGTTACTCTGGAAGAAGATTTCGGTTCTCGAAAGGTGGAAAACTTCAATGTTCTGCCGGGTGCAGACATTGCCGACAATACCATTCGCGGCCTGACAGAAGCACTTTTGCCCGCATTGGAAAATCCCGCGCAGGCAAGCCGCCTGTTTGTCGATCATGTCGGGCTGGCGCTTGCCATGCACATGGCTGCGACTTATGGCACGGCCGAACTGCGCGCTCCGGCCCCGACCGGCGTGCTCGCGCCATGGCAGCTCAAGCGCGCAATGGCAATCATGGATTCAAAACTCGATGGCGATATCCCTATTGCCGTCATTGCCCAGTTCTGCGGATTATCTCCGTCTTATTTTACCCGCGCCTTCAAGATCAGCACGGGAATGCCACCGCACAAATGGCTGCTCAAGCGCAAGGTAGAGAAAGCCGCGAACCTGCTGCGCACGACGCGGATGAGCTTGAGTGAAATTGCCGTCGATTGCGGCTTTGTCGATCAAAGCCATTTTACCCGTGTCTTCTCAAAGGCCATTGGTGCAGCGCCCGGCCAATGGCGCAAAAGCATTAATTCATAAACGGCAACGTTACGCTTTGCGATAACGCCTGCGCCACATGCCAGGCGCTTCGCCGACAATCTCCGAAAAGACCCGCGTGAAGTGGCTTTGGTCTGCAAAGCCACAGGACAAAGCAATTTCGGCAATCGATGTACCCGCAATCAGCATGTCGCTCGCCTGCGCGACCCGATATTCAATCAGCCAGCGATAAGGCGTCTTGCCAAAGGTTTCCTTGAAAGCCCGCATGAAATGACTGCGAGACAGGCTGCAGGCATCTGCCACATCTGAAATAGAAAAATCGGCATTGAGATGTGCGGCGAGAAACTCGGTTGCCCGACGTTCCTGCTTCAGAGAAAGAGTGCCCTTGCGCTCATGGGGAAAATAAAGCCCGCCATAGGTTTGGGTGAGATGAACCATAATAGCGAGTTCGATCTGTTCAAGAAACACTGTACTCGCCAGGTCCGGGCGATCCAGAAAAGGCAGCAAGGCTCGCGCCAAACCGAGGACAACGTTGTCAGTCGCACAATGAACATTCTGCAGCGTCCTGAATTCCGGACGTCCGGCTTCCTCTGCAAAAGCACGAATATCAGCGAAAGGAATCCGGAACTCTATATCGTCGAAAGGTGATAGCTGGTGCCTTTTCCACTCCCGGCTGAGTTCTGCAATTGCTAACGACCCCTCGTTTCGCGCCCCATCATAGACCAGACTTCCACCACACCAGAGCTTCTGCAGTCGAAGGTCTGTGAGCTGGGTGGTGATACTGAAGGCTTCCTCATTGGATAACACATCTTCGAGCGGCATCGCCTCGCCCGGAAGATGGCGGCGCATGACAGTCATCGCCGACATTTGCATCAGCGATTTGGTGATACCGGGTGTTGTCTGCTCCGCACGATCCATTGCGTCACTCTTATCTTTGCCCGAATGGCCGTCTTCAAAACTGGACACCATCAGTGATAAACCGATTTTCGCCACAGGCCGGGCGATACACCTGTGGTGTCGACAAACCTGCTTGCCAATGCGCTCTCGCTTGAAAAGCCGCAGCGGCTCGCAACCTGCTTGATTGTCAGCGAACGATCTTTCAGCAGAAGCTTGGCGTGTTCGAGTCTGATTGCCATTAACCAGGCCTCCGGCCCAATGCCTGTGCTATTGCGAAAACGAATGCTGAATTCACCAACCGGCACACCGATGGAAGCTGCGATTTCGGTCACGGAAATGTCTTCGCCATAGTTTTCCGACATGAACTTCCTGGCGCCTGTTTCCTGCCAGATTGAAAGGCCAGTTTCTTCCGAGATCGCGGCAAGCTCCGGCTTTGCTCCCTCATGCAGAAGATGCGCGCAAAGTGCAGTCGCTATGTGCTGTAGCAATGCCGGATGAAATGTATTGGCATAATCAAATAGCGGCAGAAGGGCTGTTCCCAGATTGGCAATCACCTCATCCGCCTCGCCGCGTCGGCAACGCAGATCCTTGGCTACATCAGAAGCCGTCAGTGCCGAGGTTTCGGCAAACAATGTGCGTGGCAGCACGAAGGCCAATGCGTGCAGGTTGCTATGAAGAACAATTGAAGCGCCCTGCTTGATGTCAATAAGGCAGACCGTATTCTGCGGGTAAAGCTTTGGCGCAAGAAAGCGCTCGCCATTCTCGACGTCACCGTGAACGGTATCCGCGAGATAAAGCATCATGAAATAGGCGTCACTGGCCGGGATATCGATCTTCGGCGTTTCATCGCGGCCAAGCTTTCTATGCAACTTCGTCACATTGAACTGCGCCACCTTCAAAGGAACCGTCGTTAGAGCCGGAGCATCAGGAACACCAAAACGTGAACCGATACAATCATTGTCAAAATGCGATTTCAAAACTCCCCCCAGCCGATACCGCCATTCACCTAAACTTGTTTGGTTGTTGGAGTTCACATTCGGAACCAACGTAGAATTGCCAACATTCCTACCTGAAAGCCCACTTCAAGTCCTGAACAAATAGCACGCAGGAACATGGTTTTATTGTAAATTCCTGACCTTTGCAGGCGTTTAGCGTCTCATCAAGACATACCTTATTCTGCCATTTTTCCGCCTTACACTGTTCACATATACTTGAATAAACCGTGTCGTCTTGGACATTCTGCCCGTTTCAAGGGTTTATTGTCTACTCTTTGAGATACAATCTGTGAACCAAACGGTAGCTAGGCGCAGCCGATTGAAAGGCCTATCTCTTGGTCATCGAAACGACGAACACAACGTCGCTTCACAAAACCAAGGAGATAGAAAATGAAAAAGTTTGCTCTTGCTGCCGTAGCCGTTGCCCTTAGCGCCGGTGCTGCTTTCGCTGAAAATCCAAATGTTGGCACCCCTGCCGATCTTTATGCAAATGACCGCACACCAGTTGCAGCCCAGCAGGTCGATCACACTGCAACCGCTTCGATTGGTCAGTCTTCGTTCCAGGACGGTTCGGCTCATCGCTTCGGTGATGCATCGCCTTCGAGCTTCCAGAACTAAGCCCAGTTTACCAAACCGCGTTTCAATCTGACTACATCAGATCAACGCATACGAGTTATCTCCCCGGTGGATGGCATTGGTGCCACCCCGGTGCCCCGGAAGCACTGATGCCATCCAAAGGGCGATGAAGAAGGAATAGAAAAATGAAAAAGTTTGCTCTTGCTGCCGTAGCCGTTGCTCTTAGCGCCGGTGCAGCTTTCGCTGAAAACCCACATGTTGGTGAACCTGCCGATCTTTATGCAAATGACCGCACGCCAGTTGCAACACAGCAGGTTGATAACACTGCAACCGCTTCCATTGGTCAGACGACCACCTATCAGGACGGCTCTGCTCATCGCTTTGGCGACGCATCGCCTTCAAGCTATCAGAACTAATATCGGCGCAAGCCGGTAGAATACAAAAAGGCGAAGCCCTCAGGCTCCGCCTTTTGTTGCTTTTGACACATGCTATTGGGCGTCAGATCATCCGGGTAACAATTGCCTTGATCTCGCGCTCAAAGAAATCTGAGAAAGCCGCAATACGCGGCGGCAACTTCTGGAATGGCGGATAATAAAGCGTAAGCCAAAGTTGCGGCGGCGACCATTCCGGCAGGATATGCACGAGACGCCCCGTGCGCAAATGTTCAGCCACGATGAACACAGGCAGCATGGCGACCCCTGCCCCATCCGCTGCCATATTGGCCAGAACTTCACCATTATTGGCACTGATCATACGCCCGGCAGAAACATTGACCGTCGAACTTCCATCCGACAAAGCCCAGTTTTCACGCCGACTTTCCGAGCTGTAGCCCAGACATCCATCTGATGTCAGCTCGCCCGGATGCGCGACATCTATAAATGGCGTACCGGGTGCAGCCACCAAAATGCGTTTGATTTCAATGATCTTGCGCCAGATCGTGAATTTATCCGACGGCGCACCGGAAATGCGGATCGCAAGATCGAAATCCTGCTCGACGATATCGAGCATCTGGTCGGTCAGCGATAATTCAATCTCGATCTTTGGATAAACATCCCGAAAAGCAGAGAGTATTTGCGGAAGGACCTGCTGGCCGAGCGACATCGGCGCATTGATCCGCAAACGCCCTTGATCAGCCTTATGAACATTCATGAGTTCAAGTCGCGCCGTCTCCAGCGCGTTGACTGCTGGTTCGATACGCGCTGCAAAAACAGCCCCATCCGTCGTGAGCGAAACCTGTCGGGTCGTTCGCACGAAGAGCTGAACGCCAAGCTCTTCTTCTAACGCTGCGATGGTTCGCGTTACAGAAGCGGGCGTCATGTCCAGCTCTCGCGCAACCTGCGCGAAATTGCGCTTCTCCGCTGCCAGCAGAAACGTCTTGAGGGCTTTGAGCTCGTTCATTCGTTCATTACCGTTGATGCAATATAATTACGACAATTGCATTAACAGAGATCAACAATCAACCCGCAGAAATTACTTGCTCACCGGCAAGCCATTTCCTGTCCATGCTTCCAGTCCGCCACGATACCAGAACGTCGTCCAGCCGAGTGTGGCAGAGCGCAATGCGGCATTATAGGACGAACGGTCGTTCATACCTTTGCCGAAAAATACCACGCCAACACTTCTGTCTCCGCCAGCTTTTTCGTTCAGCCATTCGTCGAGCGCTTCCTGCAGACTATCTGTAACGCTTCCATCGCGCCCGGCATCCGGCAAAGAAAAGGCATTCTGCATGGTTTCCTGCAGACCGCTGGTATCAACGAACAGGGTTTTACGGCCATTTGCGATGATCTTTGCAACCTCAACAGTTGTGATTATCGTAGCCCTGGCATGTTTATTGGGTGTTGGCCCGGTATAAGGCGACTGAAAGAGAACCATGCTCGCCGCAACGCCGTCATCGCGCAATTCATCAACGACTGCACCTGCCGCGGCACCAGAAGCCGGCGCAGAAGCATTAGTTGGTTGCTGGCCTGCAGAATCTGCTGGAGCACTTCCCATTTCAACATCGGAAATCATGACCGCCAGATGTTCGAACAGGTCATAGCACATGGTGATCGATCCTTCTTTCGGATCATACCATGCGTTGAGCTGGTCACAGTCGCGGAACGTGACTGTTAAAGGTCGCGGCAGCACATAAGTCTGGGACAAGTTATCGAAATAGCCTGTCAAAGCGCTTGAAAGTTTACTGGCATAGAAATCACCAACTCTACGTGAGGATGGCTGAAAGACCGTTTTGATCGCTGCACCGGCCGCATTGGCAGGTTGTTCGCCTTCCGGGTGCCATTCGCCAGAACGTGTGTGAGGGGCAAGAATCTTACGCCATGCACGATTTTGCTTGTTGAATTCGTCAGAGCAGCGAAAACGAGTGCGCTCATCCAGTTTTACGCCGTCGGCAATCGAGCTGAAAACCTTCGGATTGCCGCCATACATGATGCAAAGCATATTACGAAAGCGCTTGAGATCGGCTGTATGCTCGTCCTGCCACGGAGAAGGTGAGCTGCCCTTCATCTCATTGATTTTGCCACTATAATACCACTGCAGCGCTGCATAGCTCGCGCTTCCGATAGCCATATCGTCGATTTCTTTGTCACCGGACGGATACATTGTCGGCTCGACAATCTGCAAAGCAGAATAAATATCGACAGCATCTTCTTCGGGGCCGGTCGATGGCAGCTGCAATTCTCCAATCAGCGCATGTCCGAATTCATGCGCAAAAATGCTGCGCACCAATCCGTAATAAACTGCAGCAATGCGGCCACTGTCGCCGCCAAACTCCGGCAGCGGACCTGAGGGGGCACCAGAGCCTGCTACGGGCTGAGGAGCGTCGCCGCCATTTTGGGGCGCAGTTTGCGCGCCCGTATCAGCAGTCTGCGGCGCTCCGCCGGTTTGTTGGCTTGGGGTGACCGGCTGGGTAGGCACATTCTGGCCATCGGATGTGATATTGAAATCGGTAATCGCAAATACGCCGGTCTCATAGGCCATGATGCCGATCTGCGCGCCAAGCGCTGCCGAACCCTGAACGTCGCCAATCATTCTTCCATTGAGAAGAAACCGCGTTACACCGGGCACATCGACCATTTCGATGACATCCGTGCCGTCAAGTTTGGCTGCATTCGGGATGGTAGCAATATCCTGGCGCTTGCCGTTCTCCATGCAGAAGAGCTTGGCACTCTTATCGGCAATCACTTCCATCAGGCAAATGGCGCTATTCGCAGGATTTGTCGCAATTAGCCCCAGCGAAGCACCGGGCTTGGAAGAATTGATTGCAATCCTAACGCTGGTAGCACGACCTTCGGCAGGTGCTGGCCCGGCTTGAACCACCAATGTCTGCTCGGTTCCGCCTGCCTGCTGATTGTTGAGGACAAACCAACCGTCTTGTTTGGTTCCGGTCCATCCCTGAATGATTTGTGAAGACCCTGCCGAGGCGAGTGGGCCGAGTTCCCTCTCAAATTCGGCATGGGCTGGAAGATTGGACGCGATGAAACTCGCGATAAGAACCGCACCCAACAGACGCATTCGAAAGTCCCCATTCCGCTAGAGCATAATTCCTTAAACCTGGATCAGTTTAAGGTAAAATCATGCTCTGATTTTAAAGTGTTAGAGCGACCTTTGGGCACCCATCAAGACGCCCGGTGCTCTAATATCATCATTATGGAGCGGTTCTCATTTCGGATAATAAAGCATCCGACCGTCCAAAAACTCTGATCTGCCATTCAACTTATTTATTGCAATACGATTCAACAGATTGATGTCAATCAATAATCGCTCAATAGTCAAAGCAGATAGTGGATTATTTCCCAACAAATTGGCGTTTGGTCTACAGATATGCAGATCGTGACTTGCCTAAACTACCCGCGCTGCAACTCTTTTCGTCCGCGTTGGATCATAATCCAGCCAATAACGGCCAACAGTCCCCCGCCGATCGACATTGGCAGCACCAGGATCAATAGCCAGAAGAAAAATGCCGTGGCTTCACCATTATCCTCAAGCGACCCAAAATCCGATCCCGGTACGAAGAGAGTTGCAAGCAGGCCAAGCAGGATAACAGCGCCAAGAACAAGACAACCCCATCCAATCTGCAGCTTGCGACTTGCAAGCCGCGACAACAGGATTGTGGAGATCACCACTACAACAAACTGAACGACCAGCTGGATGATAATTACACTATCGAGACCATCTGGATTGGCCGTCCGTTCCGGGGAAAGCATCATCACCAGAGGGGCCATGAGGCCAAATCCGAAACGCGCTATCAGAACACCAAATACGAAACTAATAAGCCATTTGGTCCATGTTGGATTCATCAGATATCTTTCTTAACAGCCCGTCCCGGCAACAGGTGCCTCATCTGCGCCGACACTAGACGGAAGATCGAAGCGCGGTCAATTGAGTATTGTCCACAGCGTAACACATTGACTCATCTGTGGAGGTTTGCGATGCGGTAGAGATTGACCGCATTCGGGGATCTCTCATGAAGATATGCTTTGCAATGACTTTGGCCGCACTAATACCGCTGCCAGCTGCAGCAACTGTATTCCTCCGTGGCAAACCCAATTTGCGTGCAATATTCCCGAGCGAAATGCGCGTGCAGAGTTTTGCCACCTTGCCGATCCGAAGGCCAATCCGGACAAGAAAGAGGCCTATTACACTGACGCGGCAGGCACAGAAAAAGCCGAGCTCTATTTTGAAACCGACAGTACCTGGTTTTCGACCAAAGACACCAATATCAATCATCCGACCGATCTGACCATGGCACTAGGCTATGCTCGCGGCGACTAAGACGATTCAAGCGTCATCAAGAGCGGTGAAATACGCGTCTATGCTTCGACTGATGCCTTCACCAACGAGACCAAAGACACCGAAATTGCCAAGCTTTATTGCGAGTGGTCGTCGATTCTCGCCGATAGCGACAGCATCAGACCCTAAGCATGAAAGTTCGCAAAATGAATAAAGTCCTGCGCTCACTGATCCTGACGTCATCATTTACTGCAGCCATTCTATGCAGCTCAATCGCCAGCGGAATTGCTGGTCCGGCCGCGGGTGCAGTCGAAGCCGCTCCGCAAGTGCATTCGCAGGAACAGCCGGCGCCAGAAACCGATACGTTCGGCCGCTCGCAATTTGTCCTCTCAGCTAATCCAATCATCCCGCCCCGTGATTACGGAAAAGGGCTAGCGCTGCCCAACGCTGGCGACTACAGCCCGGACGAGAGTGGGACGATCTACGATATTGCTTTCCTCGGCATTGAAAATGGCGAGATGCAGTTTGAAGTCCGCGGCTATTCAATCGCAGATTTGAACTACCCAGCCTCAGGGCAGACTTTCTCTTTTCCGAAAGATCAGACGACCGCCGAAATACGCGATATTATCATTGAAATTGAAGAAGTTACTGAAGGTAGCCTGACTTACAGGATCAACTATCGGAAGTGATCCACGATCAGGCGGTAAGCTGTGCCCATTCAGGCGCAGTTCCGTCATCTTCAAGACCGCCGTTGCGAGCAAACTGCTCAAGCGTCATGGCATCGAGAACGCCGACAATTGCTTCGCGAACAAGCAGCATTGATCGGCGAACCTGACAAGCCTTGTGATCTTCACAGTCTTCGCAAGGCTCATAGGCTGTTCGGCTGGCGCAACGAATAGGTGCGAGCGGACCATCCAGAACGCGGATCGCCTGCCCTATATTAATTTCACTGGCAGGTTTTGCGAGACTATAGCCGCCACCCGGCCCCTTCTTCGACCGCAAAATGCCGTCGTTACGCAACTCCAGCAGGATCGCGTCGAGAAACTTCTTGGAAATATTGTTTTTGGCGGCAATCTCGGCAACGAATGCGCTCTCGCCGGGAGCAAGCAAGGCAAGGTGAGCCAATGCTTTGAGGCCGTATTTCCCCTTTTTTGTGAGCATGGAACCTCCGCCGATCCGATGAATGCTGCTTTTGCACTAAATCGAGCGGATTAATAGTCTATCGTTACAGACCAATTGTCACATTGGGATGCGATGTGTTTTTCAGCTCTCATTCCCTGCCGGTCAAACCGCTGCCGCAGATGCCTTTGCATTGACCTCGTAGAGTGTCGCAATCTCAGCTTCCACAAGCTCCTGAAGCTTCCACAGATTACGATCGCGAATGCCCTTTTCTTCGAGATGTTTGACGGTCAGATAAAGATATTCCGCGCAGGAGCCAATATGCCCACACGCTCGCGCCAAAGTGCTTGCTACACATTCCAACGGCAGACCATTCAAAACGCGGTCGCCGCGTGGTCCAGCCCAGAACGTCAAAGCACGCACAGGCCCATCCGGCGTATCAACAGATACCCAGCGAATACTGGATGAATCACTTATTGAACTGATTTCACGCCGGATCATGCGCTGAATCTGGCCGAGTCGATCCTCTTCAGACAGCCGAAACGCGATGCCGTTACAACTGCCGCCGCGTCGTAGCGCAAGCATCAGGCCGGGCTGACTTTGGGTGCCCCGCCAACGGGTAAGTCGCAGGCAGAACGAACGGTGCCATCCCTTCAGGCCAGCATAACTCCAATCAACAGAATTAAAATCCGGCTTCCAGATCAGCGAACCGTAAGCAAACACCCATAAAGGCTTGTCGCCGCTTTCATGATAAAGCTTTTCAGAAAGTGCCTGCACGTCCAGGTCAGTTATCGGAATCCTGTTTGGGTCCGGCCCCCGATCCACTTCAGCCCGAATGCTCAGCGAGACTAACTCCTCGGTCAGCGTCATTCTGGATGCAAATTCAGTCACTGCGCTTCTTCCTGCTTACCAAATATCGTGCTCATCGATGGAATGTGGCAATTATGGGATGAATTGATTGTTCTGCTCAAGCCCCGAAAGATGCCTTTGCATCGTCGAGCTGGCGGATTCTCGAAAACAGGACTTCACGATCCGACAGATGACGCTCAAACAATGCGATGAAGATCGTATTATCGGCAATATGAGGCAAAGGTGCAGACTGAGCGCGGCGCAGACTTTCATTTGCAGTCTGCTTTGCTTTTTCAACGGCAGCCAACAATGACGCAATTGTTCCTCGTGCCTGCACGCATTCGCTATAGCCTGATGAAGTGTGTTGATAATCTGACTGAGTTTGCATCGTAATCACATCTCCTATCAAAGGCGTTCATGAATGATGATTTGGTTGACATTCTAGTCTCTCTCAAGCGGCAAAACCGAGGCACTGTAGGCTAATTGCTTTCAGCTATTTAAAAATTCAGCCCTTTGAAAAACTTGAACGCTGGAAAAACCACCCTCGCCTGTGTTCAAAAACAGCAGTGGCGGCTCTGGCCGCCACTACATTACTTAAACAAATCCTGATTGAATTTTAGAATGAACGCTGAAAGCGAACGACACCCTGCCAGGCATCCTGGCCTTTCAGGATCGAGTTCTTGTCGTCCCACTTGGTGTAAGAAATTTGTGGGGTGATGGTGAAACCAGGAACCAACTGATAAGCAACGTTTGCACTTGCTGCGAAAGTTTCGGCATCTTCATAGGCAAGCTGAACGTTGAAGACCGCTTTGTTGGTAGCCTCGAATTTTGCACCACCCCAAACTGCCCAATCACCGCCCCATGTGCCGTAGAAGCTGTCAATAACACGAACCCCACGATACGTGCTGCTGCCACTATCGTGAACAATGGCACCGCTTGCATCGTAATGAACGTAGTGATCGTCGTTCGACTTGTACGCACCAAGCACCCAGACCGAGAACCGGTCGGTTACGTTTACATCAAGGCGAACCTTTCCGGCCCACTCTTCGTTGACGGCATCATAAGCTGCAACACCTGCAATCGACCCCCAGCTCTGCGTATATTTCAAACCAGCAACTACGTGTGGTGTGTAGTCATCAATGACGCCATTCCAATCGACATCGACGTTGTTACCCTGTTCAAGAGAGATGATAGCTGAAAAGCCATTGCCGCCCTTGAAAGTGTAGCTGATCTGATTGGTACGATAACCACCAGCACTGATAACGTCGTCATTCAACACATCGCCGAAATATCCGGTGAATGTGTAAAATGCGGTGTCATCAAGGCCCACACGCAGACCGCCGAGCTGGATGAATGCGCGGTTGAGGGTCGTTCCTGCATCCACACCATTCCCGAAATTGAAGCGGGTTTCAGTAAAGGTCGAAAGCGTACCAAGCTCCGTTTCGGAAGCCGTCGATGTGCGTAATGTGAAACGCGTATTATTCGTCCAGGTATCATAGGACTTACCACGCGGACTCAGATTATAAGCACTTCCATCCGGAGCACGGCTAATGCCTGCACCACGATAATAGACGTTATCGCCTCCCCTCAGGTCGTAACGAACATAACCATGGATACGCAGGCAGGTTTCCGTTCCCGGAATGTAGAAATAGCCCGCTCCGTAAGCATCACAGACACGCACATATTCTACAGCCTCTGGCTCCGGCGCTACAATTGCATCGGCCGCATTTGCGTGTGTCACCCCAAGAACAGCAAATGCCGAACCAATTACAGTGTTTTTCAGAATCATAATTATCCCCACTAACAATAAACAAAATCGTTCTATTTCAGAGGGATAATTCGATTAAGGCAATTATATCTAAATATTGTAAAATATATGACAAATAATATTTTATATAAATATATTCAGAATTGATATATTTACAAAATTCAACAAAATTATATTCTATAGTTTTAACAAAAGGAAGCGATATAAATTATATAATATTGAAGACTCGCTCAATATTTTCTTTTTATTTCAATTATATCGAACCACCCCCTAATCCGCTGTGACTGGTTCTTGAAACAGTGACAAATAGCGCTCTCCGCTATCAGGCAGAACGGCAACGATGGTCTTCCCTGCATTTTCCGGGCGCTTTGCAATTTGAAGGGCAGCAGCAATCGCTGCCCCGGAAGACGTACCAACCAGAAAACCCTCTTCCCGTGCAACCGATAATGCGGCACGTCGAGCCTGCTCCGTCGTCACAGCGACAATTTCATCGGCAATAGCCTTGTCGTAGTTTTCAGGCAGAATGGTCTCATCGATATCGGTGACTTTGTGAACACCTTCAATGGTTGCGGCTTTTGGATTATCGGCAGAAGGCACAGAATCTGCCGTCGGCTCCACCAGAATGATGCGAAGGGATGGCTTCTTTTCTTTCAGATATTTTCCCGCCCCAGAAATGGTCCCGCCAGTGCCTACGGTACTGACCAGAATGTCCAGCTCGCCATCCGTGTCGCGCCAGATTTCCGGGCCGGTCGTTTCAAAATGGATTGCCGGATTGGCAGGATTGGACCGCTGACCCGTATAATAAGCGCCCGGATTTTCGCTACGAATGCGATCGAGCACCTTTTGCAGCGCTCCCGGTTCCAGCAGCTCGTCATTGTCGATCAACACGATTTCAGACCCGAACTGACGCAGGATATTGATTTTGTCTTCGCTGATCGTATCACGCAGATAAAACTTCGTCCGATAGCCCTTTGCGGCAGCAACAGCCGCAATACCGATGCCGGTATTTCCGCTCGTCAGATCCACCAGAAGATCCCCCGGCTTAATTTTATCCGCACGCTCGGCATCCTGAATAATCCCCCATGCTGTACGGTCTTTGATGCTGCCAGCGGGATTGAGATATTCGATTTTTGCGAGAAGCCGCGCAGAAACGTCATTGCTCTTCTGAATGCGTGAGAAAGCAACCAGAGGCGTATTGCCGACAAGCTCCGAAAAGCCATTGCGTATGTTACCCATGATCCACTCCCTCTTGCCAACAGGCATCAAAATTCAACGTCTAATTTTCACCAGTCGCCGAATTATATTAAGAAAATTATTCACTTAGTTCGCCAGGCACATAGATTTGCAATTCATTGCAGGAGGCCTCTTTGCATTTATATTCGCGTAGCAACGCTGCTCGGACCATCATGAATGATGCCCTCTATTCGATAGGCTGACCGGATTCGCACGAGCCTTGCTGATTGCTGTCTCAAGGATTGACGATTCTAACTTCTCATGCCCTGACCATCGAAAACGTGTCCAGCCATTCTGATCTACGAGAAAGCTCGCACCATCGGCAGTTGGTGTCAGAAGCTGCATAGCCACAGCCGCAGTCTGGTCGGAAACATCGCATTGCGCCGTGATGCCATTGCTATCGACAGCAAAGGCTTCAAGCTGTTCACCCTGAGAATGAAGCAGCCAGAAACTGTCGGTTTGAAGACCGACCTCATACCGTCTAGCCCCGCAATAGACCGTAATCCTCGGGCTTGCCGCCGGATAAACCGCACCATCAGGTGCAGGCATACTGATCGTTCGGGCGGACGCAATCGCGCGGATATAATCCACAAGCGACCACGCGGTTTTCGCATCCAAAACCGTTTCAAAACCGGGCATGGATTGCCGACCGTCTTGCAACTCCTTGCCATGCATGATTGTCCAGAAGATTTCGCCGTCACTGCGATCCGCAAACAAGGGCGCTGTCAGATCGGGTGGCCATACCGGATCGCCCGTTGCCTGCTCACCGCGTCCGCGCCCGTCATTGCCATGACAGGAGGCACAATGGGCTCCGAAAGCCGCAGCACCCCGCGCAATTGCGATGGACGTATAGGATGTGGACGAGCGCAGAAAGCTTGCTTCATTAGCATCCTGAACAAACAATCCGATACGCGGTGGCTGAAACGACGCGAACCCGATAATTGCCACGATAACAATAGCTTGCCATCGCCATTTAGGCAGAAAAAGGCACCCAATACCGATCAGAAATGCCAGCAGAAGTGCCTTGAAGCTCCGCCATGCGGCATCGACGAGAAACGCGTCACCCAGAATATTGTCGCGAAAACGATAGGCGAAAGGCCAGATGATGTCTTCATGCACGGCGGGCGGCTGTGTCGCGAGAAGTGACGCCGCGAGAAATACTGCTAGACCAATTGTTCCCTCAAGGATCAACGCATAGCCAAGTCCACGCCCGCTACTGCCATCACGGCTCAGCCAGAAACGATTGAGTGCTGCAAGTGTCAGCATGGCTGCCAGAAGCGCGATCTTCACGATCATGATCCTGCCGTAAGTGGTACCAACCAGCCCCGGCAAACCACCTGTCAAAAGCCATCCTGCAATTGCGGCACCAATAACAAGAAATACAACAAAAACAATGCCATATAGCGAAAAGCGCTGTGCTGCTTGCAAACCTTCATCTCGCGAAACACGTAAGAGAAGATAGAGCGGAAGCAGCGAGCCAAACCATAGAGCGCCTGCAATCACATGCGCAGAAACCGCCAGCGGCAGCCAGATAGTATCAGCTGCTGCGGCGTGCCCCATGCGTATCTGAAGACCAAGCGCCAAAACAGCGATCAAAAACAAAAGGATACGGATGACTTGAGACTTTATCGCATACGGCAGAAGCAAGACAGCAAGCAAGATTGCCAATGCGCGTAGGAACGATGCGATGCCGAAGGCTGTACCTAACAGTCCGCGTAGGAAGAAGGCGAATGCATCAGTAAAACTATTCGCACCAGACAGCAGTGCGAACTGAAGTGGCACCCACAGAACCAGTCCAAAGGCGCTGATTGCTACGGAATAGCCACAAAGTTGACACCAGAATCTTAATCTTGCCGTCGGTTTGCCTTCGCTTTTTTCGGCTTTCATGAGAAAAATGCGAAAAAATAGTGCGCCCGCGAGCATTGCGAGACCCGCAAGATTGAGGCATCGCACAAGCGCAATGACAATATCAATTCCAGTCATTGCGCCCGACAACCTTAATTAGCAATCTTGAATTTGAACGCGCCTTCGGTGCGGTGCGTATCGACCGATGCAGCGCCCCACTCGACCGTATAAGTACCCGGCTTCAAGGCTGGAGGTGTGACCGAAAGCGTCTTGGTATTGCCGTCAATATGTTCAGGCTTACTGGTCTCGATAGTTGCCCCACTCTCATCCTTGAGGACGAGTTTGCTTAGGCCGAGTTCCAGCGCTTCGGTATATTCGATGGAAACAGTGGCAGGCGTTTTATTGAGCACTGCGTCTTCGGCTGGCTCGGATTGTGCGAGATGCGCATGCGCATAAAGTTGCGTCATCGACCCCAATAAAAGGGCCGCTGTAAGAATAGCTTTTTTGAACATTTTTCTTTCCTGATTTTACCAGTCGGCATCCAGCCCAAGATGCGCAAGCGCCTGCCTGCGCAGTTCCGCCAGTCGCGGATCGCCGCGATGGCGCGGATAGCTGAGATCCACTTTAAGTTCGGCTTCGATGCTTGCCGGACGGTTGCCAAAGATGATGACCCGTTGTGCAAGGAAAATCGCTTCCTCGACATCATGCGTGACGAGCAGTGTGGTAAAGCCGTTGCGCTGCCAGAGATCGAGAAGCTCAGCCTGCATGGCAAGCCGCGTTAGGGAATCGAGTTTCCCTAGTGGCTCATCTAGAATGAGCAATTTCGGGTCATTGACGAGCGCACGCGCTAAGGCCGCACGCTGCGCCATGCCGCCCGAAAGCTGACGCGGATAGGCATTGGCAAAAGCCGACAATCCCACCAGCTCAATTGCTTCATCGATGCGGTGTCCCTGAGTTTTCAGCACGCCACGCGCCTGAAGCCCCAAAGCAACATTGTCCCGCACCGTGCGCCACGGATAAAGTGTGGGGTCTTGGAAGACCACCACGCGCGACGGATTAGGACCGAGGATTTCCTCGCCATCGGCAAGAATCCGCCCTTCACTTGGCGGCTCCAGACCGGCAGCGAGCCGCAAAAGCGTACTCTTGCCGCAACCCGATGGACCCAGAATGGCAACAAATTCGCCCGGTTGCACATCAAGCTCAATGTGGTTGAGAACCGGCAATGACTTGCCTTCAAGACCAAAGCGATGGCTTACATTCTCAACCTGAATATGGAAGCCACGGCTTTCATCAGCGGAGGCGGCAGGCGTTTGTTTGAGGGCAGCATTCACCATTTCACATCCCCCTTCTGCCATGTCAGAACGCGATCACGCACCGTAAAGAGCAGCGTAATCAGACCGGAAAACACAATCGCCATGATGATGAGCGCGCCATAGAGATTGTTATAGGCCGCCCAGCCTTGCGCCCATTGCAGATACCAGCCGAGACCGGACTTGACGCCCATCATTTCAGCGGCGACCAGCACCGAGAAAGATGCGCCCAACCCCATGAAAAGACCGACAAAAACATGCGGCAATGCTGCGGGAATTGCGACGCGCAGGATCAGGAACAACTGACTGGCGCCCAAAGTGCGGGCAACATCGTAATAGGCTTTATCGACACTCGCCACGCCCGACCATGTCAGAACCGTAAGCGGAAACCATGTTGCTAATGCTATTAGGAAGACTGCGGCTGAAAAGCCCGATGGAAAGAAATAGAACGCCATCGGCAGCAGTGCAGTCGAAGGAATTGGCCCCAGAAACCGCAACACCGGATGAACCCAATAGCCGATTGCCTGTACCCAGCCGATGGAAACACCGGTCAGAAAGCCAGCAATCGCACCAAGCACAAAACCGGAGGCCAGAAGCTTGAACGAGTTATAGAGGCTGTCGAGCAGACGCGGCCAATCATCGAGATAGACTTCGAGCAGAGACGAAGGTGGCTGGAAAAACGGCACAGGGAGCCAGGCAAACTTGGCCGTAAGCAATTCCCAAACACCAAAAAACACCGCCAGAGCCGTCAGCCATGGCGACCAGTAAACCAGCCGTTTGCCAAATGCCGGATAGGCCGCAACCAATGCCGCACCGACTGCCAGAAGGATTGTCCAGCCGATGAACAGGCCATTGGTTTCACGAACATAAAGCGGCTCTGCAAAACCAACCACCACATTGGGAAGGAAGACGGAAATCGCACTGACGATAGCCCAGGCGATCACCGCCACAAACGGCCATAGCGAGCGACGAAGCGCGGAGGGCAGAGCCTCCCGCGCGTCGTCCTTGGACGAGATATAGACTGTGTCAGGTGATGACATTGGCGACGATCTTTTCGGCAAATGCATCCGTATTGGTATTTGGCCGGATGACATTGATGATCTTGAGCTCATCCACGAACAGAGCAACATCCTTGCGCAAGACATCACCCGTCGAATGATGGTCATGCGTGTGACTGCGCAGGATGCGCGCCACGTCCGTTGCAGAGACATTGCCCGGAACGAAAGGCGCAAAGATTTCAGCGCTTTCATCTGGATGCGCTGCAGTCCAAGCCTGTGCTTCTACGATTGCACGCGACAAGGCGCTCGCAACTTCTGGCTCATCACGAACCAGACTTCCGCGCAGACCCAGCACACAGCAGGCAGAATTGACATACTGCCCATCAAGATTGGTCGCGACTTCCTTGAGACCATCACGCTCGCGCTGGAGGAAGGCGTGCGGATCATCGCCAGCCACAGCCTGCACTTCACCCTTCTTCAGGGCTTCCGCAAAAAGATCAGCCGGATATTGCAGCCATTCGATTTCGGTATCGGGATTGATACCCTGCTTGGCCGCCTGAATAGCGAAGAAGTTGCGGATCGGGCTTGCCTGATCGCTGACGGCAACCTTTTTGCCTTTCAGATCAGCAATCGAATTGATACCTGAATCGGGTGCTGCCAGAAGGCGCATACAGCCGCCATGCGTTCCGACCGTCAGCGATACGTCAAACCCCTGCTCCAATGGCTTAAGCCAGCGCAGCGCCATGCCGATGCCGCCATCCGCCTTGCCGGTGGCAATTGCCTGAAGCAACTGATCGGTTGGTCCAGAGAAATTGACCGGTTCGACAGTCAGGCCATATTTCTCAAACAAGCCTTTCTTGAGCGCGACCGAAATTGGCGACTGACACACAGCCGTCTGCCCCCAGGCCAGCTTGATCACTCTCGGAGAAGACGACGTGCTCTGTGCGAATGCCTTGCGCACAAAGCCATCGGAGCCACCAATGGCTGCCGCACCAAGACCAACTGCGGATGCCCCCAGAAAAGCACGCCGAGATAGATAAGATTTCTTATTTTCGGAAGTCATGCAATCACCCTGCTTATAAAGAAAGATGATTGAACTTATTTATATAATTAAAATAATGTCAGGAATTGATATTTAAAATTATATAGACATTTGAAAATTATTTCTTTTAAATTTTGCCATAATTTCAAAAAAAGCAAATGCCGAAGAATATATTCTTCGGCTTTTTATATTATCTATTTAAACTAAATTACAGCCCAAGCAATCGATAACCGCCGCCGTGATAAAGAAGCGGCTCGCCGCCGCCGGTCACAATCTTCAGTGCCCGTCCGATAATGATAGCGTGGGTATGGCGCTCAATAACGTCCTCAACCGCACAATCGACCGAAGCTAATGCGCCATGCAACGCCAGCGCGCCGCTTTCGAGAGCGTACCAAGCAGCGCCCTCATATCGGGCAGCGCCCTTCACGCCATCTTTTCCTGCAAAACGGTCCGCAATAGCCTGCTGACCAGCAGACAGAATGTTTACGCAGAAATGGTTGTGGCGGCTGATCACCGGCCAGACCGACGAACCACGGTTGATGTTCACGATGATTGTTGGAGGATCGACAGACAGTGCCGTCGCTGACGTCACCGTTGCGCCCGTGCGTCCTTCGTCAAACCCCGCTGTAACAACGCTTACCCCACCCGCTAGCTGTCGCATAGCGGCCTTGAGTTCACCTGGAGAAACCTCGATATCTAAAGGCTCTTCAACATACTGCGGAATACTCTCGCGGAGATATGTTACCGTTGATCCCATGTCTGTTTATTACTCCAGATTTATCAATCCGCCACACGGTAGCAGCGCTCGACAGATTGGCCGAGAATGCGCTTTCTATATTCGACTGATTTTGTAGAAAATTAGAACCAGCAACGGCGCAATTGCGCGCCACTGCTTATCGTTCTTGGCGGTTAAGCTGATACGCCGAGATTATCTTTCAATGTTTCTCCGGCATAATCGCTGCGGAACACGCCTTTGTCCTGAAGGATCGGTACAACCTTTTCAACGAATTCGTCGAAGCCTCCGGGCGTAAGGTGCGGCGCAAACACGAACCCATCGGCTGCATCAGCCTGAACATAGGCGTTGATTTCGTCCGCTATAGTCTGCGGCGTGCCAACAAACTGCTGACGCGCTGTAACCTTAATAATCAGGTCACGGATGCTGAGTTTGTCACGTTCAGCGAGCTCGCGCCACGCACGCGCCGTATCGATGCGGTCATCATAACGATTGGCGCGCCCGAGAGCCAATTGCTCATGGGCAACATTCGGCTCCAATTCCGGAAGCGGTCCATCCGGATCATAGTTTGAAAGATCGCGGTTCCACACCTGCTCCAAAAACGTAATGGCAGATTTCGGGCTGACCTGCTGCAGACGGATTTCGCGCAGCTTTTCTTCCGCATCTTCTTGCGTATCACCCAACACGAAATTGGCGCCCGGCAGGATTTTCAGCGAATGCGGACTACGCCCATAATGAGCCAAACGCTGCTTCACATCGCGATAAAACTCCTGCCCCGCTTCCAGTGTGCCATGGCGGGAATAGATAACATCGGCGTGGCTTGCGGCAAGCTCGCGCCCATCCTGCGAGTCGCCAGCCTGTGCAATAACGGGCGCGCCTTGCGGTAGCGGTGCCAGATCTGAGTGACCAGCAACGTCAAAATGCTTGCCCTTGAAAGCAAAATCACCTCCAGCCCAGATTTTTTGCGCGGCATCAAGAAATTCGCGCGCACGCTCATAGCGTTCCTTGAAGGGCAGATGATCGCCTCGCCGAAAATTCGCGCCAGTAAATGCACCCGGTGATGTCACCACATTCCAGCCTGCACGCCCACCGGAGAGAATGTCAAAAGTTGCAAGCTGCCTTGCAAGCGCATAGGGTTCGTTGAATGTGGTTGTTAGCGTACCGATAAGGCCCACATTTTCGGTGATTGCAGAGAGTGCGGTGAGAATAGCCAGCGTATTGGGCCGACCAGCAACATCAAGCTCGTGAAGCTTTCCCTTTTGCTCGCGCACGCGCAAGCCTTCCGCGAGAAAGATGAAATCAAACTTGCCGCGCTCGACCGTTTCAGCAAAATGCTTGAACGAAGAAAACTCTATCTGGCTACCCGCCGCCGGATCGCTCCATACGGTGAAATTGTTGACGCCCGGAAACTGCGCTCCGAGAATAACCTGCTTCAGCTTTGTCATTTTCCCGGTTCCTTCGCTCAGGCGGCTGTTGAATAACGATTGATTGCTTCAGGCAAACCAAACCGCGCCCGCAGCGTGGTGCCCTCGCCGTTGTGAACAAGCTTGCGAGCCTGCAATGCGGGCAGCAGTTCTTTGAGAACGAAATCGCTTTGCGATTGCGGATCAGGCAAGAGCAACCTTACGCCCGAAGCACCCCATGCTTGGTTCTCGATAACTGCATCAATCGTTTCCTGAACACTTGGCTTTTCAGAAAGCGCGAGATCGGCGACGACAACCGGCGCTGCACGATCATGCACGGATGCGCCAGCAGCCCTGATAAGCTGCTCATCTGCTGTAACAAAAACCACATCCGCATTACGGGCGACATTAAGCTCATCGAGGTTTGAAAGTTTGGTGGCTACAATCGGCTGGCCTTGCGGTGGACGCGGGGTGATTGAAGGCCCAAGAATTCGGAAATTTTCGCTTTCAAAGTTGATGTAATGCAGTTTGGATGCATCAAGAAAACGTTGCGTTTTCTTATCGCGAATAACTGCATCGTCTTCCCAGCTATCCCAAAGCCTGCGGATAACTTCGATTGCGTCTTGAGTGTCCGTTTTAAGCGCCTGCTGATCAAGCGCAGGATAACCATTCAACGCACCCAGCGCTTTGCTGGCGTCCAGATTGCGCTGTTTTGTGAGATGCTGCACAAGCAGTCCAGCACGCCCTTCGATGACATAATCAAGCGTCGCAATGGCGGTCGAAACGTGAAAAGGTTCCAGAAAATTGACTGGCGCACCAGCGATGATACCAATATTGGTGAGACGCGGTGCAAGCCAGTTTGCCAGCAAGATGGCATCCGGCCCATCGCCGCCCTTGTCTGCGAACTCGTCTTCCAGTGTCAGAAATGCAAATGCACCATCGAACGGTTTTATCAGCTCCGTCCAGAACTGCCGCGATTGCTTGAGGCTGGTTTGAGGTGCGGTTGAGGCGCTGATACCCACGCCTAAGAGCAGGGTTTTAGACTGCGTCATGATTTTATTCCGATCGTCATTGAATGGATTGGATAACTAGCCAGCGCGAACGACGCTCAGCTCTGGCTTGCTTGCGCCCGAGGCAGGAAGAAGCCGCGCAAAGTCTGTGAGAATTTGCGCATAATCCTCGGCGTGAAATTCGTAAGGCAGCTCCAGCCGAAATTCGGAGACAAGCGGGAGAACAGGATCGGCTGCTAAAGTTTCCAGAATTTGCTCTGTCGTGCCCACAATATCGGGCAGAAACAAAGTGCGGCGCGGGCCATGGGCGAAACCCGTTCGCTTGTCGCGTTCGGCGGCGAATTCCGTATAGCGACGGCGCGCATCGGGGCTTGCGCTGTCCGTGGGCAGGATCACCCGGCCAAGTGCGACACGCGGCGCACGCTCATGCACCCATTCCTGACGGAACCGTTCTATGAGTGCTTTTTGGGCTGTCAGAAAATCGTCCGTGTTCTCACCGCTGATAATGTTTCCCGTCAGAAGATTAAACCCAGCCTGCCCCGCCCAACGTGCTGAATTCTGTGATCCACCGCCATACCACAGGCGGTCGGTCAGCCCTTTGGCAAAGGGTCTTAAACGCGGGATTTGCGCGCCAGCGGCATTGCCTGCTTCGGTCTCGCCCGAAAGTGGCTCTGACCGCAGGACCTGTGCCAGTTTTTCTGCACGCGCATGACTGTAATCAGCGATGGGAGCGGCATCGATGAAATCTGCGATAAGATGCGCAAAAGGCGGCGCACCAACTGAAACGCCAACATTCAGCCTGCCGTTCGACAGCAGGTCCACAGTTGCAAGATCTTCAGCCAGCCGGAACGGGTTTTCATAGCCAAGCTGGATGACCGCAGTGCCAAGACCGATGCGCTTTGTTCGCTGCGAAGCGGCTGCGAGGAAGGTAGCGGCAGATGAAATGCCGCGCTCCAGATGGCGCTGGCGCACCCATGCGCTGTCATATCCCAGTTGCTCTCCATGTTGGAAAAGCTGAAGCGTGTCCTCTAAACCTCGTGCGGGATCATTCTCGTGATGACTGCCGGGAATGAGAAAGGCGAAATGTTCGATATGTGAAAGGGGCATGGCTTGTTTCCCTTCTCACGCAGCGGTTTCGCGATAGCTTTGAAGTCGCGCAAGAATCTTCGCTTCCTGCACCGCCTTTCGTTCCTGCACGCGCTGCGTTGCCTCTTCAAATGAGGCCGATGAGGGATAGAGCGGCGAAGAGATCTGCTGGCCTAGCTTGGAGCCAATGTGCTTTTCAAAAGGCAGCGACCGATATTGCTGAACATCTAAAGAAGTGTCGAAGAGCGGGCGATAGCCGAGCGAAATGTAAAGCGCTGTGGCCTCGGGTTGGCGAAAGCCCGTCGAGAGATAGGCCCGCGTGTAACCTAGTTCACCGGCACTTTCTTCAAGCGCCAAAACGATACGGCGCGCCAGTCCCTGCCTACGCAAATGCGATGCCGTCCAGATACGCTTGAGTTCGACGGTTTCATCGTCGTGGCTCATATAGGCACCCCCGGCAATGGTTTCCCCATCGCGCTGAAGCAGCAGGAAACCGCCGAGCGGCGCCGCAAATGCCTCTGTGGGATAGCGCAGAATTTCTGTGCGTGCGCCGCCTGGTCGGTCCAGATTCGCATAACGGCTGTCATATTCATGAACCAGACCGTCAATAAGCGGCTGTGCCGCCGGGTCCAAAAGAGAAGACTGGACAATAATATCAACCATAGAAAGCCTCCGCTGAAACAAATCCTGTCCGACTTGTGTTGAGTGGAAGCATAAAGCTGCCATCGAACAGTATCTCTCCTTAACGGTGCCTCTTTGCTCGCACGTTTGCACGGCATGAACGTTTAATGAGCGTGCAAATATTGGAAGATCGTTGCTCGATTAATATTCTACAAAAAACATAGATTGTCTCCTCATTGAAGTTGTTGGTGAGGATCAAATGCCCTACGCGCTCAGTTTTCTCGATAAAAGTCCCATTCATGACGGCGAAGCAGCCCAGGCGGCGCTGACCCGCACGATAAAGCTTGCGCAGAAAGCAGAAGCAGCAGGCTTTCATCGTTTCTGGGTGGCAGAGCACCACAACTCACCGGGGCTTGCCAGTTCGTCACCGGAGGTACTGATCGGCTTTTTGTTGGCTCATACCCATCATATCCGGATTGGTTCGGGCGGTGTGATGCTGCAGCATTTCAGCGCGTATAAAGTCGCTGAGAACTTCAATCTGCTTGCATCACTTGCCCCGGGACGGGTCGATTTGGGCGTCGGAAAAGCGCCGGGTGGCTTGCCGCTGTCAACCCGCGCACTGCAAGGGGCTTATGACCCGGACCGAAAACCATCCTTTAAACAGCAACTTGCAGAGCTTGATGGCTTTCTCGATCATGGTTCAGAGAAATCAGATGATGAAAACGGCATTGCCGCCTATCCGGTTCCGCCGCAAAAACCTGAACGTTTCCTGCTGGGTGCGAGCGTCGAAAGCGCTGAACTTGCGGCGCGGCTCGATTGGAACTTCGTGTATGCCGGACATATTCAAGGCGACCCGGCAGCCATCAAAGAAGCAGTTGAAGCCTATCGGACAATTGCGAACCGCCCTGCCATTTTAGCGGTCAGCGTTATTGTTGCTGAGAGCGAAACCGAGGCGGAAAAACTGGCTGGTGATATTCGCCGCTTCCGTGTTGCGGTCGAAGGCCTGCAGCCAGTCAATGTCGGCAGTCACGAACAGGCGCTTGAATATGTGCGACAGGCGGGTGCCACACAATACAGCATTGAAGAGCGCACGCCTCGCGTGAACCGTGGCACAGCCTTGCATGTTCACAGTGAACTTCAACGCCTGCATCGGGAGTTGGGCATCGCCGAGTTCGTTGTCGACTGTCCTGTTTCAGAAGGCAGCCATCGCCTAAAAACCATTGAGCTGCTCGCCAATAATCGCCCGGCAATCGCGGCATAAACTCTCCCAATTTCCCGACACTGGATATTTAACGTGGTAACAAGACGAGCTTTCCTGGCTGGCGCCAGCGCCCTTACTCTGATCATTGCTGCTGGAGCCGAAATCACTTCAGCCAAAGCGAATGCTGAACCCGTCAGCGGTGGTTCTCTCACATGGGGCGTGGAGACAGAACCAAGCACACTTAACCCCCATTTGAACGGTCAGGCCAAAGCCAAGCTCATTTTGCGCAACACCTATGAATCCCTTTTGGCCCGCACACCGGAGGGTGGTTATGTGCCGTGGCTCGCCAAGAGCTATGAAGTTTCTGAAGACGGCAAAACCTACACGTTTAAACTACGCGACGGCGTGAAGTTTTCGGATGGTGAAAAATTCGATGCGGCGGCTGTTGCTCTCAACTTTAGCAAACTCAAAGAACCCACTTATTCTGGAAGCATCAGTGCGGGCCATGTCGCGCGTGTCAGCGAAGTCACGGCCGTTGATCCACTGACTGTCGTTATAAAACTCGACCGCGTTTACGCACCATTTCTGGATGGTGCGGCTGGCATTGAACTGATCTCGCCCAAAGCATTCGAGTCTACACAGCTGAAGGCTGGTGGAACAGAAGTCGCAGGAACCGGCCCCTTTGTTATCGACCGTTATATCAAGGGTCAGGAAATCCGTTTCGTTAAAAACCCGGATTATAATTGGGCGCCCCAAAATGCCGCGCATCAAGGGCCGGCTTATCTCGATGATGTGACCTATCGTTTCCTGCCTGAATCCTCAGTGCGTATCGGCGCACTTACTTCCGGGCAGATTGATGCCGCAGAAGGCATCTCCGGCAACGATGCGCAACTTTTCAAAGATAACCCGGAATTTAGCTACCAGACTTCAATCAACACAGGAACGCCTTATACGCTCTATCTCAATATCACCCGCGAACCCACTTCCGACGTCAATGTCCGTAAAGCAGTGTTGGCTGCCGTCGATGTCGAACGCATTATTCAGTCGGTTTATCGCGGTGAACGCGAACGTGCTTGGGGCATTCTTACGCCCGCTGACACTGACTTTTATGACAAGTCGATTGAAGGCACTTACGGGTTTAATCCAGAACTTGCCAATAAGCTTCTCGATGACGCGGGTTGGACGGAACGCGATGCCGACGGCTTCCGCACCAAAGACGGTAAACGTCTGACAATCGAGGTTGTGCAGTCACAATCCACCGTGCGCGACCAGCGAGATATTCTGTTACAGGCGGTACAGGCCCAGGCCCGACAGAATGCGGGCATCGATATTGCACTGCAATATGTCGATGCGGGCACCTATTCCAGCCGTCAGAAAGACGGTGAATACGGCATCATTCCAAACTCGACTACGACGCAAGAAAATGGCGTCACCATCTATTTCCATTATCTGCCACGCGATAAGGGCGGTTCGATCAACTATAGCCGAACAGAAGACCCCAAAGTCTCCCAATGGCTGGACCAAGGCGCTTCCACGCTCGATCCCAAAAAGCGCTTTGAGACTTACGCAGAATTGCAACGTTTTGCGCTGCTCGAACAGGCCTATGGCCTGCCGCTCTACGTGCCAGCCGATCAAATCGTCGCATCAACCCGCGTTCAAGGCATTGGTTTCCGCCCTTTCAAGCGACTTCCGGAAAGCGCCTACGACATTTGGCTTCAAGATTAATTTCATCCTTCTTACGAGAGACCGATACATGCTTAATCGCCGATATTTCCTGACACTCGGAACCGCAGTTTTCGCAGCGGTCGCACTGCCAAAAATGGCCTTCGCGGAAGACGCCAAACCCGTTGAAGGTGGCAAGCTGGTCTGGGGCGTTGAAACCCAGCCTGCAACGCTCAATCCGCAACTCAATGGTCAGGACAAAACCAAACTTCTGCTGCGCAATGCTTATGAATCGCTGCTCGCACGCACCGCTGACGGCGGTTATGTATCTTGGCTTGCGAAAGATCATAAGATTTCGGACGACGGTAAAACCTACACATTCACGCTACGCGATGATGTGAAGTTTACGGACGGCGAGAAATTCAATGCGGAAGCGGTCGTTGCCAACATTACAGCGCTCAAAGACCCGGCCTATTCCGGCAGCACAAGCACCGGGCCAGTGTCGCGCATTGCAGAAGCGAAAGCGCTTGACGAAAACACCGTCAGTTTCACGCTCAAAGGCATTTACGCGCCATTTCTCGATTATATTGCCAGCCTGGAAATTCTCTCGCCTGCTGCATTCAAATCTGAAGAAATCAAATCCGGCGGACCTCAGATTGCAGGAACCGGTCCTTTCATTTTGAAGCGCTATGCCAAAGGACAGGAACTCAACTTCGCAAAAAACCCGGATTACAACTGGGCACCGGCAAATGCTGCTCATCAGGGTCCAGCCTATCTGGATGAAGTGACCTACCGTTTCCTGGGCGAGTCCTCGGTCAGAACCGGCGCTCTCACGTCTGGTCAGGTTGATGTCATTGAAGGTGTTTCCGGCAATGATGCGGCCTTGTTCAAGGACAATCCTGATTTCACCTATCAGACGGCTTTGAATACCGGCACACCTTATTCGCTTTTCCTCAATGTCGAATGGGGGCCGACGCAGGAGCTTAATGTTCGCAAAGCGCTGGTTGCAGCCATTGATGTCGATGCCGTTCTCAAGTCTGTCTATCGCGGGGAACGCACCCGCGCATGGGGCATCACCTCGCCTATTGATCCGCAGTTCTACGATAAAAGTATCGAAGGAAAATACGGTGCAAATCCAGAGCTTGCCAACAAGCTTCTTGATGAAGCGGGCTGGACGGAACGCAATGCGGAAGGCTTCCGCACCAAGGATGGCAAGCCGCTGACCATCGAAGTTATTCAGGCACAGGCAACAGTGCGCGACCAGCGCGACGTTCTCTTGCAGGCTTTGCAGGCGCAGGCGCGCCAGAGTGCGGGCATTGATCTCAAGATCGTTTATGTGGATGCCGGAACCTACACAGATCGCCGAAAGACTGGCGAATTTGGCTCGATTGCCAATTCCAACACGCCAACCGACGCTATCGATATCGAGCTGCATTACCTGCCACTCGATAAGGGCGGTTACATCAATTACAGCCGCGCTTCAGCACCTGAATTAGCGCAATGGCTGAATGAAGCCGCCTCAACGCTCGATCAGACCAAACGGTTTGAGCTTTACAGCAAGCTGCAAAACTTCGCCATTTTGGATCAGGCCTATGCCTTGCCGCTTTACGAGCCTGAAGATCAGGTTGCAGCTGCAAGCTATGTCAAAGGCATCAGCTTCCGCCCATTCAAGCAACTTCCTGAAAGCGCTTACGACATCTGGCGCAGCGAATAAACACGCCGTCCTGCGGACTTCGGCACAGAGGAGCTACAGATCATGGATGCTGAAAATACCACGACCATCGGTCGCGCACCCGCAAGCTGGTTGCCCCGGCGTTTCGGAGTTCCGCGGAACAGCCTTACGGGACAAATCACCCTGCGCATAAGCTCAGGCCTGCTGGTTCTTTGGGCGGCAATCACCCTGAGCTTCATCAGCGTCCATTTGGCACCCGGCGACATCGTCAGCATACTGATTGGCGAGCAGTTACGCACGCCTGAAGTCGAAGCTGCCATTCGCGCTGAATGGGGGCTGGATGATCCAATCTTCATGCAATACCTGTCCTATCTCGGACGTATTCTGCATGGCGATTTTGGCCGTTCCTATTATCTGCAGACAGACGTTTCACAGCTGTTGTTTTCGCAGATGTGGCCGACGCTAAAGCTCGCGGGTTCCGCGCTCTTTGTGGCAATCGTCTTTGCTGTGGGCAGCGCTGTTTTGACAGCCGGTAAAAAGCTGCCGCGCTCAATCGCGGCCGGCACAGAACTTGTGCTGATTTCAACGCCATCCTTCTGGCTTGGCATCGTTTTGCTCTTCGTCTTCTCCTTCACTCTCAAGCTGTTTCCGGTGTCGGGGGACAGGAATTTCGCAGCACTCGTTCTTCCAGCTCTATCGCTTGGTTTGTCTTTAGGCGCGGTCATTGGACAGGTTTTGCGCGAAGGTCTGGAACGCGCGCTGGAAGAACCCTTTGCGCTCACAGTGCGCAGTTGGGGGACCAGCAATCTTGTGCTGCGTTTGAGACATGGTTTGCGCCACGCATCGCTGCCCGCAGTGACACTGACCGGCTGGCTGATTGGTGGACTCCTTTCAGGCGCTGTTATTACCGAAGCCGTCTTCGGGCGTCCCGGTCTTGGCCGCATCACGGTTGATGCAGTGCTTTATCACGACCTGCCGGTGGTGCTGGCTGTCGCTATTTTCTCGGCGTTTATATATGTGGTGATGAGCACCATCGTTGATGTGCTCTATCTGCTGATTGATCCGCGCCTGAGAACCGAAGGCCGGAGATAGATCATGAGTGTCACCCCCGCACTTGAAACACACTCGACGGCAAAACCGGCTGGCACAAGCTTACGTGATCTGACCCGATTGGTTGCTTCACGCCCCGCACTTGCATTGCCATCACTCTTTCTAACACTAGTTGCCGTTGCAACGCTCTGGCCGGGTTTACTCACAACAGCTGATCCATTGCTGGCAGATCCGCTACAGGCACAATTGCCGCCTTCTGCAGAACATTGGTTTGGCACCGATCATTTGGGCCGCGACGTGTTTTCACGCGTGGTTCACGGTGCGCGCTATTCCGTTCTGATCGGCTTTAGCGCTGTGGCTATCGGTGCTATCGCTGGCTCGATTTTGGGGCTGTTGGCTGGACTATCGCGCGGCCTGATTGATGAAGCAATTTCCCGCTTTCTCGATGTGGTGTCTTCGTTTCCCGATCTTCTGCTGGCTCTTGTTTTCATCTCGT